>NZ_DASZGI010000329.1:0-121554 GCF_035938995.1 Actinocrinis sp.
GTCGGGATCCGCCGCGACGGCGCCGAACCAACGGCGCGCGAGTCGACCTCCGGTATCAGCAGCCGCCGCGCCGCCCGCGCTCTCCGCTGTGTCGCTCGCGTCCTCCGCCGCGCCGCCCGCGCCCCCCTCGCCGCTGGGAGCAGACGTCAGCATGTCGTGCCCGTCCAGCGTGTCGAGCAGCTCCAGCAGAACGCTGCGAGCCTTCGGGCCCGCAGCGGCCAACAGGTCATCGAGGCGGTCGCGCCGCAGCGCGTCCTCGAGCCGGGTCCACAGCGCGGGCACGCCTGCGCCGCCCTCGACGGTGAAGCTTCCCGTCCAGCCGCGCACGTGCACACCGCGGGGCATGGCCGTGGCCCGCACGCCGGGCCGTAGCCGGGTCACACCCGCTCCCGGCGCGCGACGGCGTCGGCCATCTCGGCCCGCCAGCTGTGACCGGTGAGCTCGGGCACCGCCCGGATCACCAGGAAGGCGGCGAGATAGCGTTCGAGTGGCCGCAGATCACAGACGGCCAGCAGCAGGTAGAGGACGTTCGTGCACCAGCGGTACACCAGGGCGTCGGGCCGCGTGCGCATCGAGCCTTCGGGGTCGGCGCGGTGCATCATCTGGTGGTACTCGCTGAACACCGCACGGCGCCGCCCGCCACCTCCGGTGAGCTGCGCGCCCGCGACGCGCCGTTCGTCCACATACCGCCAGGCCGTGCGCGACCACTGCGACCACAATTCCTCCCACGGCTGCAGCCGGCCCTCGCAGATCCGCTCGACGAGCCCGGTGACCTGCTCGGCGTGCTGCTCCCACCGGTCGCGGAAGGCCTCGGCGAGCCGGCCGTCGGGGTCGTTGTTGGCCAGGAAGTCCTCGAGGTGCGAGATGTAGGAGTGGTATCCGCCGGTCACGCCGACCGTGGGGAGCGCCGCGGCGTGCGCGGTCATCGCCGCGAGTGCGACCTGGAGCCGGGCAGGGGCGCCGTCGCCGTGCGCGCCGAGGAAATCAGTGGTCGCACGCAGTACCGGAACGCCGAGGCGCAGCAGGCGGGTGCGTACCTCGACACCGTCATCGTGGAGCAGCGGGCGCGTGCGGCTGTCGTCGTTCGGCTCGACGCGGACCGTGTTGTCCGGCCGAAGCGGGCCGTACGGCGGCGGCACGAGCTCCGCGTACCCCGTCGCTTCGGCGTCGGCGAGCAGCGCGGCCGTATCGACCTGATGCACCGAGGGGTGGTCGATCAGATATCGGCGCAGGCGTTCGGCGGCCTCGTCCGCGAGCGTCTGCGCATCCGGGCCGTCGACCCGCAGCCGCAGATGTGGACCGTACAGCCAGTGCCGCTCTACGTGCACTGACATACCCGCGTCTGCCAGGTCTCGCGCGATCGGCAACACCGCTTCGCGCAGCAGCGGCGCCTTCGTCGGCCGGTAGTAGTAGCAGATCACGTCCATAGTCACGCCCCGAGCCGCATTGATCCGGATCGGAGCTCCCCGCTCCGGTAGGTCTCGACGACCAGCTCGACCGCCCGGTGTGGCAGGGTTCTGCCGCCCGCGGCCGGCAGCGCCTCCTCGAACACGACGCCGTCGCCGTGCCGGGCGAGCCACTTTCCCAGGCACCGCAGATGCAAGGCGTTTCCCAGATCGGCCAGGTGCGGCTTGGGCAGCTCCAGAGCGCGCAACAACCCCTGCGACGTGCGGTCGACGCTCGGCGGCGGCAGGGGATGGAGGAAAACCTGCTCCGGCAGGTCGAGCAGCGAGCGCCACCGCGCGACGGCGCCGATCGGCACCTCCCCGTCGGCGGCGATTTCCTCGCGCAGCGCGGACTGCGTGGCGCCGGGCAGGTGCCACCGCCGACGGCGGAGCACCAGGTGCCGATAGCGCAGGCGGGGCGTTCTGATCAGCTGCCCGGCGGGCGTCTCGACGGTGAACCGGGGCACGAGCGGGGCGAAGTTGACCACGCCGCTCGGGAAGTCGTTGACGAACACGGCGACGCGGTCCGGCAGCATCACGGGGGCGAGGAACCCGGAGTAGAGGACGTCGAGCAGCCTGCCGTTGCGCAGGCGGAACCGGACCTGGTCGGTGGCCGGATCGTGGATCAGTTCGACGTCGCGTTCGGTGAGCGAGGCGCGGCGCGGGTCGTCGCCGAGTTCGTCGGGCACCAGCCGCGGGTGGAGGTTCGCGTTGAAGCCGCCTACCGGGCGGATCTGCACCGGCCGCGCGGCGGGTCCGAGGCCGTCGTGGATCTGCCGGGTGACGTCGGCCGCCGCCGAAGGGCCGAGCGCGGAGAGGAACCGGCTGGTGAACCTGCCCCAACCGCCGTAGACGTGGTTGACGCACAGCAGCCCGGAGTCGTCGTCGCGCTGCACGAAGAACGAGTACGAGACGGGCCTGGGTCCGAGCCGTCCCGCCGTCCCCGCCTCCCGCACCTGGTCCTCGTCGAGGAAGACCTCCTCGCGCCACTCGCCGCCCTCCGGCCCGGTCACCGGTGTGTCCACGTCCTGCCACGCCCGTCGCACCTCCGGAGCGAACTCCCACGGGCGTGGGCAGGTCCCGCCCAGGCCGTAGCGCGCGACAAACCGGTCCCGCAGGAGATCGCGCACCGCATGTCCGACGTCGAAGCGTTCCGCGAAGGGCGCGAACTCGGCCAAGGCCGCGCGGTCGTCCGCGCCGAGCAGGCCGCCGACGGGTACGGGCGCGCGCGTCACCAAGTCCTCGGTGAGTACTGGGGCGCTCGGCGCCGGGCGCTGTATCTCCGCGAAAACCGCGTTCCACCGTGCGGAGAGCTCGTACAGCGCACGCTGCCGCAGCTCCGGCGCGGTGTCGGCGAACGCGCGCGTCGCGGCAGATATCGCCTCGAGCTGCTCGGCGAGGTGAGCGTCAGCGTCGTCTTGCGGTTCACGCAGCCAGGCGGCGAGCCGGGGCAGCGGGTCGGGTTCCTGCGGGTCGACCGGGGAACACGGCGCGAGCAACCGCTCGTCGACCAGCCGCCGTATGAAGGCCTCGGCCCGCACCTTGGCCGACGCCTTCCGCTGACCCGACTTGGACGGCGCGCAGATCCCGTCTACGAGGTCGCCGACGAGATCGTCGAGCAGGACCGGGTTCCGGGCGCGGCCGATCACGAAATCCAGCGGGCCGCCGCGCGCCACCTCGACTTCGTCCTCACCCGCGACGAGAAACCGTCCGGCGGACAGCTGCTGCCGGTTGCGCAGGAAGGTCGCCCGGGTCGTGGTGAGCCGGGGCTCGCTGCTGAGCCGGTAACGCAGGCTCCTGCTACGACGGGGATCGGACAGCAGCGCGTCGAGCAGCGTCTCGGTGAGCGCGTGATTGGGCACTGTCGCGGCGGACCTGTCCGCCTGTGCGGGATCGGGATCGAGCTCGCGCGTCCACCGCGTCGCGGGGCGCTCGTCGTCGTGACGGCCCCAGCCGACCGTGACGAACCAGGTCAGCGGGCTGGTCTTGGTGCTGGCGCGCAGTGTGTAGCGCAGTACTCCCGGCTCGGCCTTGCGCCCGCGCCGGTCCGGTGTCGCTGTTTGGTCGTCCACCCGGCTGGCGCGCTGGACGGCGCGCAACAGGTCTGCGCTGGTGAGCGCGACCGCGTGCAGCAGCGCCGGATGGGCGCAGAGGGCTGCCAGGGCTTGTCGCTCGTCGGCCAGGGCGCTCGGGGCCAGGTCAGTTGCCCGTTCCGCGACGAGTTTCCGGTGCGCGCGGTCGTCTAGCCAGGTCTGCAGTTCCGGGACACGGTACGGCAGGTCTTCGAGTCGTTCCAGGAGGCCGGACGCGGGTTCCCGGCCGTTGTGCACGGCCCGTCGCAGCGGCAGGACGACGGTGCGGTGGAATGCTTCCCCGTGTTCTTTCCGGCTGACGTAGAGAGCGTCGCAAAGCACTGGCTTAAGGTCGGCGAGGCCGGCCTCCAGTGCGACCAGCCGGCGCATCGCCTCCCGGAATGACGCGCTCTGCGGACTCTGCGCCGGATACGGCACCGACGTCATGCGCACGAGCGCGTACGGCGCGACGCTGACGGACGTGCTGATGGTGCGCGGTGCGGTCACCGGGGCGCGCAAGGGCTCCCCGACGGCGACTTTCTCCGACATCCCACCCTCCGGTCGGCAGCCAGGCGCGTCCCGGCCGCCCCCGCGATTCGGCGGAGGCGCCGGGACGCGTTTTCCGCTTGACGCACGTGTCGCCTCAGCGTGAAGTCCCGAGAGTCCTCAGAACCCGGTCGCGCCGGTTCAGTTGGCCACAGGGTACTGCTGCTGAACGCAGGAGGAAGACCCCTGGCATGAGCAGTCCCCCCACGAGGCGCCCGTCTCGGGCAGCGCGACGGTGTCGCGCATCGACGTCACGGTGAGCTCGCCCAGGTCGAGGTCCTCGAGCTCGAACGCGCCCCCTTCGGCGGCCTTCGTCGGTCCGTCCGGCTGCACAAACTCTTCGCGCATTGGCACTCCTTGTCTCGGCGTTCGCTGCGCGGCGAGATTATCCTTTCCCGGACGGCCGTCGGACGGCTCGCGGACGGCTCGTGCACGACTAGCCGAGTACTGATTCACCTTCGTGCAGGGCGGGCGTGTCGAACTCGTCCGCGTCGGCCTTGTCGAGCGGCAGGGTGAGGGTGACTTCGAATCCGCCGTCCGGCTTGCGTCCGGCGGTGAGCGCGCCGCCATAGAGCGACGCGCGCTCGCGCATGCCGGTCAGTCCGACCCCGGCACCGCTGTGATCGGTGGCCTGCGCGGCGGCTGAGCGCGGCGTGCGGGACCGCTGGGGCGGAACGGCGTGCGGCCCGGCATCAGTGACCGTGACGCGGATGTGCTCGGGTTCGTATTCCAGCGACACGTCCACGGACGATCCCGGCGCATGCTTGAGCACGTTGGTCAGGGACTCCTGCACCACGCGGTAGACGCACAGCTCGATCCCGGCGGGCAACGGGCGCTGTCGACCGGCGATCGTGTAGCGCGACGGGGTGCCGGAGAGGCCGACGCGTTCTATCAGGACGGGCAGTTGCGCGATTCCGGGTGCGGGCCGGTCGTCCGCGCTCGCACCCGCCTCGTCGTCATCCGGACGCAGCAGGCTGATCAGACGGCGCAGCTCGGCGAGCCCTTCGCTGCCGACTTCGGAAATGGTGCGCAAGGCGTGGTCGGCGGTCTTCGTATCGGTCTCGAGCACATAGCGCGCCAGACCGGCCTGGACGGCGATGACGGACAGGTGGTGCGCTGTCACGTCGTGCAGCTCGCGGGCGATGCGGATCCGTTCGAGCAACACCGCGCGCTGCTCACGCTCGTGCTGCTTGCGCTGCACCTGCCGGTCGTACTCGGCCATGAACGCGCGGCTCTCCGTCAGCCTTCTGGCTCCGTCGCCGACGACTGCGATGACCAGCACGCGCCCCGCGGTCTCGAGCCAGATGACGAACGGGGAACCGATCCACTCGTGCAGGTTGCTGTAGATCAATACGGGAAACGTGACTGCGGCGGCGGCCAAGATCCAGCGCCGTCCGCGGCGCGACGCCACCGTGAAGAACGCGATCTGCAGGCCCGCCTGATTCAAGCTCAACCAATACCCGCGCACCTCGAATATCGCGACGAGAGCGGCGCATACCGCCATCACGCTCAGCGGGAATCGGCGCCGCAGCACCAGGGCGGCACCGACCGCGATGGTCAGCGCGATCGCGAACGCGTCGAACCGCCGCGGGCCCGAAGACGGGTAGGAGCCGGACGCGGTCGTCAACGAGACCCAGGTGACGGCCGCGGCGATGGCGAGGTCGACGACCAGCGGCGGTATCGAGGCGGCGACCTTCGCCACGCTGCGCACGTTGAGCATCGGCCCAACCTAGTGATCGCGGCCCGGCTTGTCCTCAGATCACCGGGGGCTTCGCCGCACCATGAGTAAACCTTTGCGGTATCACCCGATACCGCGGGCGTTGTACATCCCTTCCGGACAGTGAAACCTCCGGGGAACGCGGCGGACCGAGTCCGGCTGAAACCCTTGAGCCGCGCGGATGCTGGATGCCGCGCGAGCAAGCGTGCACAACGGAGCGTGGGTGGCAGATGAGGTTCGTCCATCGGGACGCCGGCGTCGAACGCGAGTGGGAGGTGCGGCTCGGCCGCCCGGATGCCGTGGTCGCGGACCTCGCAGCCGCGCTCGGCGCCCCCGGCGGACGGCTCCTCGTCGACGGCCGCGAGGTGGCGTCCGCGACTCCGTTGAGCGGATCAGGGCTCGTCATGGGGTCGCAGGTCGCGGCCGCGACGCAATCGTCCGACCGGGCCGCAGGCCTGATCCGTGGCCGGGATTCCGAGCGCGCGGCCGCGACCAACGCCGCTGCGACGAACGCCGCTGTGACGAACACCGGGACGACAACCACTGCCGCGACCAGAAGAATGGCGGTGAGCTCGGGCGCGGTCCTGCGGATCATCGGCGGCCTGGAATCGGGATTGTCCGTGTCGCTGAAGCCCGGACGCGCGCGGCTCGGCCGCGGCGAGGAAGCGGAGATCCGCGTAGCCTGCCCGGACGTCTCCCGGCTGCATTGCGAGATCGACGTCGCCGACGACGGTCGAGTGACCGTGACGGATCTCGGTTCGAGCAACGGCACGGACGTCAACGGTGCACGGCTGACGGACCCGGCCCACGTCGGCCCGGACGACGTGGTCTGCGCGGCCGGCCGGGTGCCGTTCCGCATCCTGCCCGCGGATGTGCTCGGCCCGGTGCAGTACGTCGATACGGTGCGGGAAGCCGGGCCGAGTGGCACGCTCCCGTTCAACCGGGCGCCGCGTGTCGCCGCCCTATCCGCGGCACCGCCGGTCCGCTTGCCCGAGCAACCGCGCCGCTCAGACGGGCAGCCGCTGCGAATATCGGCTCTGCTCGCCCCGCTCGTGCTGGCGGGCGTCATGGTGCTGGTGCTCAGGGACCTCACATTCGCGCTGATCGCGCTTTTCAGTCCACTGATCATGATCGGAACCCAGATCGAAGACCGCACCAAGGGCCGCTTCGGTCTGCGCCGGGCGAAGCGCGAATACGCCACCCGCCTGGCCGAAGCCAGCGAACAACTCGCCGCGCGCCGCGCGGACGAGACGAACCGCCTACATGCGCAGTTCCCCGACCCGGCAGAACTCTGCTACCGCGCGTCGGCGCCCGGACTGCGCCTGTGGGAGCGGCGCCGCGGAGCCGCGGACTTCCTCAAGCTCTCCGCCGGTCTGGCCGACCAGGGCTGGGCACCCCCGGTGGACCGTGGCCGCCACACCGAGCAGGAGCTCGACCCCGTCCTCGCCGCGGCACTCGCCGCGGCGGCGCGGCTGACGCAGGTCCCGGTGGCCGTCGACCTGTCCGAAGGGGGAGTTCTCGGGCTGGAGGGCGACCGAGGGGCGGCGCTCGCCGCGGCGCGCTCAATGCTCTGCCAGGCGGTCACCGCGAGCGGCCCGGCGGACGTAGCGGTCGCGCTGTTCGTCGACGAGGACCGGAGCGCGGACTGGGACTGGACCAAATGGCTGCCGCACGGCGAGGACCCGAGATCAGGGCCCTCACGCTTCGTCGCCGTCGGCGCGGAACGCTGCGAGGCGCTCGCGCGCAGCCTGCTGTCCGACTTCGGCGGGGCCGGAGCCGGCCGGGACGTGGATGCCAAGGGCGCTGGAACACCCGCGCTGCTCATTGTGGTCGACGGGGCGACCCTGCTCGAGGGCCGCCCCTGCTCCCTGCGGGATCTGCTCGGCGGCGCGGCCGGACCCGTCGCCGGGATCGTGCTGACCTGGCGCCTGCCTGCCCTGTGCACCGAGGTCCTGACGGTGACGGCCGACGGCTCCGGACGCTTGCGGCGGGTCGCCACCGGCGAGCGGATCGACGACATCCTGATCGCCGGCATGACGCGCGCCCGCGCCCGCGGACTGGCCCGCGCCCTGGCCAGGTTCGAGGATCCGGAGATGAAGGTAGAGGGAGCCGGCCTGCCGGACCGGGTAGGCCTGCTGCCCCTTCTCGAGCTGAACGGGCCCCCGGCAGATGCCAGGTCTTCGAGTCAGTCCACGGCGGCGGCGAAAGATCGCGCCGCGGGGAACGCCTTTCTCCCCGCCGCGCGATCTGCAGCCGCCCCAAAGCCGTGGACAGACCCGAAGAGTCTCCAAGATGCCGTCGCCGACCGCTGGCGCTCCACGGCGCACACCCTGCGCGTGCGGGCGGTGCTCGGCGTGACCGAGCGCGAGGTGTTCGAGGTCGATCTCGACGACGACGGCCCGCACGCCCTGATCGCCGGCACCACCGGATCCGGCAAGAGCGAGCTTCTGCGGACCCTGATCGCGAGCATGGCGGTCGGCGCCGATCCGGAGCACCTGACCTTCGCGCTGGTTGACTACAAGGGCGGGGGAGCGCTGGACGAGTGCGCGCGGCTGCCGCACGTCGTCGGGCTCGTGACAGACCTCGACGAACAGCTCGGCGAGCGCGCGCTGCGCTGCCTGGAGGCCGAGCTGCGCCACCGGGAGCACGCCCTGCGCGGCGTCGGGATGAGCCACGTCCGCGAGTACCAGCGGTTCCGCGACACCCAGCGCCCCGATCTCGAGCCGATGCCCCGGCTCGTGGTGGTGATCGACGAGTTCGCCACCCTCGTCAAAGCCCTGCCGGACTTCGTCGACGCGCTCGTCAGCATCGCCCAGCGCGGACGCAGCCTCGGCATGCACCTGATCATGGCCACCCAGCGCCCCTCCGGCTCGGTCAGCGACGCGATCAAGAACAACGTCAAACTGCGCCTGGCGCTGCGCCTGGAGAGCACCTCCGACTCCCAGGACGTGATCGACTCGCCGGCCGCCGCCTCGATCGGCAGCCGGCAGTGGGGCCGCGGCTTCTACCGGGTCAGCGCGAACGAGGTGCTTCCCGTGCAGACCGCGCTGTCGACCGGCGTGACTCCGGCGGCGGCCGCCGCGGGCGGGTTGACCCTCCTGCCGTTCCGGTTGACGTCGGGCGAGCGGGCCGGGGTCGTCACGGCGACGTCCCCGGATTCGACCTCTGGGTCCGCGACCGGTGAGAACATCCCGACCGACCTGGCCCGCCTGGTGGAGGCGAGCCGAGCGGCCAGCGCCGCGGCCGGGATCCGCCGGCCCCGCCGTCCGTGGCCGGACCCGCTGCCCGCCGCCGTCCCCCTGCACCTCCCCGGCACCGCTCTGCGCGGGCTCCAGACGGACACGACCGGCCTGCCCGCGCTGGGGCTCGCCGATGATCCGGACCGCCAGGCGCAATATCCGGTCGGCTGGGACCCGGCGGCCGGAAACCTGCTGATCTACGGTGCCGTCGGCGCCGGCGTCTCCACGACGCTAGCCTCGGTGGCGCTCACGGAGTCGGCCGCGCTGCCGCCGGACCGCCTGCACGTCTACGTGCTCGACATGGGCTCCGGCGATCTTGCACCCCTCGAGCACCTGCCGCACACCGGGGCCTACATCGGCCCGGCGGAGCGAGCCCGGCAGATCCGGCTGGTCCGGATGCTGCGGAGCGAGCTGGACGCGCGGAAGGCGGGCGGCGCCGTACGCGGCGCGAATGCACCCGCGCCCGCCCGGTGGCTAGTCCTCATCGACAATGTCGGCTCCCTGAGATCGGAACTCGAGAAGGACTTCGCCGGTTTGAGCGTCCTCGACGAGCTCGGGCGGATCTTTGCGGACGGCCCGGCGGTCGGGCTGCACATCGTCGCCACCGGCGACCGCGCCGGCGCGATCCCGGGCGCGTGGGCCGCGCTGAGCCGGCAGAAACTGCTGATGCGGCTGGCCGATCCGGGCGAGTACAGCAGCTTCGAGGTACCGCGCAGAGCAGTTCCCGGATACGTCCCCGGCCGCGCGCTGGTCGCCGCGACGCGTCAGGTCCTGCAGATCGGCCATCCGCGCGCCGGACTGGCCCCGGCGGTCGCCGAGATCGCGCGACGCTGGTCGCACGTGCCGGGCACGGCCCATCCTGTCGTGCTCCTGCCGGAACGGATCACCCACAGCCAGCTGCGCAGGTCGGGTGCCGTTGCTGCGACCGGCGCGGAGCCGTGGTCCATCCCGGTCGGATTCACCGACAGCAACCTGGCGGCGGCGGCGTTGCGCCTCTACGAGCACGAACACGCGCTGATCGCGGGCCCGCCCCGGTCCGGCCGCAGCAGTGCTCTGCTGGCCATCGCCGCCACCGTGCTCGCCGAACCGGATCCGCCGACCGTCGTCGCATTCGCGCCCCGGCGTTCTCCGCTGCGGGAGCTGCCCGCCCCGGTGGTCGCGTGCAGCGATTACACAGATCTCGAACGCACCCTCGACCCGGTCAGCGGCAGGACTCTGCTGCTGGTTGACGACGCCGACACTGTCACCGACCCCCTCGGGGTGCTCGACCGCTGGATCGCGAAATCCGGCGCCGGAAAGCACGTGATCGCCGCGGGCCGCAACGACGGCATCCGCCGCCAGTTCGGCATGTGGACGCAGCGGGTGCGCGACGGTCGCTGCGGCGTCCTGCTCGTGCCCGACCACGAGCTCGACGGCGACCTGCTCGGCGTGGTGCTGCCGCGGCAGCACCGGATGGCGCCCGTGCCGGGCCGGGGCTATCTGGTGTCCGACGGCGCGCTCGACGGCGTGCAACTGGTGCTAGCGGAGCTGCGCCGCGCGGCCGAGGAACCTGCCGCGTACGCACGACACGGCCGTCAGCCCTACAACGACGGCGGTAGCCGGGAATTCAACCGTTCGGTAGACGACCACTGATGCCGACCCTGCATAACGTACTCACCCGTACGGGCGGTCAGGGCGAGGAAATGCCCCGGCACCACCAGACGCGGCGGGCAGGCACACGGCAGGCCCGCGGAACCGACGAAGATACGGAGCACCACAATGACCGACGGAACCGTCAAGGTCACCGCCGAGGCCCACGTCCGCATCGGGCAGCTGAACAGCGCCCTGGCGTCGTTCAACGACCTGATCAACCAGATCGTCCAGCACGGCACCGCGCTGACCGACCCCAACGTCTGGGCCGGCCCGGCGGCCTCGGTCTTCGGCCAGCAGGTGTGGCCGCAGGTGCAGTCCCAGCTCGGCCAGGTGCAGGGCACGCTGGGCGGGCTCCAGCAGCAGGTGACGGGCATCCTCAACAACATCACGCAGGCCGGGTCCGGCCTCCCGCTCGGCGGCCTGCCCTCGCTGGGCAGCCTGCCGGCGGTCGGCAGCCTTCCGATCGGCAGCCTGTAAGCCGCGGCACGGCACTTGAGAGCACGGCATTTGAGAGCACGGCACTTGAGAACACCGCAGACCTGAACAGACGGCACTGAGCCGACAACGGCGGTGGCGGAACGGCACTGATCACGGGGTGCCGCTCCGCCACCGCCCGGACGCGTTGTACGAACAGGGACGGAATAAACGCACCTCATGACAGGCCGACGTTTATCGACAGGCTTCGAGCCGGAACCGAACCCGCCCGCGGACGCACCCGAGTCCGTCCCCGGCTACCGCGATCTGGCCCGAATAGGGCATGGGGGATTCAGCGTCGTCTACCGGGCCGTGCAAGAGTCCTTCGAACGCGCGGTGGCCCTCAAGGTTCTGACGATGGGCACCGACGAGGAGGCCCGCCGCCGCTTCCTGCGCGAGGTCCGGCTCGCCAGCCGGCTCAGCGGGCACCCGCACGTCGTGACCGTGCTGGACACCGGGATGACGGCGTCGGGCCGCCCCTACCTGGCGATGGACCTGTACGACGGCGGATCGATGAAGGAGCGGCTGAAACGGTCGGGCCCGCTCTCGCCCGCGCAAGCCGCGATGGTCGGAGCCAAGATCGCCGAGGCCCTGGCGGCGGCGCACGCGCTCGGAGTGCTGCACCGCGATGTGACGCCCAACAACATCCTGGTCTCCAGATTCGGCGAGCCCGCGCTGGCCGACTTCGGCGTCTCGTGCCTGCTCGACTCGAGCTCGTCCGCCTCGGTGCTGGACGTGTTCTCCCCGCAGCACGCCGCACCCGAGCTGATGACACGCGGCGTGCCGACCGTCGCTTCTGACGTCTACGGGCTCGGCTCGACGCTGCATCAGCTGCTCACCGGTCAGCCCCCGTTCGGGGGTGAGGGCCGGGACGTGCGCTCGATCATGTGGCGCGCGGTGAGCGAGCCCGCGCCGCGGCCCGACTGCCCCGGGTTGCCGGAACTGGCCGACGCCATCCTGCGGGCCATGGCGAAGGAGCCGGACGAGCGCTTCCCGGACGCCGCCGAGTTCGCCCGGACCCTGCGGGCCCTGATTCCCGAAGGCGCGCCGTCCGCCCTACCGATGCACGACCGGGTGGAATCGTCGTCGATCGGCCCGACTGCGGTCGCCGCTGCCGCCGCCGTGACTCCGGAATCGACCTACAGCCGTCAGCCGGCGCCGAGCGCGCCCGCCCTTGATCCGGACACCACGTCGGCCGGTCGGCTGCGCTCCGCCGACCACACGATGGTGCGTCCGGACCGAGCCGATCCCGCCCGCCGCTCCTCGCACGCGGCGAACAGCCGCCGCGAACGCAGTGAGGAGAGCAAAGACGGCCGCCGCCGCGTGAGAACGCCGTTGCTCATCGCCGCGGTCGTCGCCCTGCTCGGTGGCGGCACGTGGGCGCTGTTCGCCTCGCAGGACTCTTCCTCGGCTTCACACAATCCGGCCGCGGCACACCACTCGTTCGTCACCGCTGCCGCGTTCGCGACGCCGACCCGGTCGGCACGGCCGACCGCCAAAGCCATGCCGACGCCCAGGCGCACCGATGCGCACGTCACCGGGACCGGTGCGGTGACGTCGCCCGGCGCGCCCCCGAGCGCGTCGGCCACGTCGACCTCAGGCGGGCTCGGCTCCCTGCTTCCGCTGCCCGGCACCTACCACCGGCTCCAGAACGAGCAGACCGGGACCTGCCTCGCCGCCGGTGGCTCGGCGCCCGCGCAACAGTCCTGCGCGACGGACAAATCCGAAGGCTGGCAGTATTCGCTGCCGCTCACCGGGATCCTCTCGTCCGGGGGCGACGAACTGGTCAACGAGCTCAGCGGCCTGTGCCTCACCGCGGGTTCCGCCGGGGCGGTTTCCGCACAATCGTGCAACGGCGCGTCCGCACAACTGTGGTCGGTCGTGAGCGGACCGGGTTCGAGTAAAGAGTTCCAAAACGCTGGCGTCGGGCAGTGTCTCCAAGCCGCCCAGGCCGTTGTCTCCTACGGATCATGCAGCTCGAGCGATCACGCGGACCTGTGGACCGAGGACGGGACCGAGTGACGGACGCGGGACCCGCCCGACACCCGTGTGGGTGACCGGCCCGCATCGCCCGGGCCTGCGCCATGCGAGATGGGCGGCGGCCCCGGTTGCTACCCCGGAAAGGAACGGCCGACGATCATGGTCAAGGTTCTGATCGCCGACGATCAAGTGCTGATCCGCGCCGGGATCGCGGCGATCCTGCGGGCCGCGCCCGGCTACGAGGTGGTGGGCGAGGCCCGTGACGGAGACGAGGCCGTCAGCACGGCGGAACTGACCGAACCCGACGTGGTGCTGATGGACATACGCATGCCGGAGACGGACGGTATCGCCGCGACCCGCCGGATCCTCGGCTCGGGGCGGGAGAATCCGCCGCGCATCCTCATCTTGACCACGTTCGACCTCGACGAATACGTCTATAAGGCGTTGCGCGCGGGCGCGAGCGGCTTCGTGCTGAAGGACACCCCGCCCGAGCGGCTGCTCGCGGCGCTCAAGGCCGTCGCGGACGGCGACACGCTGTTCTCGCCGACCGTCACGCGCCGTCTCGTTCAGGCCTTCTGCGCTGCGGAGGACAGCGCCGGAGCCAACGGCATCGGCGGCGGGACCGACGCTCCGGCAGGCGCCACAGGCTGGTCACCGCTCCGCTCCCGCCCAGCGTCGGACGCCCGCTCGGCCGCCGGCCGAGCCGCCCTGGCCGCGCTCACCGCCCGGGAGACCGACGTCCTGCGCCTCGTGGCGGCCGGCCTGTCCAACGGTGAGATCGCCGCGCGCCTCGTGGTCAGCGAAGGCACGGTCAAGACTCATCTGAACCGCTCGATGGCCAAGCTGAACCTGTCCAGCCGCGCCCAAGTGGTCGTGCTCGCCTACGAATCCGGCCTCGTCGTTCCGGGCCGCCTTCAGCCATCCGCCGCGCCCGCCCGCGTCCCGGCCGGCGCGCCGCGCGATTCCTGACCCCCGTGCGCGGGCGCGTGAAGTTGGTTGCCGCCCCAGCCCACTTCACAGATGACGCGCATGTGCTCGTCGATCCGCCGCAACGAGGCGATGACGGTGCTGTGTTCTAAGACAGCGCCGTGCTCTGACTGATCAAATTCGTCTGGCGGTTGCCGGTAATGCGCGTCCGGTCGGCGGCCGATGAACCGGCGCGCGGCGACGACATTTCCCGTGACCGCGCCGAGCAGACCGGCCATAGCGGGCTCGGCGAATGCCCGCGGGCTCTGCTTCGCCTCCGCAGCGAGTACCGACAAGGGTTCGGCGCAGCCCTGGACGGCGTCGATCGCGTCGGCTGGATGCCCGACGCCTGCCCTGCGCAACCGATGTAGACGACGGTGCGCGGTGAACGTCGGGGCGACCTCCGCAAGCGCGGCGAGGCCTTGCTCGAACGAGCGCTGATACTCGGCGACGTCCCCGGGCGAGCGCCGAGCCGCCACGAGCGCATCCGTCAACGGAGCCAGGCAGTCCGCGATTCTGCGGCGTAGCACCGCTCGGCTCTTGACCGGCAGGACGAACCAGGCGACTGCGACCGAGAGCGCGCCACCGAGCACGATCTGCAGGAGGCGTTCGCCGATCAGCCCTACGTCGCTGTGGCCGAAATAACCCTGGAGCAGTGCCAGCACAGCGGTGACGCACCCGGCCCAATACGTATAGCTGAACGTCCGCAGCCAGTTGCCGAGGGTGATCAGGATCAAGATGGCCACGATCGCGATGCTGTCGCCCGGCGGGAAGAGGCCGGACAGCAACGTGGCCGCCACCGTGCCGACTGAGGCGCCGATGACACGCAGCACGCTCTTGTGCGCGACGTCGCCGCGTCCGCGGTTCCCGCTGTTGACGATGAAGGCCGTGATCACGATCCACGTCCAGTGGGTCGAGAAGAACGAGCGACCGATGACGAACGCGAGTGCGAGGGAGAGCACCATCTGGGCGGCCATCCGGTCGCTGACCGGAATCCGAGCGCCGGACTGGGCCGCCGCCCTCTTGGCTTCCGTCGGCGGCATAGGCAGGAGGCCCAGGCGGGTAACCGTTTCCTGCACGATCCAGACCCACAGGAACGCGATCACCGAAGCCACCGCGCTCCACAGCATCGCCCGGTCGACGGACGGTTGGGCGCCGGGAAGCACCGGGACCGGCGTCACCAGAACTGCCAAGAACGGCGTCGCGATCAGCGAGCCGATCCGCAATCCCCACGGTCCGAAGCGGCGCAGCCAGATGGACAGGCCGAGGCCGAGCGTGAACAGCGTGTCGGCGAGCGTCGGGTGCTGGAAGAAAAGCCGCCCGATCTCAGTGCAGGCGACGGCGATGAGCGGGAGCGTGATCAACGCGGCGAGGCGTTGCCGTGTGCCGTTGTGGCGCCGACTGCGGCCGAGGGTGAGTCCGAGGACCATCGCGAGCACGACGATCCCGGGTCCCGGCAGCGCGAAATGGTCGAGCAGCAGCCCCGATCCGAAGCAGAGCAGCAGGATGGCCGCCTGGACCGCAGCCAGCGTAATACTACGCGGTGCGTACGATCTCGAGCTCACAGAGCCAGATCCTTCCGCTTCAACGATTCAGGATGACGTAGCTTCGCTGAGAATAGTACGTGTTAGCGTAGGACTATGGCGACTGAAATTTCCGAAGCCGTGGTACAGGTGCGCCGTGGCGCGATCCGGCTGGCCCGACGACTGCGCATGGAGCGGCCGGCGGACGCCCTGAGCGGGACCAAGGTCGTCGTCCTCGCGCACATCCTGCACCGGGGCGCCGCCAGGCCCGGGGAGATCGCCGCTGCCGAACGTCTACAACCGCAGTCGCTGACACGGGTGATCGCCGAGCTCGAAGCCGAGCGGATGATCACCAGGTCAAGGGACGAACAGGACCGCAGGCAGTATGTCCTCGAACTCACCGAGGCAGGCGCCCGAGCGCTGGCAGAAGACATGGCGTCGCGCGACGAGTGGCTGGCACGCGCGATGGCCGATCTCACCGAGGCCGAGCGCCACGTCCTGTATCTCGCAGGCGAGCTGATGGACCGGATCGCAGGCTTCGACAAGGCGCCACGAGGCGACGGGTACTAGGGGCCGGGTTCCATCTCCTGGGCTTACCTGGGACGCGACGTCTGGACCTTCACAAATTCCGCAGGGCCTTGCTTCAGCGGTCGCGGCGGTCGCGGCGGCAAGCTTCGTTCAAGCCGCAGGTCATCGGGGGTTGCGCGTCCGCGGCAACGGCGCTGCGCCGCGATGGACAAATGTCTGCGATGAGGGTGCGAATACGGAAGTTCCTGGTCAAAGGCTACTCACAGAGCTCTGACAGAGGTCGTCCGCTTTAGCCGGAAGCAAAGGCGTGGCTGTTTAGTCGGTCCCGATGGCGCGGCACACGGGTTGCTCGAACATCTGCGCCAAGACGACGGGGTCGAGGCATCAGACACGCGTGTGTTCCCTGACCCCCGGCCACTGGAGTTTGAATGGCAATCTCTCTTCTCTCTCTGTTGACGACCTTCGGGGACACAGAGGCGATCGTCTTCAACGGCGAGCGGTGCAGTTATGCCCATCTGGTCTCGCGGGTGGACGACTGGAAAGCGTTCCTGCGCGCCAACGACGTGGCGGCCGGGCAGGTCGTCGTGCTCGAGGGCGCCAACAGCGTCGAGGCCGTCGCGGGCCTGCTCGCCCTGATCGACGCCAGCGTCATCGTCGTCCCGCTGACCGTCGTCCCCCCGGCCAAGCGGGCCGAGTTCCACGAGGTCGCGCAGGTCGAGGTGGTCATCGCGCTGGACGAGGGCGGCCGGACCTTTGAACGCACAGGGCGGACCGCCGACCACGAGCTGTACGGGCGGCTGCGCGCCGCGAACACCCCCGGGCTGGTCCTGTTCAGCTCCGGCACCACCGGCCGCAGCAAGGCCACGGTGCTGGACTTCGCCAAGGTCCTGGCCAAGTACGGGGAGCCGACGCGCCCCCTGCGCACGCTGGCCTTCCTCAACCTGGACCACATCGGCGGCATCAATACCCTGTTCCACACGCTCAGCCAGGGCGGCGCGCTGATCACCATCCCGGAGCGGACCCCGGCGACGGTGTGCGAGGCCATCGCCGAGTACCGCGTCGAGGTGCTGCCGACCACGCCGACCTTCCTCAACATGCTGCTCATCTCGGGCGCGTATGAGCGGTACGACATCTCGTCGCTGACGCTCATCACCTACGGGACCGAGCCGATGCCGGAGCGCACGCTCAAGCGGCTCAAGGCGGCGCTGCCGGACATCCGTTTCAAGCAGACCTACGGGCTGTCCGAGCTGGGCATCATGCCGACCAAGTCGAAGAGCGACGACACCCTCTGGGTCAAGCTCGGCGGCGCAGGCTTCGAATACCGGATCGTCGACAACGTCCTGTGGATCCGCTCCGAGATGGCCATGCTCGGCTACCTCAACGCCCCCGCCCCCTTCGACGACGAGGGCTACTTCAACACCCAGGATGCGGTCGAGGTGGACGGCGAGTACGTCAGGATCCTGGGCCGCAAGTCGGAGATCATCAACGTCGGCGGGGAGAAGGTCTACCCCAGCGAGGTCGAGAACGTCCTGCTGGAGATCCCGAACATCGCCGAGGCGACCGTCTCCGGCAAGGCCAGCCACGTCACCGGCATGGTGGTCAAGGCCACGGTCAAGCTGATCGAGCCGGCGGACGCGCGCACCGTGCGCCGCCAGGTCCAGGAGCACTGCGCCAAGCGGCTCGAGCCGTTCAAGGTCCCGGCGCTGGTCGTGATCTCCGAGGACGACCAGCACTCCGACCGGTTCAAGAAGATCAGGAGCGGAGTATGACCGCGGCGGCAGCAGCAGCGTCGGCGCTTGAGGCGGAGGCCGCGCAGCCGGACGCCACCCTCGAGCCTCAAGCGCTGCCGGTCGCGGTGGTCAGCGGCGGCAGCCGTGGCCTCGGCCGGGTTCTAGTCGAGCGGCTGCTGGCCGAGGACTGGCGGGTGGCCACGTTCAGCCGCAAGGAGAACGACTTCATCCTCGCGACGACGGAGCAGTACCCTGACGCCTTCTTCTGGGCCCCCGCGGATCTGGGCGACCCGCGGGCGATGCAGGAGTTCGGCAAGGCGGTAGGGCGCCGCTTCGGCCGGTGCGACCTGCTGGTCAACAACGCCGGCGTGCTGCACCAGGGCCTGTTCCTGACCACCGGCAACGACCGGATCGAGACGCTGATCGCCAACAACCTGACCGCCCCGATCCAGCTCACCCAGGCCTGCGCCAAGCTCATGGTCCGGGCTGGCGGCGGGAGCATCGTCAACGTCTCGTCGATCAACGCCATCCGCGGTTTCCGCGGCGTGGCGGTCTACGCCGCCGCCAAGGCCGGCCTGGACGGATTCAGCCGCAGCCTGGCCCGTGAGCTGGGCGCCTTCAACATCAGGGTGAACTCGGTGATCCCAGGCTACTTCGACAGCGACATGACCGCCGGGGTCACCGACGTCAACCGGGAGAAGATCCAGCGCCGCACGCCGCTCGGGCGGCTGGGCACGGCGCAGGAAGTCGCCAACTCCATCCTCTTCCTCGCCTCGCCGGATGCGAAGTTCGTCACCGGCCAGGCGTTCGTCATCGACGGAGGCATCACATGCTAAAGAGCAGGAACGTCCGTGAAGTGATTGAGCAGGAGCTGCGCGAGCTGCTGGTGGACGCGGACGTGATCAGCGAATCGGACGCGATCGACGACGAGCTGTTCCAGAACGACGTGAACTCGATGATGCTCGCCCGGCTGCTGATCCAGCTGGAGGCCGAGCTCGGTGTCGACCCGTTCGAGGAGCAGTCCGACGTCGCCGACATCCGCACGATCACCGACCTGGTGCGCGTCTACGAGCAGGCATTGGCCGGCACCGCAGTCGGCGCGGGAGCGTAGATGTCGACCCGCCAGCAACTGACTGTCAATTCCCTGAACAAACAACAGTCTATCGACTCCATAGACGACTACCTCGGCCCCAGCGAGACCCGGTTCTTCTCCCGCGGTTATCAGCGCGCTGCTTACCGCGTGGAAGGGCTGGCCGCCGACGCCGTGGACGCGCCGCAGACCGGCGTGCGCGGCACGGTGGACGTCAGCTACCCGGCGGACTGGTCCAAGAAGAAGCAGGGCACCGACCTGCGCCCGCACCTGAGCACCATCGACGCGCTCGTGCTGGGCGTCCAGCTCGCCGAACTGCACCTCGCGCATGCCTACGGCCTCGGTCCGGACGACCTGAGCGCGGCCCGGCTGCGCAAGGTGGTCCTGCGCGCGGGCTCCGAGCCGCAGGAAGACCTCGTCGGCATCCCGCTGGCTGCGCGCCTGAAGAGCCCTGCCGACGAGCCGGGCCCCGACGGCCTGTACCGGTCGCAGTACGAGTGCACGGTCGGGACGCTGCGGGTGCGCTGTGAGATCGACCACCCAATCGTGCACCGCGCCTACCACGACGCCGAGTTCGACTCCTTCGACGCCGTGCTCGGTCCGGGCGCCTCCCGCTTCTACGGTGACGGCTTCCGGCTGCGGCGCCACTCCATCCAGGACATCGCGCTGGATCTTGACGCGCTGGTCGCCGAGGCCGCGGTCCGCTTCACCACGGTGCCCGGCAGCCCGGTACCGGCCGAGGGCATCGGCGGCGCGCGGCAGCCCGCCGTGTCCCTGGTGGACTGCTTCGTGGTCAACCTCCAACTCGCCCAGGTACTGATGTACGAGCTCGACGGTCTGAGCCGGGCCAACAGCAACACCCTGTGGATGATGCAGACCGCGATGACCGCGCCGGCCGAGCCGGACCTGCTCGTCCTCGACGACGAGGACGCGCCGCTGCGCACCCGCACCGCGATCACCGCGAAGCACCTGCTCACCGTGCGCGGGGGCATCTGGCGCAACGTCGACCTGCAGGCCTCGCTCGCCGGGATCGACATGCGCTGCTCGTTCGCACACGAACTGCCCCCGGAGATCGCCGCCACCGCGGCCTGACCCTCCGCCCCGAACCGCACGCGAAGACAGGAGACCCGAACCGTGCGAATCTCGATCTCTGGCACCTACTCGGCGGGGAAGACCTCGACCGCTATCGCGCTGTCCTACTACACCGGCATCCCGCGCTCGCCCGCCAAGACGATCCGCGAGATCATGCCGGACGCGGTGCCCGGCAAGGCGCTGAACGAGGTGACCCCGGCCGAGTACATCCAGCTGGCAGTGCGCCGGCACGTCGGGCGCGCGGTCAGCGAGGCGCTGCTCGGCGAAAACTTCATCGCCGACGGCTCCTCGCTGCAGGAGTGGACCTACGCCGCGGCCCGGGTCCAGTTCGGCATGGACCCGGGGACCACGGACGGCGGCCCGGGCCAGGGCGACCCGGCCGAGATGGCGTTCTTCGGCGCCGTCGCCGCCCAGCTCGGCCACTACTTTAAGCAGCACGTCGTCGAGTCCTTCGACGCGTTCGTGCATCTGCGCCGCGAGTTCGGCCTCTCCTCGGACGGCCACCGGCCGATGAGCGAGCAGTTCCGCACCGCCTGCGACGACATGCTGCTGGACGCTCTCCACGAGCTGCAGATCCCTTACTTCGAGGTCTCCGGCAGCACGCAGGAGCGGCTGGAGAAGATCGTCGAGCACTTCGGCCTGCCGACGGTGCGGCCGGTGGAGGAGGCGCTCGAGCTGGCGGCGGCCGACTACGCCAAGATCGACTGGCGCCTGGAGAAGGAGCGCACTGCCCAGGCGGCAAGGGCTGTCGCAGTGGCCTAAAGCACAGCTAAAGGCTGTCGCGAGGGCGGCCGCCAGCGGGAATAACAAACAGCAAGCGAACCGCGCAACGAAGGGACTGGACACGATGGTGCCCAACTCCGGCGGAGTCCCGGCCGCCGCCACCGAACAGCAGGCGTCCGCGCTCGCGTCGCCCCCTGCGCCCCCCGCCCCGGAGCCGTACGACAAGCGCTGGCTGATGCTGCCGGTCCTGCTGGCGGCGATGTTCATGGCCCAGTTCGACCTCTACGTCGTCAACGTCGCCGCCCCCTCCCTGGAGCGCGACCTGCACGCCGGACCGGCCGCGCTCGAGCTCATCGTGGCCGGATACGCCTTCACCTATGCCAGCGGCCTGATCACCGGCGGCCGGCTTGGCGACCTGTTCAGCTTCCGCAACCTGTTCATCTACGGCACGGCCGCGTTCACCGTCGCCTCGCTGCTGTGCGGCATCGCGCAGACCCCCGGCGAACTGGTCGCGGCCCGGCTGCTGCAGGGCCTGACCGGAGCGGCGATGGTGCCGCAGGTGCTGGCCACGATCACCGCCACCTTCCCCGCCGCGGAGCGGGCCAAGGCGCTGTCCTGGTTCGGCGTCACAGTCGGCGTCGGCGCGGTCGCCGGGCAGGTGCTCGGCGGCGCGCTGCTACAGGGCAACGTGTTCGGCCTCGGCTGGCGGGTCATCTTCCTGGTCAACATCCCGATCGGGATCATCGCGCTGGCGCTCGCCTGGCGGCTGATGCCGCGCACCCGCTCGGCCGCGCACCCCAAGCTCGACCCGATCGGCGCGGCCGGCATCTCCGGCAGCCTCGCGCTGCTGCTGATCCCGCTGGTGGTCGGCCGCACCGAGCACTGGCCGGTGTGGACCTGGGTCTGCCTGGCCGCCAGCCTTCCGGTCATGGCGCTGGCGCTGTTCTGGGAGCGCGCCGTGGCGCAGCGCGGCGGCCAGCCGCTGCTGGACCTGAAGCTGTTCGAGGACGGCGTGTTCACCCGCGGCCTGATCGTCGGCATCGGGACCTTCGCGGCGTTCTTCAGCTTCATGTTCTGCCTGACCCTCCTGCTCCAGTCGGGCCTCGGCTTGACCCCGCTGGAGGCCGGGTTCACCTTCACCCCGCTGGGTGTGGCGTTCTCCGCCGCGTCGATCACGGCGCAGCGGATCACCGCCCGGCACGGCGCCCGCGTCATCACCACCGGCACCACACTCGCGGCACTCGGCGTGATCGCGCTACTGATCGACCTGCACGTGTCCGGCGCGAGCATCAGCGCGCCGCGCCTGATCGGACCCATGATCCTGATCGGCATGGGCAACGGCCTGGCCGTGCCCGCGCTGGTCGGCGCGGTGCTCGCCGGGGTCAAGCCGCAGCAGGCCGGCGCCGCGGCGGGCGTGCTGACCACCAGCCAGCAGTTCGCCAGCGCGGCCGGCGTCGCGGCGCTCGGCTCGGTCTTCTTCACCGCGCTCGGCACCGGCCACGGCGCGGCCTCCTACGGCTCGGCCCTGATCTGGGTGGCCTCGATCGACCTGGCCCTGACGGTGCTGGCGGCCGGACTCAGCCTCCTGCTGCCCCGTCCGGCGCGGGCCAAAGCCGCGGCCTGACAACGGCCGGGTGGCCGCCCCGCCGGGCGGCCACCCCGCCGCACCAATGACCTGATTCACCCGGAAGGAGGGGGCGCACGATGACCGTCGTCCCGTCGGGCACCACGCCCGAGGCGCGCAAGGCGCGCATCGCCCTGCTGTTCGAGTCGATCATCACCAAGGGCGAGCTCGACCTGGCCGACGAACTCTTCCACGAGGACTTCGACTGGCCGCAGTTCAACCTGCGCGGCCCCGAGGGGGTGCGCACCTGGGTGCGCGCCTTCCGCACCGCGTTCCCGGACATCAGCGACCTGGTCCAGGAGCAGGTGGCCGAGGGCGACGTGGTGGTCACCCGGGTGGAGTGCGTCGGCACCCAGCTCGGCCCGTTCCGCGGGCTGCCGCCGACCGGGAAAAAGGTCACGTTCACCGCGATCGGCATCGACCGATTCCGCGGCGAGAAGGTGATCGAGCGGCAGGCCCAGTTCGACATCGTCGACCTGATGCGCAAGCTCGGGCACACCCGGCTCGACGTGCCCGCGGTCAACGAGCCCTGATGCGCCCGGCACCGTTCCGCTACAGCCGACCGGAGACGGTCGGCGAGGCGGCGGCCGCGCTGCGTGAGTACGGCGGCGCGGCTCGCTGTCTGGCCGGCGGGCAGAGTCTGCTGGCCTTGATGAACCGCCGGGCGGTACGGCCGGACGTGCTCGTCGACCTGCACCGCCTGTCCGTACTGCGGCACGTGACCCGCGACGGCCGGGCCCTGCGCATCGGCGCGCTGGCCCGGCACGTCGACCTGGAGCGGCTGCGTGACCCCGCAGTCGTCGGCGGGTACGGCGTGCTGCCCGAGGCGGCGTCGCTGATCGGACGGCTGCCGGTGCGCACCATGGGCACCTTCGGCGGGAGCCTGGCACACGCGGACCCGAGCGCCGAGTGGTGCCTGCTCGCGGTGCTGCTGGACGCCGAGATCGCGGTCCTCGACGCGGACGGCGGCCGGGTGGTCGCCGCGCAGGACTTCTTCGCCGGCGCGCATCGCACGGTGCTGCGTCCGGACGAACTGGTGATCGAGGCGCGGCTGCCCGCGCCCGCGCCGACCGCCGCCCTCGTCGAATTCGCCGAGCAGCCGGGACACCTGCCGCTGGTCGCGGTCGCGGCGGCGGTGGAACGCGGACCGGACGGGCGGATCGCCTCGGCCCGGGTGGCCGCGGGCGGCGTCGCGGACCGGCCGGTGCGCCTGCGGGGAGCTGAGACGGCGCTGCTCGGGGAGATCCCGGACGAGAAGCTGCTCGCCCGCGTCGGCGCGGTCGCGGTCGCCGGGCTCGAGCCGCCGGGCGACGTGCGCGCGGACGGGGCGTATCGCAGGGAACTGGCCGCAGCGCTGACGGTACGCGCGGTGCGCGCTTCGCTGAGCCGAGGAGAGTGACGGGGGATGGCTGTGCCGACCAATACCGCGCCGACAAACACAGTGCCGCCCAGCACAGCGTCGATCGATGACGAGGTAGTTGATGGAGGGCCGCTCGGTGCGGTCTCCTCGGCCACGATCGAGGCGGACGTCCGGCTGACGGTCAACGGGACCACACACAGGCTGACCGTGGAAGCCCGACGCAACCTGGTTGACGTCCTGCGCCGCGACCTGGGCCTGAATGGCACGCAGGTCGGCTGTGACACCGGCGCCTGCGGGTCGTGCACGGTACTGATGGGCGGAGAGCCGGTGCGCTCGTGCCTGGTCTTGGCCGCGCAGGCGGACGGCGCGTCGATCGAGACCGTCGAATCGCTGGCCCCGGACGGCATTCTGGGGCCGCTGCAAGAGGCCTTCCGCGAGAAGTTTGCCCTGCAGTGCGGATTCTGCACGGCCGGTTTCCTGATGCTGGGCACCGCACTGCTGCGGCAGGAACCTGACGCGGACCGCGACCGTATCAGGGAGTGGGTATCGGCGAACCTGTGCCGGTGCACCGGATACAGCACCATCATCGACGCGATCGAGGCGGCCGCCCAAGCGGGGCACCGACTGCCGCTGGACACCACGCCGCGCGAAGAAGCGTCCGAGATCGGGGCGGAGCGGTCGGCTTGAGCGTCATCGGCAAGGACGTCCCCCGGCTCGAAGACGAGCGGCTGCTGCGCGGCCGCGGCCGCTTCCACGACGCCGTGATCCGGCCGGGGCAGCTGTGGATGCGCGTGGTCCGCTCCCCGGTCGCCCACGCCAAGATCCGCGCGATCGACACGTCCGCGGCCTCCCGGCTGCCCGGCGTCGTCGAGGTCATCACCGCGCGGGACTTCAACCCGATGCCGCGCATCCCCGTGCGCCAGCCCTCGCCGGGCATCGACTTCACCCCCTACCTCCAGCCAGTGCTCGCGACCGGCTTCATCCGCTACGTCGGCGAGCCGGTCGCCGCCGTCTTGGCCGAGGACCCATACCTGGCCGAGGACGCAGCCGAACTGGTGCGCCTGGATCTGGAGGAACTGCCCGTCGCGCTGGACGCCCGCGCTGCGGCCGATCTGCGGCCGGAGTGCTGGGGCGGTGCTCCGAACGACGTCGGCGTCATCGACGCCGGATACGGCGACGTGGACGAGGTCTTCGCCGCCGCCCCGCACATCGTCACCGCGCACCTGCGCATCGGGCGGCACAGCGGCACCCCGCTCGAACCGCGCGGCCTGGTCGCCGAATACGACGACAGCACCGAACGGATGACGATCTGGGGCGCCGTCAAGGTCCCGTACTTCAACCGCCGGGTGATCTCGTCCATGCTCGGCTTCGCCGAGCACCGCATCCACATGCTCGAGACGGACGCCGGCGGCAGCTTCGGAATACGCGGTGAGCTGTACCCCGAAGACGTCCTCGTCCCGTTCCTGTGCCTGCGCACCGGCCGCCCGGTCAAGTGGACTGAGGACCGGATCGAGCACATGGTCGCCGCCAACCACGCGCGCGAGCAGGAACACGAGATCGAGCTGGCCTTCGACGCGGACTACCGGCTGCTCGGCCTGCGCGACGAGGCGTGGCTCGACACCGGCGGCTACGTGCGCACCCACGGCGCCGTGGTGGCCACACTCGGCGCCGCGATGATCTCAGGGCCCTACCGGCTGCCTGCGTGCCGCTGCCGGATCCACATCGTCACCACCAACAAGACCGGGGTCGGCACCTACCGGGCGCCCGGGCGGTTCCAGCACAACTTCGTGCGCGAACACGCCCTCGACGTCGCGGCGCGCCGGTTCGGTGTCGATCCGGTGGAGCTGCGCTGCAGGAACCTGCTCGACGCGGCCGAGCTTCCGCATCGCAGGCCCATGAGCATCTTCAACGCGCCGATGCTGCTCGACGGCTCCGACCACCTCGGGCACTTCGACAAATCGCGCGCTGCCATCGGCTACGTGGACTGGCGGCGCGAGGCGCAGCAGGCGCGAGCCGCCGGGCGCCTGGTCGGGGCCGGCTGTGCGGCGATCCTGGAGAAGGCAGGGCTCGGACACGACAACGCCGTCGTCGACGTCGGCGTGACCGGCGCGGTGCGCGTCGCGATGGGCGGGGCGACCAGCGGCCAGGGCATCGAGACCGTGATGGCGCAGATCGTCGCGGACGAGTTCGACGTCCCGGTGGAGTCGGTGAAGGTCGTGCTCTCCGACACCGACATCCTCGCCGACGGGGCCGGCACGTTCGCCAGCCGCTCCACCGTCGTCGGCGGCACCGCGGTGAAGATGGCGGCCGAGAAGGTGCTGGCGAAGGCGCGGCGCGCGGCAGCCGACCTGCTCGGCGTCGCCGAAGAAGAGCTGGTGGTCGACAAGGGCGCACTCGCGGTGGCCGGGCAGCCGGACCGGCGGGTGCCGTTCGGCCAGATCGCCGCGGTCTGCTTCACCCCGCGGCAGGTGCGCAACGACGAGGAGCCGGGCCTGATCGGGCGCTCCACATACCTCGCGGACGTGATGACGTATCCGTACGGCGCGCACTACGTACAGGCGGAGGTCGACCGGGGCACCGGCGGAGTCAAGATCCTGCGTTACGCCGTCAGCTACGAGATCGGGCGCGCGGTGCACCCGGCCATGGTGCGCGGACAGCTCGTCGGTGGCGCGGTTCAGGGCATCGGCGGGGCGCTGCTCGAGGAGTTCCGCTACGACGAGTCCGGGGTGCCGCTCTCGACAACCCTCGACGAATACCTGTGGCCGCGGGCGATCGACGTACCCGACATCCAAGTCGAGCTATATGAGGACTCGCCTTCGCCGGGCAACCCGCTGGGCGTCCGGGGCGCGGGGGAGGGCGGCGTGGCAGGGGCCGGTGCGGCCATCGCGAACGCCGTCTTCGACGCGCTCCAGCTGACCGGCGACGTCGGAGCGCTGCCCCTGCATTCCCAGCGCGTCCTCGCCCTGATCAAGGAACGCGACAAGATGCAGTAGCCATCCACGCACATCACAGACCCCGTACTTCCCTCCACCCACCGGCCCTTAGCCCCCGCCTACCCCGAAACCGTCGAACACGCACCGAGGAGGTCCCGTATGCACGACATCGCAGAACGATTGCAGTCCTGGCACGCGGACCGCCGTCCGTTCGCCGTGGCCAGCGTGGTCGGGGTGACCGGCAGCGCGCCGCGCGGCCCTGGTGCCGCCATGGCGGTGGACGTGGCCGGCGAGGCGGTCGGCTCGCTGTCAGGAGGCTGCGTCGAGGGGGCGGTGTACGAGCTCTGCCGGGAGGCGATCGCGAGCGGAAAGCCGGTGCTCGAGAGTTTCGGCTTCCTCGGCGACGACGCGCTCGCGGTCGGCCTGACCTGCGGCGGCGCCCTGGACGTATTCATTCAGCCGGTGCAGACGGACGCAGACCCCGCGATCGGCACGGCGATCGCGTGCATCACGTCGGGAACTCCGGTCGCGCTCGTCCGCGCGATCGCCGGGCCGACAGCGCTGCTCGGCACGTCGATCGCGGTCACCGCCGACGACCACATCGGCGGTAGCGACGCACTACTCCCAACGCGCGTACGTGGCCTGGTCGCCGAAGCACGGGCGATGCTCGACGCGGGACGCACCGGCACTCTCGCTCTCGACAGCGAGGTTTGCGCGCCGTCAGCCCCCACCGAAAGCAAGAGGATCGGCGAGGCCGAAGAATCTGTCGCAACCTTCTTCATCGAGTCCTACACCCCGGCGCCCCGCATGCTCGTCTTCGGGGCGATCGACTTCGCCTCCGCCGTCGTGCGGATCGGCAAGTTCCTCGGCTACCACGTCACCCTGTGCGACGCCCGAGCAGTGTTCGCGACCCGGCGCCGCTTCCCGGAGGCGGACGACGTAGTGGTGCAGTGGCCGCACCGCTACCTGGACTCGCAGCTGGACCGCATCGACGGCCGCACCGTCCTGTGCGTACTCACCCACGACGCAAAGTTCGACATCCCGCTGCTCGAGCGTGCACTGCGGTTGCCGGTCGCCTACGTCGGCGCCATGGGCTCGCGCCGCACTCGCCGCGACCGCGACGCCGCACTGCGCGGTCTCGGCCTTACCGACGCCGAACTGGCACGGCTGCACTCGCCGATCGGCCTGGACCTCGGCGCGCG
The DNA here is from genome assembly GCF_035938995.1 of Actinocrinis sp. Classification (GTDB taxonomy): domain Bacteria; phylum Actinomycetota; class Actinomycetes; order Streptomycetales; family Catenulisporaceae; genus DASZGI01. The sequence continues at coordinate 27,877 of NZ_DASZGI010000329.1, forward strand.
CACACCGGAGGAGACAGCGATCGCCGTCGCGGCCGAGATTGTCGCGCTTCGGCGCGGCGGCGGCTGTCGGCCGTTGTCCTCACACCAGGGGCCCATCCACCACGAGCCGTCAGTGCTGAGCCGAGCAGTCATCCGCGTACCCGCAGCAAGGTCCGTGCCCGCGCCGGAACCGGAGCCAGTGCCATGACGATCCGTGAGCTGCGCCGAGACCGCGTGTCCGACGAGCGCGAACTCCCGCCCGAGCTGACGTTCGTGTTTATCCATCACGCCGGCGGGTCCGCGTCGGCGTACCTGCCCTTCGTCCGGCACCTGCCCGCGCGCTGGCGGGTGATCGGACTCGAACTGCCCGCCCGGTTCCCCTTCGTCAAGCAGGCCGCGTGCCGCAGCATGACCGAGGCGGTGGACTGGATGATGAACGCGGTGTGGGAGGAGGTGGCCGGACCGTTCGCGGTGTTCGGGCACAGCATGGGCGCGCTCGTGGCGTACGAACTGGTGCGTGAGCTGGAAGAGCGCGGCCGCCCGCCGGTCTGGCTCGGCCTGTCCGCGAGCGCGGCTCCGCACCTGGCGGCGGGCCAGCGGCGCCATCACTGGCCGCACGAGCGGCTGCTGCGCTTCATGCGCCATCTCGGCGGGACGCCGGACGAGCTGTGGCGCCAGCCGCACGTCCTCGAGCGGCTGACCCACTGCCTGCGCAACGACCTCGCGATCGTGGACACCTACGAACACCGCGACGGGCCGCCACTGAACACGCCGATGTCGGTGTACTCAGGCACGGCCGATCCGGTGATCGGCGACGCGCTCATGCGGCCGTGGGTCGGCCACGCCAGCGAGCTGATCTCGCACCACACCTGGCCAGGCGGCCACTTCTACCTGTTCGAGCGCGTCGACGAGGTCTGCGCGCGCATCGTCGACGACGTCCACAGCGTTATGAGCCGGGAGCCCTCCGTCGCTTGAGAAAGCGCGTGCCCCCGCCCTAAAGGCTCCGATCACGCGCACATACATCCCGTCCCGCCTCCAGAGCATGCTTGACAAGGTCGGGCCGCGATGTGGACACGAGGTGATTCGCGCGGGCGGCCTGGTTTCGGGCGCCTGCGGCAGGCCGCGCTCTCGCGCGATGTACATTGGCGCCCTGATATGGATATCGAGGGGATACATGAAGGAGAAGCGCACCGATGACTGTCACGCAGATCGACCTGGACGATGACGAGCTGGAGCAGGCGATGCGCTATCTGGGTACCGCCACCAAGAAGGACACGGTGAACACCGCGTTGCGCGAGGTCAACGCGCGTCGGCGCCGCCTGGCCGCCCTGGAGCGGATGGCTGAGCGCTACGAGCGCGGCGAGTTCGACGCGGCCGTCGCGGCGTGGGAGCACCGCAAGGGCGCCGGGGCCGGGGCGCCCGCGCAGTGAGCGACGCCTACCTGATCGACACCGGCGCCGTGTGGCGGATCCTGCGCAACGAGGATGACCTGCGGCTTCGGTTGCTGCCGTTTCTGGCGGAGGGCCTGCTGCGCCACCGTATGCCCACCCGGCTTGAGGTGCTCTTCGGCGCGCGTAGCCCGGCGCACCGCACGGAACTGGAAGCCGATCTCGATGCGATGTTCCCGTCAGTGGGCATGCCCAAAGACCCGTGGCGGTGGGCCGAGCGCGCCCAGTACGAGCTGACCCGGCACTCCCAGCACCGCGGGCCCGGCGTGCTCGACCTGCTGGTGGCTGCGACCGCGGTCCACCACGACCTGACCGTCTTGCACGTGGACAACGACTTCCCGGCCCTCGCCCGCGTCCTGCCTGAACTGCGCGAGCGTGACGCGCGGGCCTGAACGCGATGAACCTCGGCGCGGCAGGCGCTGCGCACAACGCGCCGGCCACGCAAATGGCACCGGCCACGCCTCGCCCTCGCTGCCCCGCCTCGGCCTACGCGCAACCAATAGTTGCGCATTTCACTCCACCGCGCTACAGTCATGCGCAACCAAACGTTGCGAAAGGACAGTGGAGCGGCATGAACATCGAGTACGGCAGCATCGAACGGGAAGTCCGCATCGAGGCCACGCCCGAGGTCGTCTACGAGGTCATCAGCACGCCCCAACACCTGCGGGAGTGGTGGCCGGACGAGGCGGAGCTCGAGCCGGTGCCCGGCGGCGCCGGGGCCTTCACCTTCGGCGAGAGCTCGCCTGACCACGTCGCGCATCTGACGGTGGTGGACGCCGACCCGCCCCGGCGCTTCTCCTTCCGGTGGGTGTACGACGAGGGCGTGACCGCGGCGCCCGGCAACTCACTCCTGGTGTCCTTCGATCTGGTCCCTTCGGGTGCGGGCACGCTGCTGCGGATGACCGAGTCCGGGTTCCGGGAGAAGGGCTGGGAGGCGGCGGTGCTCGAGGAGCAGTACCGCGACCACGTCAACGGCTGGGACTACTTCCTGCCCCGCCTCGTCACGTATGTCGCCCGGCTGGTGTCCACCCCGTGAGCGTCTCCATAGACGACGAACTCTGGTCGGCGGTCGGCGACCCCATCCGGCGCCAGATGCTCGACCTGCTGCTGACCGACGGCAGCGGCACCGCGACGACGCTCAGCGAGCGGCTGCCGATCACGCGGCAGGCCGTCGCCAAACACCTCGGCGTTCTCGACCGGGTCGGCCTGGTCCACGTCACGCCGTCGGGACGCGAGCGCCTCTACGAGGTGGACGAGGCCCAACTCGCCCGCGCCGTCGCGCAGCTGTCGTCGGTCGGCGCGACCTGGGACGCCCGGCTGCGCCGCATCAAGCGCATCGCCGAAGCGATCCAGCGCGGCCAGCAGGGCTGAGCCCCAGAACCCCCGCCCGGGTACGGGCGCCTATCCAAATCCGAGAAAAGAAAGAGGCAATCGAAATGGTGGACATTCTGCACAGGATCGGCGCCACCGCGTCCCCGAGGACGTCTACGCGGCCCTGACCACGGTCGAGGGACTGGCGGGCTGGTGGACGCAGGACACGGAAGGTGACGGCGACGTCGGGGGAGTGCTGCGGTTTCGGTTCGGGCCCGCCGGCGGCTTCGACATCAAGGTCCTCGACGCCCAGCCCGGAAAACTTGTGCTCTGGCAGGTCGTCGATGGTCCCCAGGAGTGGGTCGGCACGCAGATCCGCTTCGACCTCAAGCAGGAGGACGACTTCACGGTCGTGCTGTTCCGGCACGAGGGCTGGAAGGAGCCGGTGGAGTTGGGCGAGCTTCCTGCTGAGCTTCAAGAAGCTGCTCGAAACCGGCAAGGGCGACCCCGCGCCGCAGGACGTCATGATCAGCAACTGGCACTAGCTCGAAGGCCTCGCTGTTCTCCCGGCAGACGGCCTCAGAAGGAGACAGACCCGGCACGGGGCGGGGTGGGCGTCCCGTGCACGCGGCGGGAGTGCTTGGCGAACGCGCGCGGCGCGATGCGGGGAACGAGGAAGCGGACCTGACGCGGCGCCTCGGCCAGGACACCGCGGACGACCTCCGGGTCCGCCTCGTACATCGCCATGCCGAAGCACAGCGGAAGCTCCTTCTTGGAGAACTGCGCCTGGCCGTGGGCACCGAGCCTGTTCCACTCGGCCGCGGTGACGTACTTCTCGGCGAGCGGCAGGATCCGCTCCTCCTCCAGCGCCATGTGGTCGGTGATCGCCGCGTTGAGGCTGCTACAGGCGGCGGCGAGCGGACCGCCCCGGCGCGCCGTCCCCCGCCACGGACCGATCAACGGGGTGATGATCGCGAGGGCGTCCTCGATGGCGGCGTGCTGGGCCCGCATCGTCGGCACGATGGCCTGGGCGTCCTCGCCGCCGCGGTCCAGCAGCAGCGGCCACAGCAGCACGTCCTCGCCGTCGTGGTGGATGTGCAGGAGCCGGCACATCAGGTCGATGTGGTAGCCGACGATCTCGCCGCGCCGCGTGTCGTTCTCGGGGACTTCCAGGATCAGCCCGGGGATGAGGCCGAACTCCCGCCGGAACACGGTGTGCACCATGTACATGTCCCGGACGTCCGCCATCGGCTCGCCTTGCGTGATCATCTGTGCCCTTTCGCCTCTCCGGCGCGTTTTCGTGGCGATTGTGTGCACGCCGTGCGGGGAATCGCATCTCGGCGGGGGTGCCGGACGTCGACGTGGTGGGCGAGCGCTCGTCCGGGGCACCACGATCGCAGCGCGCCGACGGCGACGTGGTGGGCGAGCGCCCGTCCGGGAACCACCCTTCCATGCGGGCCCGTACGGGTCTTCAGTGTCGCTACTGAAGTGGCCGTCCCGTGGTGCGCGTGCGTGCCCCGGGCTCGTTGACCTGGGCTCAGCCGGTGGCGCGGGGCGGGTCGGCCAGGGTGGCGGGCAGCTGGGCGCGCGAGGTGATGCCCAGCTTCGGGAAGGCGCGGTAGAGGTGTGACTCGACCGTCCGGTGGGACAGGTAGAGCCGCTGCCCGATCTCGCGGTTCGACATGCCTTCCGCGGCCATCTGCACGATCTGCAGCTCCTGCGCGGTCAGGACGTCCAGCGTGCCCGGGTCTCGCCAGCGGCTGGTCTCGCCCGCCGCGCGCAGCTCCTGCCGGGCCCGCTCGCTCCAGGGCGTCGCGCCGAGCGCGTCGAAGGCGTCCCGGGCGGTGCGCAGCGGACCGCGCGCCTCGGCCGTCCGGCGCTGCCGCCGCAGCCATTCGCCGAACGAGAGGTGCAGCCGGGCCTGGAAGAACGGCCAGCGCAACAGCTCCTCGTCGGCGAGCGCGTACTGGAACGCGGCCTCGGCGTGCGCGTCGTCGGCGAGCAGCGCCCGCGCGCAGCGCAGGTTGACGCGCAGGAACGGGGACGGGGTCAGCCCGGCCGCCTGCTCGGCCTTGCGCATCAGGGCCCTGGCTTCCTTCTTATGGTCGCTGTGCACCGCGGCCTCGGCCAGGTCGCCGATGTCCAAGGAGGCGAACAGGTCGTGGTGCGCCGGGTCGGCAGGCTCGAAGACCCGGTGCAGCTGCTCGTACGCCTCGGTGTGCCGACCGCGGCCGAGCGCCGACATGGCGCGCACATACTGCACCAGTGCCAGATTGAGCGCGGCACCGCGCGGGAGCGCGACGCTCTCGATCCGCGCGCACATCGCCTCCGCCACGTCGTGGTCGCCCCGCAGCGCCGCGAGCGCGGCGTGGGCCGTCCGCGTCAGCATCTGCGAGGCCGGCTGGTTCGTCTCGGCCGCCAGCCTCGCCCCCTCCTCGGCCGCCATCACCGCCTCCGGGTAGTCCCCGACGAGGATCGCGGCCCAGCACCGGGTGGTCTGCACCCGCGCCAGCACGCCGAGCCGGCCCTGCTCGCGCAGCCGGGCGGCCGCGGCCGCGCACAGCGTCGAGGCGAGATGGAAGGCGCCGGTGGTGCTCGCCGCGGAGGCCAGCAGATGCAGGAGTCCGGGGTCGTCCGGGGTGCTGATCGCGGACAGCCAGCCGAGTATCTCGGCGCCGCAGGCGACGGGGGCGGTGTTGGCCAGGATGTGCAGCCGCCGCGGGTCCTCGGGTGACACGCCGGTGCGATCGGTGGTCTCGACCAGCCGTCGCACGGTCTCGCCGGTCAGATCTCCGTAGCGGCACCGCGCCGCGGCGACGGACAGCAGGTCCAGCGCCAGGTCGAGCTCGCCGCTCGCGGCCATCGTCCCGGCGGTCTCCACGAGGGAGTCGACCGTGGAGGGGTTGCGCGCCGAGCCGGTACGGAAGGCGTCGCCGAGCCAGAGCGACCGCGCCCGTTCGACCGGGCCGAGCTCCAGCGCGTCCGCTTCGCGCAGCAGCCGGCGCACCTGCTCGCTGCGGCCGAGCTCGGTGGCGGCCTCGGCGGCGCGCAGCAGGAGGTCACCGCGCCGCGTCCCGCCCGTGGTCAGGGCGGCGGCACGCTCGTATCCGGTGGCGGCGGTGACCAGGTCCCCGCGTCGGACGGCGCGCTCGGCCGTCGCCTCGAGCTCGACGGCGACCTGCGGATTGCGGTCGACCGCGGCCGCCGCGCGGTGCCAGACGCGCCGGTCCGGGTCCTCGGCCAGCACCTCGGCCAGCGCCGCGTGCGCCGCGTGGCGTTCCGCGACGGTCGCCTTCTGGTACACCGCGGAGCGCACCAGCGGGTGGTGGAAGCGCACCGTCGGGCCCTCGACGTGGATCAGGCCCGCCTCGACCGCCGGGTCGAGGTCCGTCATCCGCGGGCACACCCCGGCCGCGGCCTCGGTCGCCCGCATGATCTCGGTCAGCACGCTGCTGTCGTCGGCCGCCGCCACCTGCAGCAGCACCCGGGTGACCGGGGGCAGTGCGGCGCAGCGGGCCGCGAACGCGCGCTCGAGCCGCTCGGTCAAGGGCAGGTGGCGCGGCAGCATCGTCTCGCCCTCGCGCACGCTGCCGCTCAGCGCCGCGGGCAGCTCGAGCAGGGCGAGCGGGTTGCCCTCCGCTTCGCGCAGCAGGCGTTCGCGCACGACGGGCGCCAGCTCGGGGAACCGGGCTTGCAGCAGGTCGCGGGCCGCTTCGTCGTCGAGCCGGTCGAGCGAGAGCTGGTCGACGCTGGTCGAGAGCTCCGGGCAGTCCAGATCGTCGCGGATCGAGCCGAGCACGACGACCGGATCCATGCCCACCCGCCGGGCCACGAACGCGAGCACGTCCGCTGAGGCGCGGTCCAGCCAGTGGGCGTCGTCGGCGATCAGCAGGAGGGGCGCTTCGGCGGCCGCGTCGGTCAGCAGCTCCAGGATCGCGAGCGCGACCAGGAACCGGTCCGGGGCGGCAGCCTCGTAGCTGTGGCCGAACACCGCCCGGAGCGCGGCGCGCTGGGCGGAGGGCAGGTCTTCGCTGAGGGGAAGCAGCGGTCGCAGCAACGCGTGCAGCGCGGCGAACGGCAGGTTCGCCTCCGCCTGCACCCCCGTCGTGGACAGCACGGTCATGCCGCGGTCCCGGGCCCGGTCCGCGGCCTCGGACAACAGCGCCGACTTGCCGACTCCGGCCGCGCCGTTCACCATCAACGCGCCGCCCCGTTCCGGCAGCCCGTCGAGCAGCTCCTCGATCCGCCGGCTCTCGTGATCCCGCCCGATCAGCGGCATCGTCGTCGACAACAGCCCCATGTTGCGCTCCCCATGGCCGCACCGCGGCTCAAGTGACCTGATCGGCCCACCTCCGGCCGCGCCGTCCGGAGACCCCCCGTCTCCACGACGCTGACGAAGACCCGCGACTCATGCGGCTCCGCAACCGGTTCCCCGTACCGTGATTCGGATTTCGAACTGCCCTGATACAGTACGACCCCTCCGGCTGCTCGCACAGCCGACTCTGGGGAAGTCTGGAAACGGCTGGAGCGCCGGCGGTGCCCTCCCGGGCTTCTCCGGCCTGCGGCGGCGTGCCTCGTCTCTCGGGTTGGCGTCCATCATCGGTCGGCGCCGACGGCTTCTTGGTGATCGAGCTCCTGGAGTTGCCGTTGCGCCCGGGCGGCGTCCTCGGCGCGTCCCTGCCGCCGGTACAGCTCGAGCCCTTCCTGCCAGGCCGCGCGCGCCTGCTCGAGCTGATCGAGGGCGACGTGGGCTTGACCCAGCTGGTCGAGGATGTCGGCGGCGTCGTAGGAGGTGTCGCCGAGGCCGTGGTACAGGTCGACCGCCTGTCGGCAGTGGCGGACCGCGTCGGCGTACCGGCCGGTACACAGGTCGATATAGCCGAGGGTGTCCAGGATCGAGGCTTCGGAGTGCGGGGAGTGGTGCTCGCGGTAAAGGGCGAGGGCGGCCTGGCAGTGTTCCCGGGCGAGCTCGTGGTCGCCCTGGCGGGCGAGCCACACGCCCAGGTTGTTGTGCGCGTGGGCCTGCCCGATCGGATTGTTGAGCTTCTGGTAGAGCTCGCGGGACCGGGCGGCGTGGTCCAGGGCCTTGCCGACGTCTCCCGCGAGGCCCGCGACCGCGGTGAACATCCCGTGGGTGTTCGCCTGTTGGAGGAGGTCCTCCTGTTGCTCGGCCAAGGCCAGGGCCCGTTCGAGGTGGCGGACCGCTTCCTCGTGGCGTCCCAGGTCGGTCAGCATGCGGCCGACGAACCGGTGGGCCTGGGTGCGGTAGGCGGGGTCGGGGAGCTGTTCGGCGGCGTCCAGGGCGGCTTGCCACACGGCGAGGCGGCTGTCGTGGCGTCCGCGGCGGCGATGGTAGGTGCTCAGAGCGCGGGCGACGTGCCACACCGCGGGGTGCCAGTGCTGGGCGGCGGCGATGCGCTGAGCGGCCAGCAGGTTGGCCTGCTCGGCGTCGAACCAGGCCATCGCGGCCAGCTCGGCGCCGGGCGGGTCGAGGTGGACGCCGGGTACGGGTGGGTTGAGGTCGGCGGGTGGACGGTGCGGGTCGAGGACGTGATCGGCGTCGTAGGCGGTGTGCGTGTAGAAGTCGATCAGGCGGCAGAGTGCGGCCTCCGTCGCCTCCGGCGCCAGGTGGCGGCGCGCGGTGTCCGCGCCGAACTGCCGCACCAGGTCGTGCATGCGGTACCGGCCCGCGGTGTCCCGGGCGACCAGCGACACCCGTTCCAGCTCATGCAGCATGGACTTGGCCTCGGCCGGCGGCAGGCCGATCAGGCTCGCGGCGGCCGGCAGGCCGATGTCCGTGCCGGGGGCGGTGCCGAGCAGCGCGAACAGCCGCGCCTGCTCGTCGGTCAGCGCGGCGAGCGACCAGGACAGCACGGCGCCGACGCTCGTGGCCGGATCGCCCTCGTCGAGCGCGTCCAGCCGCGAGCCGGCGTCGCGCAGGTCCGCGGCCAGCGCTTCGAGGGTCAGGCTCGGGTTGGTCTGGGCCCGCGCGGCCACGATGCTCAGCGCCAACGGCAGCCCGGCGCACGCGACCAGAAGCTTGGCGACGGCCTCGGGCTCCGCGTTGACCCGGTCGGCGCCCAGGCGGGCGGCGAGCAGGGCGGCGGCATCGGCGTCGGAGAGCGCGTCCACCGGCACTGGCTGCGTCCCGTGCCCGACGACGAGCCCGGAAAGCCTGTCGCGGCTGGTGATGAGCACGAAGCAGCTGGACGTGCCCGGGGGGAGTAGCGGCCGAACCTGATCAGCGCAGAAGGCGTTGTCCAGCAGGACGAGCATCCGTTTGCCGGCCAGCATCTGCTGGTAGCGCTCGCGACGCTCCTCGAGTCCGATGGGCAGGGCGGTGCCGGGCACGCCAAGCCGGCGCAGCAGCGCGGCCAGCGCTTCACCCGGGTCGAGGGGTGACTCGGGGTGGAAGCCGCGAAGATCCAGGTATAAGCAGCCGTCGGGGAACCGGGCTAGGCGCTGGTGGGCCCAACGCACCGCCAGCGTCGTCTTGCCGATCCCGCCGGTGCCGGAGATGACCGCGATCACGGGCGTGGAGGTTTTGCGGCTCTGGCCGCGCAGCTGGTCGAGCTGTGCCATGTGCTCGACGCGGGCGGTGAACGAAGGCACATCCAGCGGCAACACGGGTTCCGGCGGGGCTTCACGCTCACCGAGCCGCTCCCGGGTCTGGCGCAGCCGTTGAGCGCGTGACTGATCGGCGCCTAGGGCACGCAGGAGCGCGGATAGGGCATCGACGGGGATGAGCGTGGTGCCGTTGAGGTAGGCGTACAGGCTGCTTTGCGACACGCCGATCCGCTTGGCCAGGCCGGCCCGGCTGATCGACCTCTCTCCGCGCGCCTCGGCCTCGCGCAGCAGACGGCGCAGTTCCCCGGCCAGATCGGTCGTGGAGCCGACCGGCGACAACGTTGTCGCCGGCGCGCGTCCTGGCCCGATGGTGTCGGCCACTGCTCCGCCCATCCCTACGGCACGGTATGTGATGAAATAGCCGAATGTTACGGTAACGTTTGCGGTCGTTTGTTTCCAGACTATACAAACTCCGCGGTCGTCTGGTGTACTCCCGATCGGATGAATTCCCCATCACGTAAGGTGCACAGGGCGCATCCGTCTATGAGGACGCCTGAACGGTGCCTGTGGTTCGCGGCCGAACCGGATCGTCTGCGCACAGAGGTCAAACTCCAGCTCAAGGCTCTCGCGCTGCTGTCCGGCCTGTGGAAGCCGCGTCCTGGCCGGTGAACAAGTAGTCCGGCTGGCCCGGCGCTCGTCCAGGAGCGCCTGCGCGACGGCGGCGCATACGTTGCCTTCTGAAACGATCAAGCGAATTCATCACATTCACACTTCGGGCTCAGGGGGCGTCGAAGGTCAAGAGGGATCCTCAATATGTCAGATCGACATAGAGAGGAGCTTCGCGATGAACGGTCACGATCCCACGAGCCCCGATACGTTCGGCGCGACATCCGGGTCGGCGGGTGACGGCTGGCCCGCCGTTGGCGCCATGCCGCCACAGGCGCCGGGCGAACTGCCCGGCGCGGGCGCGGCCGGGCCCGACAGCAGGTCGATGGCGCGGCGGCTACTGTCGCGCAAGAGGAATGTCTGGATCGGCGTCGCCGTGCTGGTGGTCGCGGCGGCCGGGACGTCCATCGGTGTCGCCGCGTCGGGTTCGTCCGACACCACGAACACCGCCGCATCCTCGTCCTCCTCTGCTCCGTTGGGGCATGGGGCCCCGTTCGGCGGTGCCGGCACCGGGGGCGGGGGCGGGGGGAACGCGCGGTCCGGACCGGCCGCGGGCGGCTCGGCGGGCACGGTCGCCAGCGTGTCCGGTTCGGGATTCACCCTGACGACCGCGACGGGCCAGACGGTCACGGTGGACGAGACCTCCTCCACGACCTATCAGAGCGGTTCGAGCGCGGCCTCGGCCAGCGCGGTGACCACCGGCGAACCCGTCCTCGTGCTCGGTACGGTCAACAGCACGACCATCACGGCAGCACAGGTGACCATCGAGCCCGCCGGCAACCCCTACACGGCGACCTCGACGGCGGTGGTGCCCTTCCAGCGCGGCACGACGGGCGCCTCGAAGCAGGTCGGCCAGATCCCGGCGAGCTACACCGAGGGTCAGGGGACGATCTTGAGCGGGACGACGGCGTACCAGGCGGCGCAGGCCGCGCTGGCGGCCTACCCGGGCGCCGTGGTCGACCGCGTCGTGCAGTTGAGCGACGGCGAGTACGAGGTGCACTACATCGGGGCGGGCTGGCCGCACAGCATCTTCGTCAACCAGAGTTTCCAGGTTGTCGGCGCCGAGTGACGCTGTCACAGAGTGTGAATTCAGACGCGCTTGAATGCAGGCACCGTTTGAATACAGACACAGACACCGCTTGGACACAGACGGCAGGCCCGAGGTGCCGGCCGCGAGCAGCATTGCTCGCGGCCGGCACCGCGCCGTGCGCGGCCGGTCAGCGTGGGTAGGCTGCAAAGACCTGATGGAGGATGTCGATGTAGGCGCCGTGCCCGTCCGGGCTCGACCAGTCGGTGGCCGACTCGACCGCCGTTCCCTCGCCCCACTCGTTGTAGGTGACGACCAGCTGGAACGGCGCGCCGGACGTGGCGACGGTGGTGGCGTCCTTGCGGAACCGGGTCAGGTCGCGCGGCACCTGCGGCGTCTGCTCGTCGTTCTTCCAGAACCCGGGGGACACGATGGCCGAGTAACCGGGCTGTACGTCCAAGGCATCGGCATACTGGTGCCAGCCCTGAGGCTGGTCGGCGCAACCGCGGTACCCGCCGAAGACCTTGAGCACGACGTAGTAGTGAGCGGTCTGATTCGCCTGCGCCCACCGCGTCGCCATGCCGCAGCCGTCCGTGCCGCTGGCATAGACGAAGATCACCGGCAGGCCGTCGACGTGCAGCCAAGCCTTCTGCTCCGAGTACTTGCGCAGGTAGATCAGGTCACTGGCGATCTGTGCCGGCGACGGGTCGCCGTACGCCTCCTGCTCGTAGTACGCCGACCAGGAAAAGCCCAGCTTCGCGGCCTCGGTCATCAGCAGCGGCAGCCGCTTGTCCTCCCGCGTGCCCTGGCCCCACCAGGACTCGATCCCGGCCTGGAGCCCGGCGTACTGCATGTCCTCGATCTGCCGGTCGACCGTCGCCGATTCGTCCACGCTGTAGTGGCCGGCCGACGGCATGTAGTGGCTGCCCGGCGGCTGGAAGTTCTCGGGGTACCAGGGGTAGTAGAAGGCGGCGCGGATCGGGAACGCGGTGTTCACGATCCCCGCCGCAGCCTGAGACGGGGAGGGCGACGCGCTCGCCGACGGCGAGGCTGTCGGCGCAGTACTCGACGGGCTGGGCGACGCGGTGTTCAGCGGCGCGGCGGCGGTCGTCGGGGCGTGCGGACGGGGCGCAACGGCCGCGGTTGTCCGATGGTCTGCGGCATACCGCACGCCGGTCACACCGGCGATCACGCTGAGCGCCGCTACGCCCGCGACAGCCGCCTTGCCCGCGGTCGGCAGCGCGGTCCAGTGCCGTATCCCGCGACCGCGCGCCAAAGCCCTGCCATGCCCGGCGCCATGTCCGGGTTCGGCGTGGCTCTCGCTTCGCGCGCCAGCCGTGGGTGGGACGTACGGGACGGAGAGCAGCGCGAACGGAACCGGCACCAGCGCCAGTCCGACCAGCAGGCTCTCCGCCGGAACGAGGTCCAGGTGCAGGGCGCTGCACGACGGGCATTCCCGCACATGGCGCGCGATGCGCTTACGCCAGAGCCCTGACGGGCGGCCGTCCCAACCCAGGCACACCTCGGCCAGCTCGGGACAAATCGGCACGGCTTGCAGGGCTCGTACCACCGTCCGCGCCGTCTCCAGCCGCGCTTTCGTGCGGTGGACGAGCACCGCGACCTGCGACGGCGTCGAGTCCATCGCCGCGGCCAACTCGGCCCGGGTCAGCTCGCCCGCGGCCTCCAGCCACCACAGCGCGAGCAGGTGGCGGTCCTCCTCGTCCAGCCACCGGGTGGCCTGCGCCACCTCGCGCCGCTGGTCCGACAGGCCGAGCGCGGCGATCGTCAGGTCGACGAAGTCGGCGCCGGGGTCCGCCGACGCGGCCTCCTCGAGCGCCGCGCGGCCCGGCTCGGCCCGGCGCTGCCGCCAGTGGCCGCGCACGCGCCGCATCGCGATCGCGACCAGCCACGACCGGAACGCGTCCGGATCGCGCAGCTGCCGCAGATCGCGGACCATCTCCAGCATGACGTCCTGCACGACGTCGTCGACGTCCGCCGGGGCGTCCAGCGCCCGTCCCACGATGTTGTAGACCAGCGGCAGGTACGCACCGACCAGCGCGTCGAGCGCCCGGGCGTCTCCCGCGCGCGCCGCCTGGACCACGGACGCGTCCGGCATCAGGCCTCCTGGCATTTTCCCTTCCTTCGCTGCATCGACTGCTGCTGTAGACAGGAGGGACAACCCGCGCCGGGGCATTGCGGAAAGTACGGCAGATCGCGATTTCCAAGGCAGTCGCCTCGTGCTCTCGACCGCCGAGCGGCGGGCGGGAGCACGAGAGCGTCAGCCTACATACCGTTTCTCTGAGTGTTCCGCTCTGAGTGTCAGGTAGTGGTGTTGGCCACAGCGTTCATGTCACAGCGCCCGTCACGAGGACGGGCACAGGTCCATCGGCAGCACTCCAGGCCCGCTGATCGTCGCGGTCGCGGAGTGCACGGTCACCGGCTCGGCGGACCAGATCCGGAAGTCGGCCTGGTTGTTCATGGCCTCGTCCACGGCGGCGTCCGGCAGCGCGAACGTGATGCTCTTCCACGTGTCGGAGTTGGTGTTCGTGTTCGAGCCCGCCATGGTGTAGTGGCTGCTGCCGTGCATCGAGTACTGCAACTGCCAGTTGTTCGTGCCGGTGTCGTAGTACTCGATGGTGACGGTCGCCGAGAAGTCGCCGTTCTGCGCGATGCGCGGATCGACCTGGAAGTACATGTTCAGGTCGCCGGGTGCGCTCGCGGTGGTGCTGCGCGCGTCCAGCCCGCCGACGGTGACCGGTGTGGTCGTGCCGTCGCCGCCTTCCTGCTGGGTGATTCCGTTGTCGATGTTGGTAGCGCCGAGGGAGGTGCACACGGTCGCGGTGTCGCCGGGGCCGACGACCGCCACGGGGACCGTCAGCGTGGGCAGCGGGACGCTCTGCGGGTCGCTGAGCGCGAAACCGACCGAGCTGAAGCCTTGCGCGGCGCTCGTCGCCACGTCGAAGGCGACCGTGACGGTGGCCGTCTCGCCGGTGCTGCTGATCGTCGCGGTGCCGGAGGCCGGGCTGACCGTGACTCCGGGCGGCGGCTGCGCCGTCCAGTCCAGCTGCTGGATCTTCGAGACCTGATCGCCGTACGCGCCGACGCCGAGCGTGAAGGTGAGCGTCGCAGAGTTCGACGATCCGGCAGCCGCGATCAGGTTGACCGGGCTGCTGGTCACGGCGGCGGGCAGCACGCCGGTCGGGAAGCTCAGCGGCTTGGCCTGGTACGACGGCGGTTCGTCAGCCGCAGAAGACGCCCAACTGGTATTCGGCGTGCTGGAGATGGCCATGTCCAGGTTCGTCGTCATACCGTGCGAATCCGCGCCGCCAACCAGGTATGAGGTCGGCACCCAGTCTCGGTCCGTCGTGTCGTCGTTGACCCTCAGTGAGTTGATGTATCCCTGGTCCGAGGCGCCGGGCGCGGTGATCGTGAGCTGATGGCCGGGCAGATTCAGCTGCGCCACCGGGAAGATCGGCGCGCTGACCGCCAGCACCGGCGCACCCGGGGTCGTCGGGTACAGGCCGAGCGCGCCCCAGACGAACCACGAGCTCATCGCGCCGAGGTCGTCGTTGCCGGGCTCGCCCGCCGGGGTGTTCGCGTAGACGTCGTCGAGCAGCTTGTGTACCTCGGCCTGCGTCTTGTACGGCGCGCCCGCATAGTCGTAGACCCAGGGCACGAGGATGTCGGTCTCGTTGCCGGCCCAGTAGTTCGGCGCGTTCGGCCCGGCCTGGTCCTGCTGGAAGAAGGCGTCCAGCCGCGAGACGGCTGCGGCGTCGCCGCCCATGGAGGTGATAAGCCCTCCGAGATCCTGCGGCACCGAGAAGGCGTACTGCCCCGCGTTGCCCTCCTGGAAGCCGGACTGTCCGAAGCTGCCCAGCCCGTCGGTCGTCGGGTCGCCCGCCGGGAAGTTTCCGTTGGCGTCCCTGGGCTGGAGGAATCCCGAGTCGGTGTTGTAGATGTTCGTCCAGTTCTGCGACCTCGCCAGGAATGTCCGATACGTGTCGTGCGAGCCGAGGCTCTTGGCGAACGCGGCGATCGCATAGTCGTCGGCGGCGTACTCGAGCGTGAGCGACGCGCCGTTCGGGACCGCGGAGCCGGATGCGGTGATCGTGTTCTGCACGTATCCGTCCTTCAGATACGTGTCGAGGCCCGGACGTTCCTCGTAATAACCTTCGCCGAGGTCGCTGCTCGTCTGGACCTGCGTGGCGCCCTTCACCATCGCGGCCAGCGCGCCTTTCGTGTCGAAGTCGCGTGCGCCGAACGCGTAAGCCTCGGCGATCATCGGATCGGACGCGTCGCCGCCCATCATGCCGGTGTAGCCGTTGGCGACCGGCCATTTCGGCAGCCAGCCGCCCTGTTGTGCGTCGTTGACCAGCGATTGCATCATCGCGCTGGTCTGCGTGGGTGCGATTGCGGCCAGCAGCGGCACCTCGTCGCGGTAGATGTCCCAGCCGGAGAACGTGGTGTACTGCGCCTGGTCGGGCCGGGTTTGGTGCACGTTGCCGTCCATGCCGAGGTACTGGCCGTCGGCGTCGCTGAAGGTGCTGGGATCGAGCAGCGCGTGGTAGAGCGCTGTGTAGAACTCAACTTGCTGATCGTGTGTGCCGCCGCCGATCTGGATCTCGGAGAGCAGCTGCCTCCACTGCGCGCGCGTCTGTGCGGCCACATCGGACACGCTCCAGCCGTGCAGTTCGGCGGCGAGGTTGGCCTGCGCGTTCGCGACGCTGACGTAGCTGATCGACACCTGCATGCCGACCGTGGCCTCGGTGGAGGTGTCGAATCCGACGTAGGCGCCGGAGTCCTGGCCGGTCGCGCTGCTGCTGCCGGCGTTGACGGTCGTGCCGTTCCAGGTGCCCTGCGTGGCGAACGGCCGGTTGAACTGCGCGGCGAAGTACACCGTCGACATGTTCGGCATGTCGCAGAACTTGCCTTCGGTGATCGAGCCGGTCACCTCGTCGTCACCGACGATGGACACGTTCGCGGCGTTGACGAACGACTGCGAGTCGCCGACCTTGAACAGCACGTTGGCTTGGGAGCCGGTCGGATAGGTGAAGGAGCCGAGGCCGGTCCGAGTGGTCGCGGCGATGTCGACGCCGATCGCCGACGAGCCCGTGCCCAGCGTGGTCGAATAAGAGCCCGGCGAGGCGGACTCGGTCGTGTGGCTGAACGGCTCGGTGGTCGCCGTCGGGTTCGTGCCGATCGCGCCGACGGTCGGCAGGATCGGCAGATCGCCGGCGATGCCGCAGCCGGCGCCCGACACATGGGTGACGCTCATCCCGATCGTTGCCGAGTCGGTGTAGGCGTAGCCGCCCGATGACGGACGTGACGTCGTGTCAGGGCTCCACGCCACCATGCCGAACGGGGCTGAGGCGCCGGGGAACTCGTTCACCGGCCCCACGACGCCGCCACCGTCCCCGGTGCCGATGAACGGGTTGACCAGTGCGGTCGGGTCGGCGACCAGCGCGGGCAGCGCCGCGGCGGTCGCCAGTGGGGGCTGCGCGGCGAGCAGCCCGGCGGACAGCGTGACCGCGGCGGTCAGCGCCAGCCACCGGTGGGTGGGTATCACGGTTCTTTCGCCTCCTCGGCGAGGAAAGTCAGTACTCTGCGACGCGTGAGGGCGCGGCGCCGCATGGCCGGTCGGTGGGTGTGGGCAGCGCGGGCGGTGTGGATGGGAGTCGGTCGCGTCCGGCCGTCTCGGAGAGACGGTCTGCGGGCTGTTGGGTCGCAGCTGCCCTCCCGGGATCAGCCGATGGTCGCGGCGAAGACGTGCAGTGGCGAGGACCCGGCGCTGGGCAGGGTCACCGACTGGACCGTCTTGCCGGTCTGGAGGGTCACGGCGTCGTAGAACACTGACGCTTTCCACGGCGAGGTGCCGGAAGAGGTGTTGCCGTAGGCCGAGGTCACCGCCACCTGGGAGCCGGGGTAAGGCGTGGTGCCGGCCCAGTCGCCGAATCCGAGGGTGAACTGCTGGGTGGTGCCGTCGGTGTAGGTGATCGTCGCGGTGCCGGAGGACTGGCCGTTGGCGGCGGCGCCGAGGAACCCGAGCGTGGTGCCGCTGCCGGTGATGCTGATCGCGCGTCCGTCGGCCTCGACGTTGTCGTTGGTGCCGGCGGCCGAGCTCGGCCAGGTGAAGGTCAGTCCATTGACGGTGAACAGGGCGCCGGGCGAGAGCCCGACCGCGGCCAGCGCCTGGGCGGAGAAGCTGTTTCCGCCTCCGTCGATGTTGCCGGGGCCGTGGTTCGAGTCGTCCGTGATGGACACGTTGTTGAACCCTGTGGTCAGCGACGAGTAGGGCACCTCGGTCTGCGCGCCGGAGATGCCGACCTGCGTGCCCCCGACGCTCTCGGTCGCGGCGATCACCTGCGGCCCCGGCTGCTGGCCGGAGGGCACCGTGACCGACCAGGTGGTCGAGACAGTGGCCCCGGCCGCGACCGCGGCGAAGGTGTTCGGCGTCGTATTCGCCGCCGACCAGCCGCCGGGCAGGTTCAGCGAGAGCGCGACGTTGCTCAGCGCCGAGGACGACGGGTTGGTCAGCGCGGTGGTGACCGTCGCCGATCCGCCCGGCTCGATCGCCGGCGGCGCGGTGATCGACAGGTTGTCCGACTTGATCGACATGCCGAAGATGTGCATCGGCGGGGTACCCGGCTGCGGTTGCGGGTCGCCCTGTGGCAGGGTCACCGACTGCACGGTCTTCGTCGAATCGATCGTGACCGGGAAGTAGTCGATCGTGGCCTGCCAGCCCGTCTTGTTGCCGGGCTGGTTGCCGTAGGGCGACCGGATCGCGACGTCGCCACCGGTCGGCGGGGTGCCGTTCGCCCAGTCGCCGAAGCCGAGGGTGAACTGCTGCGTGCTGCCGTCGGTGTAGGCGATCGTTCCGGTGCCGGTGTCCGGTCCCCAGGCACTCGTGCCGAGGAAGCCGAGCGTGGAGCCGGAGCCGGAGATGTCGACGGTCTGCCCGGCCGCCACCACGTTGTCCGGCTGACCCGGCCCGGCGTTCGGCCAGGTGAAGGTCAGCCCGTCATGCACGAACGGCGCGCCCGGCGTGACGCCGACCGATGCCAGCGCCTCGGCGGAATAGCTGGCGCCCGCGCCGTCCAGGTCGGCGCAGCAGCGGTTGGCGTCGGTGCTGACGGCGGAGTTGTTGAACGCGGCGGTCAGCGAGGAGAACGGCACGGCGAGCTGTGTGTAGCCGGTGCTGTCGTGCACACCGTTGATCGTGGCGTCCGCGTCCAGGGTGAAGTTGCCGGCACCGCCCGTCGGCACCGACACCGACCATGTCGTGGTCACCTTCTGCCCGGCGGCGACGCTCGCGAAGCTCGACGGGGTCTTGGCCGTCGCGCTCCAACCGGAGGGCAGGTCGAGGTTCATCGCGACGTTCTGTACGGTGCCTGAGATACCGGACGCGGCGGGCGCGGTGTTGGTGAACGTGGTGGTGACGGTCGCGTTCTGGCCGGGCTGTGCCAAGGCCGGGGCGCTGACCGAGACGGCGTGGCCGACGACGATCGGCATGGAGCCGCTGACGCCGTCCACGGTGACGGTGATCGTGGCGGTGCCCGTGCCGACGGCGGTCACGAGACCGTTTTGGTCGACCGTGGCGACGCTCGGATCGCTGCTGAGGTAGGACACGTGCGCCTTCGACAGGTCGACGAAGCTGCCGTCGTTGTTCGCGGCCTCGATGATGTTGTCGGCGGTCACGCTCATGTTGCGGCCCTGCGGGACGGAGCCGACGCCGGTGGTGTCGTCCGCGATCCACGGGTTCTTACCGGTCAGGTCGAGGGTCTGGCCGACCTGGAAGTCGACCTGGTCCGGCTGCACGGTCACGGTCTGCACGTCGGGCGACAGCGCGCCGGTGACGTCCACGTCCGCAGTGCCGCGGATGTCCGCGGAGCTGGCGCCGACCTTGAAGGCGTACGTGCCGTCGTAGACCACGGACTTCATCGCGTTCGAGTCCCAGATGCTCAGGTCCGGCAGGTGAACGACCATTGATATGTACTGGCTCTCGCCGGGTCGCAGGACCTTGGTCTTCTGGAAGCCGGCGAGCTGCTCCTGCGGGAACGTCACGCCGGACACGGTGAATGACGGCGCGGCGTAGAGCTGAGCGACAGTGCTGCCGGCCGTGGTGCCGGTGTTCGTCACCACGACACCGACGTGCACGGCGCCGTTGGCGTTGACCGAGCTGTGATCGACCTTGACGTCGGAGTAGCTGAAGTTGGAGTAGCTCAGGCCGTAGCCGAAGGGGTAGGTGGGCGTGCCGGTGAAGAACTGGTACGTGCGGCCGAGTCCGCCGGTCTCGGCGGGGGTCAGGCCGTAGTTCGACATCGGGGCGAGCTGGGAGTCGTCGGCGTACCAGGTGAAGTCCAGGTGCCCGTCGGGGTTGTGCTTGCCGAACAGGACGTCGGCCAGCGCGGTGCCCTGGCTCTCGCCGTTGTAGCCGCTGAAGACGATGGCCGGGAAGTCACTCTGCACGTCGCTGATCTTCACCGGTCCGTCGGACTGGATGGCCAGCGCCATGCGGGGGTTGCCGACCGCGGCGACCTGGTTGATCAGCGAGTCGTAATTGCCGGGCATGTTGAGCGAGGTGCGGTCCTTGCCCTCGCTCGCGACGTTCTCGTCGGTGCCTACGAACACGATCACCGCGTCGGCGGACCCGATGTCCGACATGGTCGCCGAGGAGCAGGAGGCTGCGGCGGTGTTGGTAGTCGAAGTGCCGCAGGCGTCGAACACGACCTGTGCGCCGGGGTTGGCCGCCTGCACCGCCGACGTGATGCCCTGCACCGCGCTGACCTGGAGCGCCGGGTCGCCGGAGTAGCCGCCGAGGGTGACTGTGTTCGCGAGGTCGCCGACGATGACGATCTTGTTCGTCGCGGCGGCGTTCAGCGGCAGCAGCGGGGCGCTGGTTCCCGAGAGGTTGTCGTTCTTGAGCAGCACCAGCGAGTCGTCGGCGACCGTGGTGGCCAGGGACTGGTGCGCCGGGCTCTGGATCGCCGACTTGGTGATGCTGGTGTACGGGACCTGCGACGGCGGGTCGAACTCGCCGGTCTCCATGCGCACCGTGAACAGCTTGATCAGTGCGTTGTCGATCACGCCCTCGCTCAACACGCCGGCGCTGATCGCCGCCTCGATGTTCGCGAACGTGTTCTCGCCGCCCGCGCAGTTCAGGTCGGTACCGGCGCGCAGCGCGTACGCCTGGCCGCCGGCCGCCGCGGGAACGGTGGTGCCGGTGGCGGTGTTCGTCCAGGTGCCGTTGGCGCCCTTGCTGTCGGTGGTGTACCCGGGCGGCGCCCAGTCGTGGCCGGACGGGAAGTTCTGATAGGTGGTGCCGATCGCGCCGCAGTCGGAGGTGACGTACCCGCCGAAGCCGTAGGTGCGCTGCGCGATCTGGTTCGCGGTGTAGGTGTCCGCGACGGACGGCGTACCGTTGATCGCGTTGTACGACGTCATCAGGCCTGATACATGCGCGTTCTCGATCAGGCTCGCGAACTGCTTAGTGTAGTAGTCGCGCAGATCCGTGTCGCTGACGTTCGAGGAGATGCCGGTGCGGTTGTCCTCGGTGTTGTTCAGCGCGTAATGCTTCGCGGTCGACGCGACCTTCAGGTACCCAGTCCGCGACTGGCCGGAGAGCGTGTTGCCCTCGTATCCGTCCACGAACGCGCCGGCCATCTGCCCGACCAGGTACGGGTCCTCGCCGAAGGCCTCGTCGGTGCGGCCCCAGAGCGGGTCGCGGTCCAGGTTCACGGTCGGCGCCCAGAATGTCAGCGACCCATAGTCGCTGGCCGACGGACCCAGGTTGTTCTGCCCGGTGCCGAACAACGACTTGTCCAGGAAACCGCGCACTTCATCCGAGATCGCCGTGGTCTCCTGATACACCAGGCTCGGATCCCAGGTCATCGTGGACGCGAAGTTCGTCGGGAAGCTCGTCGCCTTCGGCGGACCGCCGTTGCCGCCGTTGTCCTGGTTGGCTCCCAGGGTGTTGACGCCGTGCTGGCCTTCGCTCCAGTAGGTGTACTGCTGCACGCCGAGCCGTGGGATCGCCGGCGCGCTGTTCGTGCTCAGTTGCGCCACCTTTTCCGGCAGCGTCATCCGTGACACCAGGTCCGCGGCGCGTGCCTGGAAGCTGTAGTGGGTGTCGAGATAGATGGGCAGTGGGTTTGCCCGCCCCGCGCTGCTGGCCGTGGCCGCGGGCGCGGCAGCGGCGGTGACACCGGTCACCGCCGCCGCGATCAGCGCCTGCATCCGCCGCGACCTGAGCGGTCGAAACGTCCATAGCATGTCGCCTCCGCCGTTGGAGTCGTGCGACGCCGCATCCGGCGGGGAAGCCGCGTCACTGTGGTGTCCATCACGCTGTTTTACTGTGAGTGGTCAGAACTGAGCGCTCTCGCGTGGGTCGGAACCGAGCGCCCCTGCTCCATTCCCCTGGAATGACCGTGTGCCATTGGCATCATGACAGCGTTGTCAAGAGGCATGATCCAACACTGAGCCTCGTCAAGCATCGATGACCACGGCCGCCGGGTCACCACCCCACAGCGTGCCGAGGTCGCGCGGTTATGTCTAGATCAGGATTAAATCCGCTGGTACGGTTGCGTCGTGGCCACAGCAGTCCCGGAGCCCCAGCGCGGCCCGGATTCTCCAGACGCACCGATCAACCTCGCCAGCCTCGGCCGCGTCCGGGTGCTGCGCGCGCTCGCCGACAGCCCCGTGCTCTCCCGGGCCGAGTTGGTCCAGCGCACCGGCTTGGCCCGGGCGACGGTGGGCTCCGTCGTGGACGATCTGCTTGCCGCCGGAGTGGTGCGCAAGACCACCGAGCCCTCGCCCGCCGGGGCGCGGACCGGCCGGCCCCCGCAGCTGCTCTCCCTCGAGCCGCGCGCCGGATACGCGGCGGGCCTGGACGTCGGCCACGATCACGTCCGCGCCATTTTGACCGACCTAGTCGGAACGACGCTGTGGGACCGCAGCGTGGAAATGGCCGTCGACGGCGATCCGCGCCGCGCGCTGAACACGGCCGCGCGGCTGATCGACCTGGCGATCTCAGAGCTCGGTCTCCCGAAGGACCGCGTGCTCGGCCTCGGCCTCGGCATCGCCTGCCCGGTGGACAAGACGACCGGGGCGATGCGCGCCGACGGCATCATGCCCGGCTGGGTCGGGATGCGGCCGACGGAGGAACTGACCCGCCGCACCGGCCTGACCGTGCGGATCATCAACGACGCCAACGCCGGCGTGCTGGCCGAACGGCGCTTCGGCGCGGCCAGGGAGTGCGCCAACGTCGTGTATCTGCGGCTGTCCTCCGGCATCGGCGCCGGCGTTATCTGCGATGGACGCATGCTGCTCGGCTTCGGCGGACTCGCGGGCGAGCTGGGCCACGTGACGGTCGAACCGCGTGGCGCCGTCTGCCGCTGTGGCAACCGCGGCTGCCTGGAAACCGTGGCCAGCCCGCCCGCGATCGCCGGCCTGCTCAGCCGCAGCTGGGGAAAGCCGGTGACCACGTCAGAGCTCGTCGACCTGCTGCGCGCGGGCGATCGCGGCACCCTGCGAGCGCTCGAGGACGCAGGCGACGCGGTGGGTCGCGCGCTGGCGACAGCCGTGATGCTGCTCAACCCCGAGCTGATCGTGGTCGGCGGCGACCTGGCGGCAGCAGGCGAGGTGCTGTTCGAGCCGATGCGCCGCACGCTCGCCCGCAACATCATGGCCTCGCACATCGAGCCCTTGCGCATCGTGCCCAGCACCCTGGGCGACAGCGCGTGTGTGCGCGGCGCCGCCGCCCTCGTGCTGGGCAGTGTCCCGGAGCGCTTGGGCTTGGATCTCTTGCCCGCCGCCTGACCCGTCGCCTTCGTGCCGGGTAGCGTGGCTGAGCGGCTCGGCTTCGATCTGCTCCCGGCCGCCTGACACGCTGCTCTCTTGCCGGATAGCGGGTCGGAGCCGCTGTGCCCACCCGCCGCCACTGTCCTGGATCGGCGGCCTATGCCGGACCCCGCGGCCCCTTGCACCGCCAACGCTCCACTGGCGTGCTAGCCCCCCGGCCTCAACCTGAGCAGCACCAACCACACCCCACACCAACCACACCGCGCACCAACCACACCGCGCACCAACCACACCCCACACCAACCACACCGCGCACCAACCACACCGCGCACCAACCACACCGCGCACCAACCACACCCCACACCGACCGCCGAGCCAGCATCTCGGCGGTCTGACAATATGACCCGGGCCGCTACTGGGCGTGGACCTTCGTCGGGCGCACCGCCACCGCCACCCGCTGTGCCGCGTCCGGCGGGGTCACCGCCTCGCCGTTGTAGCGCTCGGACAGACGCTGGTAGAGCTTCGCCTCCGGGTCGGGGTCGATGTGGTCGACGACACCGCGGATCTCCACGTAGCTGTAGCCGTTCTCCGGGTCGAGGATCGAGATCGACACCCGCGGCTCGTGCGCGATGTTCTTGTACTTCTGGCGGTAGTTCGTGTGGGTGAACCAGAGGAACTCCCCGTCCCACACGAACCACATGGGGTTCACCTGTGGCGCCCCGTCCGGGCGGGTAGTAGCCAGGTGGACGATGAGTGGTTGCTGCAGCAGCTCACGGGCGCGGCCGGGAATCTCCACCATGTCGGGTCTTTCCATTCGTAGGACGTTACCGTCGGCTTAACCACCGCCGGTTCGGTTTCATGCCCGCTCGTAGAAACCGTCGAGACGACCCCGGGCCAGCGGCTTGCTCGCGGCGGCGATCACGTCGCGCGGCTTCGCCGTGTCCAGGCCGGCGCCGGTCGCGCCTGCGGTCACCGGGTCGGCGAGCGCGAAGATCTGGAACACATAGCGGTGCGGGCCGTGGCCCTTGATCGGCGCCGGCCCGAGATAACCGGGGCCTCCCATGCTCGGCTTCAAGACACGCACGCCACTCGGTGCGGTCGCCGGGTTGAGCCCGCCTTGGGGGATGGAGGTCACCGACGGGTCGATCAGGGCGACGCAGTGGACGAACGGTTTCGGCGTGGGCGCGTCGGGATCCTCCATGACCAGCAGGAACTGCGCCGTGCATTCCGGTGCTCCGGACCAGGTCAAAGCGGGTGACAACTCCTTGCCGCCGACCCGCTTCGCGGCGTGTACGAGCGGGATCGTGCCCCCGTTCTCGAAATCCGGGCTGCTCACCGTCATCGTCGGCATATCCGCCCGCGCCAGGTTCGGCGCGTTGCAGGCGAGCTGTGCTTGCCCGGCCCGCCGGCTTTTCAGCATCTTGCCGAGCACTGCCATGGTTCCTCCTCGCCGGAATCTGTCTGGGGAGAGCCTATGCCCGCCGCGACGCCGCGCATCGACGCGGTTCCGGTACCCGTCGCCCTCGTGTCCTGCGTTGATTGTTCTTTTTGTCCAGCTGCGACACCAACCCGTCGGCCGACGACGATGGAGGGCAAACCGCGCGCCCGACCTTTCACCAGGGCACTGACACACCCCTCATCCCCTCATCCGCCCGTACCGCTCATTCACCACCTCCGCCGCAAGCCCTGCGAGACGTAGGAGTCACCGTGAGAAAGGGAAGAAGCGCAGCGTCGTGCACGGCGGCGCTCGTGACAGCGATCGCCGCCGCGACATTGTCGGCCCCGGCCGCCACCACCTCCGTGCCCCCTGTTGCGGCCCCCGCCGCATATGCCCTCCCGCGCGCGATCCCGGCCTCGGCCGGAGCAACCACTCTGGCGGTGCTGCCGACGCCCTTGTCGTCCTCGCAGTGCCTCGCTCAGCTCGGCCGCCGCTGCTACTCCCCGCTGCAGTATCAGAAGGCGTACGACATCACGCCCCTGTACCGGTCCGGGATCACCGGCAAGGGCGCGACCATCATGGTCGTCGTCTCCTACGGGTCGCCGACGCTCCAGCACGACCTCGATGTCTTCGACGCCCAGTGGGGCCTGCCCGCCACCACCCTCGACATCCGGCAGTTCGGCACGATGCCCCCGTTCGACCCCACGAACGGCGACATGGTCGCCTGGGCCATCGAGGCGACGCTCGACGTCCAGTACGCCCACGCCATCGCCCCCGGCGCCAAGATCGTCGTGGCCGCGACCTCGGTCGACGAGACGCAGGGCGAGACCGGCTTCCCCGAGCTGATGAACGCGGAGAAGTCCCTGATCGACCAGGGCGTCGGCGACGTCATCTCGCAGAGCTTCGGCACCATGGAGCCCGACTTCGCGGACCCCTCGCAGATCCTCGGCCTGCGCTACGCCTACAAGGACGCGGCGGCCCACCACGTCTCGGTGCTCGCTCCGGACAGCGACAACGGGGCGACCGGGATCGCGCTCGACGGCAACAGCCTGCTGCCGTTCGCGGCGGCCGCCTGGCCGGCCTCCGACCCGCTCGTCACCGCGATCGGCGGCAGCTTCCCGCTGATCGCCGACGACGGCACCCGCCTGGCCCCGGACGTCGTCGCCAACGACAACGTCCTCGGCGTGCCGAGCGACGTCTACCCGATCGTCGGCGGCGGGGGCGAGTCGACCGTCTTCGCGCGACCGTCCTGGCAGGATGGGCTGAGCGTCATCAGCGGCAACCACCGTGCCCAGCCCGACATCTCGATGAGCGCGGCCCACGCCGGGGCCGGGTGGAGCTACCAGAGCTTCGTGCCGTCCGACGCCGGCTGGCACCTGATCGGCGGTACCAGCGAGTCGTGCCCGCTGTTCGCGGGTGTGGTCGCCCTCGCCGAGCAGGCCGCGGGCCACCGGCTCGGCAACATCGACCCGGCGCTCTACCTGCTCGGGCACCTGTCGCAGATCCCGTGGGTAGGTGCCGAGACCGGCATCGTCGACATCACCTCCGGCAACAACTCAGACCACGGCGTCACCGGACACAACGCCGGTCCCGGCTACGACGAGGCCAGCGGATGGGGCACCGTCGACGTGGCCAAGTTCGTCCCGGCCCTCGCGCTCGCGGACAACTTGACCCGCGAGTGATTCCGGTACGGTCTGTCGGTCCCAGGCCGGTCCCAGGCCGGTCCCAGGCCGGTTCAGGGCCGGTCGGCCTCGGCCGCCGCCGGCGACATCGCCGCAGCGGCCGAGGCCAGCTCGCGGACCACGGCGCCCACGCGCCCGGCCACGACCTCGGGTGCGGAGGCGTCGAGTTTGCCGTCGAGGTACAGGAACGCCAGACCATGCACCAGCGCCCACACCCCGGTCGACATCGCATCGGGGTCGGCGCCGGGAAACGCCCGCCGCACTATGCCGCCGACGTACTCGGAGATGACGGCGGTCGCGACGACCCGGTCCTCACTGCTCGGGTCGCAGGGTTCGGCGAACATCAGCCGGAACATCGCCGGGTGCTCGAGCGCGAACCTGACGTAGGCGAGGGCGACCGCGGCGAGATCGTCGGGCGTCGAGGGCGAGGGGTGCGCGGCGGCCAGCTGCCCGGCCAGCTCGACGTACCCCTCGGCGGCGACCGCGGAGACGAGCGTGTCACGCTCGGCGAAGTGGCGGTACGGGGCCGTCGGAGACACCCCGGCACGCCGCGCCACGGCCCGCACCGACAGTGCGGCGCTGCCGTCTTCCTCCAGCAGCTGCCGAGCGGCACGCAGGCACGCGGCGCGCAGATCGCCGTGATGGTACGTGTCGTCCGATTTCGGCATCGATCGACTCCCCATGTAGACAGTGCTCACATCCCACGCTAATGTAAGCGGCGCTCACATTGTAGCGGTCGAAAGGGGACGAGGATGCCGGGCGAACTGTTCGCACCGCTCAAGCTGCGGTCCGGGCTCACTCTGGGTAACCGGATCGCGAAGGCGGCCATGGAGGAGGGGATGGCCGGACGTGCGCAACTGCCCGACGCGCGGCTGCTGGAGTTATACCGGCGCTGGGGCGCCGAGGGAGCGGGGCTGCTGATCACCGGCAACGTCATGGTCCACGCCCAGGCGCTGACCGGTCCCGGTGGCGTGCTGCTTGACGCCGCCGCGCCGCTGGAGCCGTTCGCGGCGTGGGCGCGGGCCGGCAAGTCCGGAGGCGCCGCGATGTGGATGCAGATCAACCATCCCGGCCGCCAAGTGCAGGCCGAGATGCCCGGCGTCGTCTGGGCGCCATCCGGAGTGGGCGTCGAGGCGGGCAGACACAGCAAGCGGTTCGGCCGGCCGATCGCCATGACCCCGGAGCAGATCGCGGCCACGGTGACCCGATTCGCGGTGGCGGCGGAGCGTGCCGAGCGCGCGGGCTTCGACGGTGTGGAGGTCCACGCGGCGCACGGCTACCTGCTCTCGCAGTTCCTGTCGCCGCTGGTGAACAAGCGAACCGACGAGTGGGGCGGCACACTGCAGAACCGGGCCCGGCTGCTGCTCGACGTCGTGCGGGCGGTGCGTGCCGCGGTGTCGCCGATGTTCGCGGTCGCGGTGAAGCTGAACTCCGCCGACTTCCAGCGCGGCGGATTCGACGCCGACGACGCGCGGCGCGTGATCGCGATGCTCGAGCCGCTCGGCGTGGACCTGGTGGAGTTGTCCGGCGGCAGTTATGAGAGCCCTGCGATGGCGGGCCGCCCGGCCGACACGCGCACCCAGAAGCGTGAGGCGTACTTCCTCGACCTGGCGAGCGACTTGGCCGAAACCAGCCCGCTGCCGTTGATGCTCACCGGCGGGATAACGCGCAGGGCGACGGCAGAGAAGGTCCTCGCCGGCGGTGTCGAGATGGTCGGCATCGGCACCGCTCTCGCCGCAACACCTGATCTTCCGAATCGGTGGCGAGAGCTCCAGGAAGCGGACGGCCAGCTGCGTCCGGTGGCCTGGTCGGACAGGATCCTCGCCTCGGCTGCGGGTATGGCGCTGGTCCGGCACCAGATGCGCCGGATGGCGCGTGGTCTCGACCCCGTCTTCGGCACGCGCCCCGCATACGCACTGGCATGCGACCAGTTCGTGCAGCGGCGGGCGCTGCGCCGTTACCGCGCCTGGCTAGGGCAGGCACCGGCTGCGCCTTTGCCTCCGCCGGGGCACGCCGCGCCAGCAGGTCAGCACGCGTGACCCGGCGCGGGGGACCGGTCGGTGGAGTCAAGGCGCTGCGGATGATCCCGTAGTCGTAGGAGCCGTTGTACTGCTCGGGGTGGATCGGCGTCGGGTAGTGCGTCGGGCTCACTGGTATCCGCTCACCGGTCACCGTCGTCGCCCGACGGCGTCTGGCGAGGCGCTGTCTTCTGCTTACTGCCTGACCAGCTCCTCCTGCCCCGGCTCAGGCGCGCGGGCGACGAAGTCCTTGCGGCGGATGAGCGCGAGGGAGAGAACTCCGCCGACGAACGCGACGCACGCGGTGACGACCAGGAGGTTGTTCAGCGCGCCGCTGAAGCTTGACCGGATCGCCGTCTGCAGCGTCGCCCGTGCGGTCGGCGACAGGCCGGCGAATGCCGATCCCACCTGGCCCTGGCGGACGGCGGCGATGATCTGGCCGGCGTGTCCGGCCAGCTGCGGGGTGGGGGCCAGCGCGTGGGTCAGCTGTGTCCGGATCGAGCTGGAGAAGATCGACCCGAGCGCGGCGATGCTGGTCGCGATGCCGACCTGCCGGAAGGTGTTGTTGATTCCGGAGGCCATGCCGGAGCGCTCCGGCTCGACCACGCCGATCGCCGTGGACGCCAGCGGCGGGTTCACGAAGCCCGAGCCGATGCCCGAGACGATGAAGCCCGGAATCAGGTGTGTCCACTGGCTGTCCGCGTTCAGGCCGGCCATCAGCAGCAGGCCGATGCCGACGGCGATCAGTCCCGGTCCGATCAGCCAGCGCACCGGCACACGCTCGCTCAGCCGACCGGCGATGGTGGCCGCGAGCAGCATCGCACCGCTGGAGACCAGCAGGCGCGTACCGGCGGCGAGCGCCGAGTAGCCCAGCAGGTTCTGCAGGTAGAGGACCAGGTACAGCAGCATCGCGAACAGCGAGCCGTTCATCGTGAACGCCGCGGCCAGGCCGCCGACGAAGGTCGGCTTGCGGAACAGGCGCAGGTCGAACATCGGATCGGCGACCGTGAACTCGGCCGCGACGAAGCAGGCCAGCAGGACGCCGCCCACCACCAGGGCGGTGATCGCGCCGACGTCGCCCCAGCTGGTCTCCCCGGCCCGGATCAGTCCGTAGACCAGGCCGATCAGACCCGCGGTGAGCAGGATGAAACCGGCGAAGTCCGGCCTGCCGGGATGCGCGGCCCGCGACTCCTCCAGCCGCCACCGGGCCACGGCCAGCGCGCCGATGCCGATGGGCACGTTGACTAGGAAGATTCCCCGCCAGCTGATCCCGGTGGTGATCAGCCCGCCGATGATCGGGCCGAGGGAGACCGCCACGCCCGTGATCGCGCCCCACACCCCGAAGGCGACCCCGCGGTCGCGGCCGCGGAAGCTGTGGCCGAGCAGCGCCAGCGAGGTCGCGAACATGATCGCGCCGCCGATGCCCTGCCCGGCGCGGGAGAGGGTGAGCATCAGCGGTGTCTGCGCCAGGCCGCAGAGGAGCGAGCCGAGGGTGAAGATGATGAGGCCGATCGCGAACAGCTTGCGCCGTCCGTAGCGGTCGGCCAGCACGCCCGAGGTCAGCAGGACCGAGGCCAGCGCCAGCGCGTAGGCGTCGACCACCCATTGCACGTCGCCGAAGCTGGCGTGCAGGCCGCGCTGGATGTCGGGAAGCGCGACCACCACGATCGTGACGTCGAGCAGCAGCATGAACGTGCCGACGCACACCGCCAGCAGCGTCCACCACTTCTTCTCCACGGATACAACCTCCTCGCCCTGCCGTCGCCCGCGGATCGAACCGCGTGAGCATGCGCGAATCGCACCGCGTACCCGAGGGTGGAGCGTTGATGCGGCGACGAGCGCTACGGAACAGGCCCCGGTGTTGCCATTTCAGCACCTGGCGGCGGCATTCGCACGCGGGCGGCCGCCGAGCCGACGTTCTCGCAGGCTTGGCGGCCGCCCGACGTGGTGGGCGAGGTGTAGTTGTAGTTAAACCGGTGCGTTCAGCGGGCGAGGGCTGAAGCCGGTCGGAGCAGTGCGCGCCGCTGGTAGACCGTGTACGTCAGGCCGCCGAGAACGACATAGGCGGCGAGGAAGGTCGCATACGCGGCGGTGCCGGTGTGGTACGTCAGGAAGGATTCGCGGAAGGCCAGGTTGACCAGGACGCCGCCGAACGCGCCGATCGCGCCGGCGATGGCGATCAGGGCGCCCGCCAGGCTCTGCGCGCGCTCCTCGCCGAGGGTGGCGACCCGCTCATGGAAGAGCCCTGGGATCATCTTGTAGACGGACCCGTTGCCTACGCCGCTGAGGGCGAACAACAGCACGAATCCTGTGACGAACATCGCGAGCGAGTGCTGTGCGGACGCGGCGAGGACGAGCGCCGCGCTCGCCGCCATGGCGGCGAAACTCCACACGGTCACCTGAGCACCGCCGTAGCGGTCCGCGAGCCTGCCGCCGACGGGCCGGGTGAACGAGCCGATCAGCGGGCCGAGGAAGGTCAGGTAGGCCGCGTCCACGGGGGTGGCGAACTGCGCCTTGAACTGGATCTGCAGCACCTGCCCGAAGGCGAAGCTGTAGCCGATGAACGATCCGAAGGTGCCGATGTAGAGCGCCGAGATCACCCACGTGTGCGGCTCGCGGCAGGCGGCGCGCACCGCCGGGAAGCGGTCGGCGGGCCGGGGCAGGTTGTCCATCCACAGCCCGGCACCCAGCGAGCCGAGGACGATGAGCGGCAGGTAGACCCCGGCCAGCAGCCGCGGGTGGCCGGACCCGGCCCACGCGAGCACCGCGAGCCCGGCAAGCTGCACGACCGCGACCCCGAGGTTTCCGCCGCCCGCGTTCAGGCCCAGCGCCCAACCCTTGAGGCGCTGCGGATAGAAGCCGTTGATGTTCGTCATCGAGGAGGCGAAGTTGCCGCCCCCGACGCCTGCGAGTGCGGCGAGCAGCATCAGGGTGCTGTACGAGATGCCGGGGGTGATCAGGGTCGCGGCGAGGGCGCAGGGTACGAGCAGGAGCAGGGCGCTGATGACGGTCCAGGTACGTCCGCCGAAGCGCACGACGGCGATGCTGTAGGGCACCCGCATCGCCGCGCCGATGGCCGTCGGAACGGCGGTGAGCACGAACTTCCCCGCGGCGTCCACGTGGTAGGCCGGGCCGAGGAAGAGCACGAGCACCGACCACAGCGACCAGACGGAGAAGCCGATGTGCTCGGTGAGGATGGAGAACACCAGGTTGCGCCGGGCGACCCGGTCTCCGCCCGCGTCCCAGAACTCGGAGTCCTCAGGTCGCCAGTCGGTGATCGGGGTGCGGCTCAGGGGCGGGGCAGCGGGCACGGTGCGGTCACGCTCCGTTCTGGGTGGATTCGGCTGCGGCGACGTAGATGTGCCCATCGACGCAGCGCACGGGGTATACAGGCAACGCCTCGGGCTGCGGGCCGGCCGGACCGTCCATGCACCGACCGGTGCGCAGGTCGAAGACGTGCTTGAGCATCGGCGACGCGACCGTGTGGGTCCCCTCGCGGGTGCCGATCAGGCCGCGGGAGATGACGCAGGCCCCGGTGAAGGGGTCGCGGTTGTCGACCGCGTACAGCTGTCCGGTTGAGGTGCGGAACACAGCGACCTGGATCTGCGGCTCGGCGCGGGTGCCGGGGTTCAGCAGGGCGGCCACGCCCCGGCCCGGGATCAGCTCGTCCACAGGGCAGATCGGGACCCACGCGGGGGCGATGGCGGCTGGGTGATGCTCGGCCGGGCTCTCGAGAGTGATGGTCACGGCGTGCTCACCAGTTCCTTGTCGTTGCGGTGCGGGGGCCTGCCGATCGCCAGCAGAGGTTTGATCTGTCCGCGCTCGGCGGTGAACTCGATCGACGCGTCCGGCTCGTCCGGCGCGTTGACGAAGGAGGCGAAGCGGCGCAGCGTCTCCGGATCCTCGATGGCCGCGCGCCACTCGTCGGCGTAGCCCGCCACGTGGGCGGTCATCAGCTCGTCCAGCTCGGCGCACAGCCCGAGGCTGTCGTCCAGCACGACGTCGCGCACATGCTCGAGCCCGCCCTCGATGCGCTCGATCCAGGTGGCCGTGCGCTCCAGCCGCTCGGCGGTGCGGATGTAGAACATCAGGAACCTGTCGATCGCCTGGATCAGCTCCGGCTCGCTCAGGTCCTTGGCGAACAGGTCCGCGTGCCGCGGCCGGAAGCCGCCGTTGCCGCCGACGTACAGGTTCCAGCCGTTCTCGGTGGCGATCACGCCGATGTCCTTGCCCTGCGCCTCGGCGCATTCGCGGGCGCAGCCGGAGACGGCGGCCTTGATCTTGTGCGGGGCGCGCAGTCCGCGGTAGCGCAGCTCGAGGTCGATGGCGAGACGGACCGAGTCCTGCACGCCGTACCGGCACCAAGTGGAGCCGACGCAGGACTTGACCGTGCGCACCGCCTTGCCATAGGCGTGTCCTGATTCGAAGCCCGCGTCCACCAGGCGGCGCCAGATCGCCGGGAGCTGTTCGACGCGGGCGCCGAGCAAGTCGATCCGCTGCCCGCCGGTGAGCTTCGTGTACAGGCCGAAGTCGCGGGCCACCTCGCCGATGACGATGAGTTTCTCCGGGGTGATCTCTCCGCCGGGGATCCGCGGGACGATCGAGTACGAGCCGTTGCGCTGGATGTTCGCCAGGAAGTGGTCGTTGGTGTCCTGCAGCGCGGCCTGCTCGCCGGTGAGGATGTGCGTGGGGCCGCCGAGCTTCCCGGCCAGCGAGGCGAAGATCGAGGCGACGGCCGGCTTGCAGATCTCGCAGCCCTCCTGGCTGACGCCGTGCTCGGCCAGCAGCCGGGCGAAGCTGTCGATCCGGCGCACCGACACGATCTCGTAGAGCTCCGCGCGGGTCTGCGGGAAGTGCGCGCACAGCGCGGTGGAGGCTTCGACACCGCACGAGGCGAGGAGCTTGCCGAGGAGCGGAACGCAGGAGCCGCAGCCGGTAGCCGCCTTCGTGCACTGCTTGAGCGCGCCTACGCTGTCGCAGCCTGCTTCGACGATCGCTCGGGTGAGGTCGCCCTTGGAGACGTTGTGGCAGCTGCAGATCGTGGCCGAATCCGGCAGTGCGCCGATGCCGAGGGCCGGGCCGCCGCCTTCCGCCGCGGGCAGCAGCAGCCGGATCGGCGCGATCGGCAGCTTGGTGCCGGTTCCGGCCAGCGGCTTGAGTGTGTCGTAGGCGGCGGCGTCGCCGACGAGGATTCCGCCGAGCAGTGCGCCCGCCTCGTCCACGACCAGCTTCTTGTAGACGCCCTCTGTGTCGTCGGCATAGTGGACGATGACGGCGCCGGGCGCGGCGGCGAAGGCGTCACCGAACGATGCGACGTCCACGCCGAGCAGCTTGAGCTTGGTGGACAGGTCGGCGCCGGTGAACGGTTTCGGGTCGCGGTCGACGATGTCCCGCGCGGCCGTCTCCGCCATCGCGTAGCCCGGGGCCACGAGTCCGTAAACCCGCCCGTCGACCGCGAGAGCGCACTCGCCGACCGCGTAGATGCGCGGGTCGGTCGTCCGACAGTGGTCATCGACGCGAATGCCGCCGCGCTCGCCGACCTCGAGGCCGCTTGCGCGGGCCAGGTCGTCGCACGGCCGCACGCCCGCCGCGAAGACGACCAGGTCGACCCCGAGATCACGCTTCTCGTCGCCGCAGGCCAGCACCATGCTCGCCGCCGCGCCGTCAGGTCCGGCGCACACGGCGTCGGTGCGGGTCGCGGCGTGCACGGCGACGCCCAGCTCCTCGATACGCCGCCGCAGCGCCCCGCCGCCGGCCTCGTCGACCTGCAGGGGCATCAGTCGCGGCGCGAACTCCACTACGTGCGTCTCGAGACCGAGCGAGCGCAGCGCCCCGGCGGCCTCCAGACCGAGCAGCCCGCCGCCGACCACCGCGCCGACGCGGCGCCCCGCCGCGTAACGCTTGATCGCGTCAACGTCCTCGACCGTGCGGTACACGAAGCAACCGGGCAGGTCGTGGCCGGGCACCGGCGGAACGAACGGGCGCGAGCCGGTGGCCAGGACGAGGAAGTCATAGTCGTATCGCTCGCCCGAGTCCGTGTGCACCGCCCGGGCCGCCCGGTCGATGCTCACGACCGTCCGGCCGAGCACCACCCGTACGCCCGCAGGCTCGGGATAGGTCAGATCCTCCGCGCTCGCGCCGTCGAACAACGACGTCAGGTGCACCCGGTCGTACGCCGGACGCGGCTCCTGGGCGAACACGGTGATCTCCGCCTGCGGAGCCAAGCCGGCGAGCAGCTCCGCGCAGCGGTGCCCGACCATCCCGTAGCCGGCGATCAAGATCCTCATGCGTGCGTTACCGTCCTCGCTGGAAAAGAGTGGGACGAGAGCACGTTCGGCCATGCCCGTGACGCCGGTGCGTCGCGACTGTTTCCCGGTCGGCACAGGCTGATCAGTTTCCGCGGATCGCCCAAGTACGACGGTGGCTTACGGCGGCGTTTCCGCCGCGCAACAACCGCGAAACACAGTTCGCGCAACCTGCCGCCATGTCGAGCGCGCAGCCCACCCCCAGGACCCCGGTGCTCGAGCCGGGTTTCGGGGATCAGCCGCTGCTGGGCTGCACCGTCGCGGTGACGGCTGACCGGCGGCGCGATGACATGGTCGCGCTGCTGCGTCGGCGCGGGGCCCGGGTGATCGAGGCGCCGACCCGCAAGCTGGTGCCGTTGGAGGACGACACCGAGGCGCGCGCCGCCACCGCCGAGTGCCTGCGGGCGCCGCTGGACTACGCCGTGGCCACCACCGGGCGCGGCTGGCGCGGCTGGATCTCCGCGGCCGAGGGCTGGGGCTGGGCGGAGGAGTTGCAGGCGACGCTGGCGCGAGCGACGGTCGTGTCGCGCGGGCCGAAGGCCACCGGCGCGGTGCGCGCCAGCGGCCTGCGCGAAGACTTCGCCGCCGCCTCCGAGCTGTGCAGCGAGGTGCTCGCATGGCTGCGCGCCCGGGAGATCGCGCGCAAGCGCATCGCCGTGCAGCAGTACGGCGCCACCGACCCGGCCATCGACTGCGACCTGGCCACCGAGCTGCGCGGTGACGGTGCCGAAGTGATCGCCGTGCCGGTATACCGGTGGAATCCGCCGGAGGACCGGACCGCGGTCGGCCGGCTGATCAACACGATCGCCGCGCGCGAGGTGCACGCCGTCGCCTTCACCTCGGCGCCCGGGGCCGAGGCGCTCCTCGAGGCCGCGGCGGCGGCCGGCGAGGACGTCCTCGACCGAGTGTTGGAGGCGTTTCGCACCGACGTGATCGCCGCGTGCGTCGGTCCGGTGTGCGCGGGGCCGTTCGAAGCGGTGGACGTGCCGACTGTGCAGCCCGACCGCGCACGCCTCGGCGCGCTCGTCGCGGAGCTGTGCACGGCGATCCCGGCGCGGGTGCGCAGGAGCATCCCGACGGAGGACGGGCGCACGCTGGTGATCCAAGGCACCGCCGCGCTCGCCGGAGGGGAGCCGGTGCTGCTGCCGCCGGTGCTGGCCGCGGTGTTCGGGGAACTCGCCAGGCGGCCGGGGCTCGTGGTCTCGCGCAGCGACCTGCTGCGCCGCGCCTGGGGCACGCGGAACGCGGTGACGACGGCCGGCGGCCGGGACGAGCACGTGGTCGAGGCGACGATCGCGCGGCTGCGTACGGCGCTGGGCTCCGACGGCGACCTGATCCGCACCGTGACCAAGCGCGGCTACCGCCTCGCCGTCCGGCCGGACGTGGCCCAATGACCGGCTGGATGGCGAGCGCAGTGACCGGCGCGCGGCGCGTCGGCCGCCGAACCGCGGCCGCCCTTCCGCTGATTGTCGCCGCGTGACCGTGGAGAAGACATCACCCGTGCTCCGCCTTGGGACCGGGGCCGACCAGACGAGCGCGGCGTGCTCATACTGCGGGGTCGGCTGCGGCGTCGTGCTCGACATCGCCGAAGACGCCCACGGACTCCGCCGCGTCGTCAAGGTCTCAGGAGACAAGGCCCACCCGGCCAACGCCGGCCGACTGTGCACCAAGGGAGCGACGAGCGCGGAGATGTTGGCCGTTGGCGGCCGGCTCACCGAACCGCTGATCCGCGCGGAACGCGGCGCGGCGCCCGCGCCGACCTCGATGGACGACGCAGTCGCCGAGAGCGCGCGACGGCTGCGCGCGATCCTGGCCGAGCACGGACCGGACGCGCTGGCGTTCTACGTCTCCGGCCAGATGACGCTCGAGGCCCAGTACCTCGCGAACAAGCTGGCCAAGGGCTTCGTGCGGACCAACCAGATCGAGTCCAACTCGCGGCTGTGCATGGCCAGCGCGGGCAGCGGATACAAGCTCTCGCTCGGCGCGGACGGCCCGCCGGGTTCCTACGAGGACTTCGATCAGGCGGAGCTGTTCCTCGTCATCGGCTCGAACATGGCCGACTGCCACCCGATCCTGTTCCTGCGGATGATGGAGCGGGTCAAGGCGGGCGCGAAACTCATCGTCGTCGACCCGCGGCGCACCGCGACCGCGGCCAAGGCAGACCTCTTCCTCCAGATAAAGCCGGGCACGGATCTCGCCCTCCTCAACGGCCTGCTTCACCTGCTGGTGGAGCAGGGCGTGATCGACCAGGCGTTCATTGAGGAGCACACAGAAGGCTGGGCGCAGATGCCCGGCTTCCTGGAGGACTATCAGCCCACGATGGTCGCCGGGACCACAGGGCTCGATGAGGCCGGCATCAGGCAAGCGGCGCAGTGGATCGCCGACGCGGGCCGGCGCTGGATGAGCTGCTGGACCATGGGCCTGAACCAGTCCACACACGGCACCTGGAACACCAACACGCTGATCAACCTGCACCTGGCGACCGGCGCGATCTGCCGCCCCGGTGCGGGCCCGTTCTCCCTGACCGGCCAGCCGAACGCCATGGGCGGACGCGAGATGGGCTACATGGGGCCGGGCCTTCCCGGGCAGCGCTCGGTGCTCGACCCCGAAGACCGCGCCTTCACCGAAGCGCTCTGGGACCTGCCGCCGGGCACGCTGCGCACGGACGTCGGCCGCGGCACGATCGAGATGTTCGAGCGCATGGCCGCCGGGGAGATCAAGGCCTGCTGGATCATCTGCACCAACCCCGTCGCCTCCGTCGCCAACCGCAGAACCGTGATCGAAGGGCTCGAAGCCGCCGAGCTGGTGGTGACCCAGGACGCCTTTGCGGAAACCGAGACCAACGCATACGCCGACATCGCCCTGCCCGCGGCGCTGTGGACCGAGGCCGAGGGCGTCATGGTGAACTCCGAGCGGAACCTGACCCTGAATCGGCAGGCGGTCGATCCGCCCGGCGAGGCCCGCCCCGACTGGCGGATCATCGCCGACATCGCCTGCGCGATGGGCTTCGCCGAGGCGTTCACGTACGAGAGCGCTACGGAGGTTTTCGAGGAGCTCAAGCGGGCCTGGAACCCGAAAACCGGCTGGGACCTGCGCGGCGTCACCTACCAGCGACTATGCCGTACCCCGGTGCAGTGGCCCGCCGCACGCGAGGACGGCCCGGCGCGCAATCCCGTGCGGTATCTGAACGACGGCGTCAGCCAGAAGCTGCTGGAACGACCGGACGGGACCCGGCCGCGCCTGGCGTTCCCGACCTTGAGCGGCCGCGCCGTCTTCCACGCGCGCCCGCACCTGCCCGCCGCCGAACTGCCGGACGACGACCACCCGTTCGTGCTCAACACCGGCCGGCTGCCGCACCAGTGGCACACGATGACGAAGACCGGCAAGATCGACAAGCTCACGAAGCTCAATCCCGGCCCGTTCGTGGAGATCCACCCGCAGGACGCGCAGCGGCTCGGGATCGCCGAGGGTGACCAGATCGAGGTGGCCTCGCGCCGCGGCCGGGCGGTGCTGCCCGCGCGCATCACGGATCGGGTGCGGCCGGGGGACTGCTTCGCCCCGTTCCATTGGAACGACCTGTTCGGAGAGTACTTGAGCGTGAACGCGGTGACGAACGACGCCGTCGACCCCGTCTCGTTCCAACCGGAGTTCAAGCACTGCGCCGTCACGCTGACCAAGGTCCCGGCCCCTGCGGAGGCACAACCCGTCCCGCAGGGCGGGCAACCGCGGCCGGTCCCGGCGTCGGCGTTCGATCTCGCCTCTCACCTCGGCCTTTCCACGCCGGCCCCGCCGGACTTCAACCCGATCGAGCAGCGCTACCTGACCGGCTTCCTCGCCGGGCTCGCCGCGGCACCGGATGCCTCCTGCGTACCGACGCTGCCGGCGAACGCGCCGCTCCATCCCGACAACGCGCTATGGGTCAACGGCCTGCTCGCTGGGGTCTACTCGCGTACGCGCATCGCCGTCGACGCACCTGCGCAGGCTCCCGCGACCGACGGTGCGCAGCCGATGCGCACGATCGCCGTCCTCTGGGCCTCCCAGACCGGGAACGCCGAGGCGATTGCACAGAAGACCTCCAGCACTCTGACCGACCGCGGTTTCCGCGTCTCGCTGACCAGCATGGAACGCATCACTCTGGCAGACATCCGCCAACTGACCGACGTACTCGTCGTCACGAGCACGTACGGGGACGGAGACGCCCCGGACAACGGCAGCGAGTTCTGGCACGCCCTCGCGGCCGAGAACGCGCCGCGTCTGGAGAGCCTGCGCTATGCCGTGCTGGCCCTCGGCGACTCCGGCTACGCCGAGTTCTGCGGCCATGGCCGACGCCTGGACCAGCGGCTTTTCGAGCTCGGCGCCGAACGCCTGACCGCGCGGGTGGACTGCGAACCCGACTACGAGCCGACCGCCACGCAGTGGCTTACGCGTGTGGTCAGCCTGCTGGCCGATCCCCGGCCCACGCCATCGGTCGCGAGCAGACCAGCCCGGCCGACACGCGCCGAGCCGTTCGCCGCCCGCCTCACCGCCAACCGCCTCTTGAGCCGACCCGGCGCGACGAAGGAAGTGCGCCAGTTCACCCTCGACACCGGCGGCGGATCGCTGGAGTACGAGGCGGGCGACGCGCTCGGCGTGTGGCCTGCCAACCGCCCGGACCTGGTCGAAGAATGGCTCGCCGCCACCGCGGTCGCCGCCGACGCCGAGGTGATCGTCGCGAATCAGGACATGGGCCAGACCGCGACTCCGAACCCGGTGCCCTTCGCCGAGGCGCTGCGCCGACACCTCGACATCACACGCATCACCCCGGACCTGCTCCGCCTCGCCCTCGACCGCACCGGCGACCACGGTCTCAAGCGCCTGCTGCGGCAGGGCAACAAGGCGGAGACGGCCAAGTGGGCCTGGGGCAGGCAGGCGGTCGACGTGGTCCGGGAGTTCGGGCCGCGCCTGAGCGCGCAGGAATGGGCCGATCTGCTCAAGCCCCTGCAACCTAGGTTTTACTCGATCTCCTCAAGCCCGCTGACCGACCCGGACCACATCGACGTCACCGTGTCGGTCGTGCGCTACACGGGATATCAAGGTCGCGCGAGGACGGGCGTCGCGTCAGGCTTCCTCGCCGACCTTGACGCCGAAGCCGAGGCGGTGCCCGTCTTCGTCCGCCAAGCCCCGCACTTCAAGCCGCCCGCGGACCCCGACACTCCCGCGATCATGATCGGCCCCGGCACCGGCGTCGCCCCCTTCCTCGGCTTCCTCCACGACCGCCGCGAACGCGACCACCACGCCCCCAACTGGCTCTTCTTCGGCGAGCAGCGCCGAGCCACCGACTTCTACTACCGCGAGGAGCTCGAAGAACTCCGGCGCCACGGCACGCTCACCCGCCTCGACCTCGCCTTCTCGCGCGACCAACGCGAAAAGGTCTACGTGCAGGACCGCATGCACGAACACGCCGCCCAACTCTGGGCCTGGATCAGAGACGGCGCCCACGTCTACGTGTGCGGCGACGCCAGCCGCATGGCCAAAGACGTCGACCAGGCCCTGCGCGACATCGCCACAGCCCACGGCAACCTCGACGCCGAAGAAGCGGGCGTCTACCTCAAAACCCTCGCCTCCGAGCGCCGGTACGCCCGCGACGTCTACTGAGGCCGCGGCGCCGGGCACGGTCGCGCGGCTGCGCTTCGACCCGGTGGGCCCGTGACCCGATCGTGGCTGCAAACGCCCCGGAAGGCCCGAGGATTCATGCAAGAATCCCCCGTATCCGCTTCAGGCAGCCGGCGATCAAGCTCCGGCCGGAGGAACGCGAGGGGGCGACCGCGGAGTGGAGCTACGGCCATCCCTCGACGCGGCTGCCACCGAAGAGCTGGTTGGCCTGCGGCCGCCGGACGGCGGCCCGCTGGACTGGAACGACGATCTGTGGGCGGACACGCGGAACGATCTGGTGCGCGTGCCTCCTCCAGGCGCGGAAGACGTCACGGTCGTCCTGCCGCGCATCACGGATGAGGAAGAACGGCGCCCGGCCCAGTCGTTCGGGCTCCGGGAAGCCCTCGTCCTGACCGCCGTCGCAGCGCTTCAAATCGCACTGGCCTGGCGTGTGGTCGGCACTGCCGCCGCCGATCAGGCGGCGATGGTGAAGGCGGGGCACCAGGAGATCGCCTACCTGCTCCACGGCCGGCACATCACCCGTTACGAGACCGTGCTGCCGGGCGCCCCGGTGCTCTATCCGGTCCTTGCTGCGGCGTTCGATGCGTTCGGCGGGGCCCACGCCGTGCACGCCGTCAACCTCTTGTTTGCCGTGCTCGCCAACGTCGGCGTGTACTGCACCGCGCGGCGCTTCGACGGACCGGTAGCGGGCACGCTCGCGGCACTGCTGTTCGCGCTGCTGAGCCCGACGCAGCACCTCAGTGGGGCAGGTACCTACGACGCTCCAGCGACGTGCCTGCTGGTCTGGTCAGCGTGTTTCGCGGTGAGATTCGCCTTCGCCGACGGCCGCCACGCCGTGTGGCTCGCGCCGGTGCTGATGCTGGCGGCGAACTGGACGTCGTATCTCACAGTGCTCTGGGATCCGGTGATCTTCGCACTCATCGCGTTCGCCGGGCCGGGCTACTCCGCCTGGAAGACTTCGCGGGCGTGGAACGCTCAGCGCGTCGCCCTGGTGGCGGGCGTCCTCGCGGAGATCACCCTTCTCATCGGCCGGGCGCCGTCCTTCACCGGGATCGCGGCGACCGTGATGGACCGGTCGGCGTCCCACTCGACCACGCGGATCGTCCTCACACACTGCGCGCAATGGCTCTGGCCGGTGCTGGTTCCGGCTCTGCTCGGGGTGATCACGGCGGCTTGGCGGCTACAGCGCGGGGCCGCGGCGCGTGCCGATGTGGCTGTTTGCGCGACGCTCCTGGCCGCGGGACTCCTCGCCCCTCTCAACCAGCTGCGATGGCACTCGCTGGACGGCGGCCTGTCGCACTGCGCGATCAGCGCGGCCTTCGCTGCCGTCGCGGCCGGTGTGTTCCTCCGGCGGCTCTGCTCGGCGGTGCGCGGGCGGTTATTGCAGCGGCAGGACGACGAGTTTCATCGGCTCAATACCCAGGCGGAATGACGCGAGCGTAGACGTGTCCGCGTCGAAGCCCCAGTCGGTGCCCGCGCCCTCCGCCTTCGTGTACTCGAACCAGATGAACCCGATGACGCCGCTCTGCTTGGGCAGCCAGGTCAGGAAGTCGGTGGTCCAGGCCGCCTTGAACGAACCGGGCTGACTGCCGATCTCGGTGATCAGCATCGGCTTCGAGGTGAACTTGCGGATCTGCTGGAGCGTGGGGTCGATCAGCTGCGGGGCGGTGTGCTCGGTCACGTCGTACGCCGACAAGCCGACCCAGTCCACGTAGGCGTCTCCGGGGTAGAGCTCCTTGAGCGGCGTCTTGGCGCTGCGGATGATGTTCGGCGCCCAGACCCAGATGACGTTGTCGGCGTGTTCGCGGGTGAAGATGTCGTGGATGTGCCGCCAGGCTTGGGCGTACTGGCCGGTGGTGTTGCCGTTGACGCCTTCGGCCCAGGGGTACCAGTTGCCGTTCATCTCGTGGGCGAAGCGGATCGCGACGACCCATTTCGCGTCGCGCACCGCGTCGGCGAATTTCGCGATGTACGCGTCGTGCGAGCCGTCGATGATGGTGGACAGCTTGTACTCGGGAAAGTTCACCTGCGTCGTGCGGGCGTTGCCGCCGGGGGAGGGCTCCCAGGTCAGCACCGGGAGCATCCCTTGAGCGTAGGCGTCCTGCACCGGGACGACGCTGAAGTCCTGCGTCCAGTTGACGAAGTACTCGACCATGTCGGGCGGGGTGCCCGCGGTCTGCGCGATCTGCGAGCCGG
Source organism: Actinocrinis sp. (assembly GCF_035938995.1). Classification (GTDB taxonomy): domain Bacteria; phylum Actinomycetota; class Actinomycetes; order Streptomycetales; family Catenulisporaceae; genus DASZGI01. The sequence goes on from NZ_DASZGI010000329.1 coordinate 69,962, forward strand.
CGTTCGCCGACCACGGCATGTCCGGCTCGGCGACCCCGAAGTACTTGCCGCTCGTCGCCATGATCTGCGCCTTGGACGGAACGTTCGCCGGGAGCGCCGCACCGCCCGGGACGTTGATCGCCGGACCCGCGGCGGTGGAGGCATGCCCGGTCGCTGCGTTGGCCGCGGCGGTATCGAGGCGGCTCGAGGTGTGCATCACCAGCGCCGTGAGGGACGCGAGCAGGAACACGTTGACGAACATCCAGATCCTGACCCGCTTCTGGCCGTCGGTCCGCCGCCTAGACACTGATGTACACCGCCAAGAACAGCAGGACGCTTCCGAGCAGATAGGGGATCGCGACCAGCGGGTTGCGCGCCCGTTCGCCGGCGAAGCTGTCGGCGCGGGTGCCCCAGCCCGCGTTGTGCGCGCAGCGGAAGAAGCCGACCAGCCGGACCGGCAGCAGGATCAGGGTATTGATCGCCATGAAGACGGGCAGGAACAGGATGTCGCCGGGCCGGTGGGCGAAGTGGCGGCCGAACCGGGTGGAGACGGACAGCAGCGACAGGATGCCCCCGAGCGTCAGGATGAAGATCAGCGAGCCGAGGCCGCCGCCGGAGAACGGCAGCAGGCCGTAGATCTGCGGGCGGCTGCTGCGGGTCAGCGCCGCGGCCACCCACGAGGCGAGCGTGCCGAGCAGCACGAACGGCACGAGGATGTCCACGCCGTAGAAGACCGCGAGGAACCGGGCTTCGCGCAGCATCCACGGCATCATCCGCAGCGTGTTGTACTGCGAGCCGCGGGCCCACCGGTACTGCTGCTTGACCAGCTTCCTTATCTTGAGCGGCGCGTCCGTGTAGACCAGCGAACTGGCCTGGTAGACGGTCTTGTATCCGGCCATGAGCGCGTAGTTGGTCAGCGTCCGGTCGTCGCTGACCTCGAGGAAGACGCCGAGGAACTTCTCGCTCAGGAACCGGTCCATGCAGTCGAGCAGGATCCGCCTGCGGAACGCGATGGTCCGGCCGGGCAGGCAGCCGACGGTGCCCAGCACGCTCATCGCGGGCATCGAGTACTCGCAGCGCACGCTCTCGAGCCAGTCCGCCCACCGGGTCAGCACCGACCGCTCCGGATCGAGGATGCGCTGGCGCGTGGTCACCCCGCCGACCTGGGGGTGGCGGAAGGGTTTGACCAGCTCGAAAAGCGTGCCGGGGGTCCAGATCGTGTCCGAGTCGACCAGGACCGCGATCTCGCCGCGGGTCCGCTCCAGGCCGATGCGCAGCGCGTTGCGCTTGCCCGGTATCTCGGTCCAGACCCAGGTCACGCCGACCTCGTCGCAGATCCGCTCGAGCACCTCGTTGCGCCGCCCGTTGATCACGACGACGACCTCGGTCGGCCCCTGCCCCACGATGCGGGACAGCACGTCGCTGAACAGGTCTTCCGGCTCGTCGACCACGGGGATGATGACCGAGGTCGTCCCGGACCACGGTTGCAGCCACGGCCGATAGCGGCGCCTGAGCACGACGCGGATGATCCAGAGCGTCCAGACCAGCAGCATGAAGGCTGCGAAGGGATAGAAGTCGCCGTCGAACCACCAGCGGCGCAACTCCAGCAGGAACGCGAGCATCGGACCGCTAGTCCGTCGTGGCCGGGGTCGCGGCGCGGGGCGTGGCCAGGTGGTCGGACAGCCACGCCAGGGCGGGTCCGATCTCCACGCTCCAGGTGGCGAAGTTGTGCCCGCCCTCCGGCTCGGCGAGCGTGCTCACTTGCATCGGCGCCTTCGCCAGCGCCGCGAACTGCATCGTCGGCTGGTAGTTCGCCTCGCCGGTCTTGCTGGTGGTCAGCAGGGCGCTGACGGGCGGCGGCGGCAGGTGCTCGATCCGCCACATCAGGTCGTTCTCGTCGCGTACGTCCTGGCTGTTGGCGTAGAGCGTGCCGGTGGTGTGGTCCTGCAACGCGTCGAAGTAGCCGGAGATGTCCGCGGCGGCGGCGAACCGGTCGGAGTCCATCATGGCCAGCTTCAGCGCGCAGTAGCCGCCGGTGGACACGCCGATCAGCCCCCACCCCTTGGTCCACGTCATGACCCGGTAGGTGGAGTCGACCGCGGTGGGCAGATCCTGCGCCCAGAAGGTCTCGGTCTGCGGACCGCCCGGAACGTCCGTGCACTCGGTGTCCAGGCCGCCGACGACCTCCGGGGAGACCATGATCAGCACCATCGGCCCGGCCTGCTTGGCGCGCATTTCTGCCAGCAACTGCTTGGGGAAGCCGAGGCTCGAGGACAGTTCGTCCGGTGTGCCGGGATAACCGGCGATCACGATCGCTGCGGGGAACTGCGTCTTCGCATACGACCTCTGAAAGTACTGAGGAGGCAGATAAACCTGGGCGGATTCAGATAAGCCGGTTCGCAGGCCATGGATGGCGACGTACTGAATCTCGCCGTAGCGCGACGGATCGGAGCCGCCGACCAACGCCGAGCCGCCGGTGGCGTGCACCGAGATCTGCGGCCCGACGACGCCCGCGGCCGCCGCGGCCGGCGCCTGATCGGCCACGGTGGCGGTGCCGCCCTGGACCGTCCCGAGCAGGTCGTCCCAGTTGGTGTAGAACTCGAACTGCTTGTTGACGACCGCCGCGAAGGCCGCGAGCACCGACAGCTGCGTGGCCAGCAGCAGGCCTATTCGACCGGCGAGATGGTCGGCCGACCGTTTCGCGAGCTTGGGCCACGCCCGCAGCGTGCCGGCGAAGAACGCGGCAGCCAGGGCGATCGTCACCACCACCAGTGCCGAGCTGTCCGGGTTCATCGTTTGTGCGCTCTCCTTCGCCGACACAGAGCGCACCGAGACGCGGGAACCCCCACGGGTCGGCTGGGAAGACGGATGTTGCGCTCACGTCGTCTCAGGGCACAAAACGGGAGCAGATTCGTATATTGCGTTTCGCCTTGCATGCCCTTGACCCCCTCAGCCGTTCACTGACGAGGAAGAGGCGCATCGCGCGGCGTATCCGTTACGCCGCCCAGGCTGCGGCACGGGGAGCCGGCGGCCACAGGACCGCCGGCTCCTCGCGCCACTACACCTCTGTCGGCGGCACGATGCGGCGCTGGTCTTCGCGGGTGCTCGGGCCGGGGGTGGCGTCGGCGATCCAGGGGCCGTCGATGGACGGGTCGAGGATGCCGCGCTCGAGCCAGGTGTACCGGTTGGCGAGGAGCTGTTTGGCGATCTGGCGGTCGTGGTCGTCGGTGTTGTTCCAGAGCCGGCCGAACAGCTCCTCGACCCGCAGGCGCGATTGGCGGCAGAAGTTGTCGGCGAGTTCTGCCGCGCCGGCGGCCTCGGTGTCGCCTTTCTCGCTGGACTCGGCTCTCAGGGTCTTCGCGTAGACGCAGGCGGCGGACATCGCGTACAGCTCGGCGCCGATATCCACGATGCGGCCGAGGAAGAGTTGCCGGTATTCCAGTCCTGCTCGCCAGCGGGCCATGCCGTAGAAGGTGTTGCGGGCCAGCCTGCGTGCCGCGCGCTCCACGAAGCGCAGGTGTTCGGCCAGCGGGCCGTACGCGGCGAAGCCGGTCGGCGACAGTCCCTCGCCGACCACCAGGCCGGGAAGCCACCGTGCGTAAAAGCCTCCGGCACGGGCGGCGGCGCGGGCCTTTTGGCTGGTGTCTGCCTTGGGATCCACTATTTCGCCCGCGACGGACAAGTGCGCGTCTACTGCTTCACGGGCGATCAGCAGCCGCATGATCTCGCTGGAGCCCTCGAAGATGCGGTTGATCCGCACATCGCGCAGCACCTGCTCGGCCGGCACGCCGCGCTCCCCGCGCGCGGCCAGCGACTCGGCCGTCTCGAAGCCTCGGCCGCCGCGAATCTGCACCAGTTCGTCGGCGATGAGCCACGCCTGCTCGGAGCCGTACAGTTTGGCGAGCGCGGCCTCGATGCGGATGTCGTGCCGGTCGGCGTCGGCCAGCCGGCCGGAGACCTCGAGGACCGCCTCCAGGGCGAACGCCGTCGAGGCGATGTAGGCGAGCTTGCCGGCGACCGCCTCGTGCCCGCCGATCGGCCCGCCCCACTGCTCCCGCGCGTTGGACCACTCGCGGGCGATCTTCAGGCTCCACTTGGCGGCGGCCGCGCACACCGCGGGCAGCGCGAGACGGCCGGTGTTCAGCGTGGTCAGCGCGATCTTCAGGCCCTCGCCCTCGCGCCCGATCCGGTTGGCCGCGGGCACCTCCACCTGGTGCAAGCGGGTCACGCCGTTCTCGATGCCGCGCAGCCCCATGAAGGCATTGCGATTCTCGACCGTGATGCCCGGCGAACGCGCCTCGACCACGAACGCGGTGATGCCGCCGCGGTGCCCCTCGCTGCGCGGCACCCGGGCCATCACCACGAGCAGGTCGGCGAGCACGCCGTTGGTCGTCCACAGCTTGACGCCGTCGAGTACGTAGGTCTGCCCGTCGTCGCTGGGCACCGCGGTGGTGGCCAGCCGTGCCGGGTCGCTTCCGACGTCGGGCTCGGTCAGCAGGAACGCGGTGATCTCGCGCACGCACCGGGGCAGGAACAGCTTGCGCTGCTCGTCGTTGCCGAAGAGCTTGACCGGCTGCGGCACGCCGATCGACTGGTGCGCCGAGAGCAGGGCGCCGATCGACGGATGCACCGTGCTGACCAGCATCAGGGCCCGGTGGTAGTAGACCGCGGGCAGGCCGAGTCCGCCGTACTCGCGCGGGATCTTCATGCCGAACGCGCCGAGGTCCTTGAGCCCGTTGATCAGCTCGTCCGGGATCCGGGACTCGCGCTCGATCAACCGGCCGTCCGCCTCGGCCTCGCAGAACTCGCGCAGCCGGGCCAGGAACTCCTCACCGCGCCGGCTCTCCTCCGGGTCGACCGGCGGAAGCGGATCGATCAGGTCGAGGCGCAGGTGGCCGAGGAACAACTCCCGCCCGAAGCTCGGCCGGTCCCATCGGCTCTCCCGGGCCTCTTCGGCTACCTGCCGGGCTTGTTCGGCGCCGGACGGGGTGGGGGTCGAGGGAGAGATGGTGTCAGGGGAAGGGGAGGTCTCGGGAGAAGGGGCAGCGGCGGTGGATGGGGTGGGGTCGGAAGAAGGGGTGGGCTCGGTGCGGCCGGAATCCAGGTCGGTCATCTCGGCTCCCAACGTCGGCCGTGGGTTCGAGGGGGACTGCATCCGGCTTACCACGCTACTACCGGGCGGTAACTTCGCCGAGACGCAGAGGCCGGGAGACGGGTGCATTCATCCATGCGAACTACACACACCCGTACACCCGGCCTCCGCGTCGTGACTTTCAGCCCGGGGGACCGCGGCTACGTCAGGAGAACTGGATGATCACGGCGCTCCCCGCCTGCACGGTCACGGTGGCGACCCCGTGGTGGACGTGCACGGTGGTGGACTGCGGCGGCGCGAAGGCTCCGTGCGGGCCGACCTGCTGCCCGCCGAGCGTGATGCCGGTCGTGGCCGAGAGGCCCGCGGAGGAGGAGGTCGCCAGGGCGATCGAGCTTCCGCTGCGCAGGCCGCTGCCCAGGTTGAGGCTGATCTTGGTCGCGCGGTTCGAGGCCGGGTCCTGAACGTCGTCCAACACGACGGTCAGGTGGTCGCCGTTCTTCACGGCATAGGCGCGTATGTTGGCGGAGTCGGAGTTGTCCAGCGCCACGAAGTTGCCGGTGCCGACGAGTTCGGTGGCGAGCATGCCGTAGTACAGCGGACGCGGCGTCAGGTCGCCGGTGGTCGGGCACAGCGGCGTGTAGGGGTCGCAGGCGCCAGAGGCGGTCGTACCGCTCATGAAGTTCTCGCTCGCGATTCCGTCCTGCGCGAGCAGGAGGCTGTAGTCCAGGGACCACAACGCCGCGGCGAAGACGTCGCTGACGCCCGCCATGCCGGCGCAGACGGTCGAGTTGGTCTCGGTCATCGCGGCCGGGACGTGCAGCTGCGCGGCCGCGGCCAGCGCCGCCTGCGCGTTGGCGGTCTCGTACTGCACCGAGCCGGTACCCAGCAGCTCCGGGATGGTCGCGGTCGAACTGCCGCAGGCGCTGGTCGGGTAGGTGTGGTCGGTCACCTCGTAGACGTCCGGGTGCGCGGCGTCGTCGGCGGCGAACCCGCCGAGCCACGAACTGTGGTTCGTCTCGGCGTCGGGCGCGGTGAGGCCGATGCCCGGCACGGCCGCCTTGATGGCCGCCGCGTAAGTCTCGAACTCGGCGTAGTACGCGTTGACGTCGCTGAAGTAGAAGTTGGGCTCGTTGCCGACCTCGATCGCCAGCAGGGAGCTGCCGAAGATCTGCTGTGCGTAGTGCGCTTCGTCGGCGGCCCTGGCCGGGTCCGGGTGCTTGAGGTTGACCGCGAGGATGACCTTCCAGCCGACGGACTGGACGAGCGTGGCGAGGTGCTGCAGCTTGTCCGGGGTGATCACGCCGCTGGTCGCCCAGCTCGGCGCGGGCTCGCCGGTCGAGGTCCAGAAGGTCGCGTCGCCGGAGTTGCCGCCGACCCGGATCACCCCGGTCGGGCCGAGCGTCTTGAGGAAGCCGGCGAAGTCGGTCGTGGCGTAGTTGTCGGCCGCGACGGTGGCGGCCCCGAAGGAGAACCCGACGAAACCGGAATGCAGCGGATTGCCGACCTGGTCGGGGTGCACGGTGATCGACAGGCTCGCGTGCTTCGCGGGCTGAGCCTGGCCACCGGTCGCCTGTGCCGTCCCTACGCCGATCAATGTCGCGGCGGTGACACCGAGGGCGACGGCGGCGCGCGCGCGTACGGAACTTCTCATGATTGTTTCTCTGACTCCTGCCTTCGACGCTGAGCACGATGAGGAAGGAGCACAGTGTTTCCGCCGTACACGGTGCTCATGCGCTGCGTCTCGGACGGCCAAGGCGCTCGCCGAAGCCTGAGATCCGCACACGCACGGTCCACAATGTCGTCGGTGTTACGAGCCGCCGCAAGCATGTGTGAGGCAAAATTTCAGATAAGCGATTAATGTTCACAACGGTGAACAGCTAATTCAGTTATACGCGGTCCGCTGCGATCAATAGATAGTGGAAGCTGCCTTCGCGGTACGCGGTCAAGAAGGCCTCTTCGATACCCGTGGCCACCGAGGACTGCGCCCGCAGCTCCCAGTAGGGGATCGTCGCGGGCGTCAGGTCCAGTACGGTGATCGGCGTCAGGCCGTTGGCGGCCAGCGCGCGGAAGTAGGCGCTGCGCGGGTGGATGTTGCACGTGTAGTGCTCGTCTATCCGGCTTACCGCCTTGGACCGCAGGCCCGTGACGTCGTTGGAACACCCGGTGATGCAGACGTACCGGCCGCCGTGGGGGAGCAGCCGGGCGAATTCCGCGTAGAGCTCGTTCAGGTCGACGTACATCGTCGTCTCGTTGGTCCAGATGCCGCGCTTCGAGCCGGACTCGAATCCGGTGTCGAGCATGTTGCGGAAGTGGAAGCGCACCACGTCGCTCACGCCGCGCTCGACGGCCCGGTCGTTGGCGAAACCGGCCTGGTACTCGGAGATGGTGACCCCGTCGACGCGGCAGCCGAACCGGTAGTGCGCCATCAGGCTGGTGCCGCCGCGGCCGCAGCCCGCGTCGAGCAGCCGGTCGCCCGGTCCCACCACGCCGAGGTTGTCGAGCAGGACGTCGGCCTGCGCGCTCTCCAGCCGGTGCAGCTCCTCGATGATCCGCTGGTCGCGCTCGTCCGGCGACACTTCCAGGACGGCCGGGTCGTAGTCGCCGAGGCCGTAATGGTGGTGGTAGAACCCGTCCACCTCGCCGAGCCGCAGATTGACCGGGTCCTGCGTGTGCGTGTCCCAGTACTGCGCGACAGCCCGCTGATACGCGGTGCGCAGCACCGGGGAGAGCTGAGACAGGGACTGCGTCACGGGCTGCGTCACGGGCTGCGTGTCGGGCGGGGACTGCGTCATCGGGTCGACTCCTTTTCGCGGGCCGTCGCGTAGTGGGCGGTGGTGCGGTGCCATTCGTGGTTGCCGCCGAGCCAGGCCCACACCCCGGCCAGGAACCGAGCCAGCGCGGGCGAGCCGGCGGCGGCCAGCGCGGCGGCTTCATGCTCGTAGGTGCGGACCAGCTCGTCGTGCAGCGCTGCGGCGCGCCGCACTGCCTCGCCGGGCGAGCACTGCTCCTCGGCGGCGATCAGCGTGGGCAGGTTGTAGTCGTACTGGGCGCCGCGCTGCTCCTTGCTCATCGAATACAGGTCGTTGACGAGCGTGGTGGCCAGGCCCGCCATCAGCACCGCCCGGCGCACCGGGGGAGCGCCGTACTCGGTCGCTGACAAGTGATAGCCGCCGACGACATCGATCACGGCGATGGTTGGCATGAAGCTGTTCTGCTGGCGTTCGGCGAGGTACTGCCACACGGGTGGGACGAAGTCGGTGCGGCGCCAGGACCCCTCGGTGTTGTAGCCGTTGAACAGCGCGGCCAGTTCGAGACGCAGCCGGTCGACCTGTCCAGGGGTCGCGTACCGCGCGAGATGCCCGAGCGCGGAACCCAGCGCGACACGAACCGGGTCCTCGCGCAACGCCGCGTCCAGCGCCGGCTGACGCTGCGCCCCGATCACCGGCGGATCGATAGTCGCGTACGCCAAGCCGAGCCGGGCGCCCAGCAGGTCGGGCCGGGCGCCCTCGGACTCGTCATCGCAGTACGCGTCGTCGGTAGCCCACTCGGCGAGCGCGCATTTGGCGGCGGCCAGCAGCCGGTCCGGGTCCTCGCTCTCGGGGTGGACGAGCATGATGAAGCGGCCGAAGTTCGCCTCCCGGACGTGGTCGAGGCTGTCCGGGTAGAGGCCGATCTCCTTGGCCCACGCGAGGAGCCGCTCGTTGACCAGCTCGCCGAGCGCCGGGTCGTCGCGCAGCGCGGGCGGGGAGTAGAGCTCGGGCACTGTTCCGTTCTGGCTGGCTCCGTTCTGCGCGGCCTGGTCAGGCTGCGCGCCGCCGGTGCCGGGCCGACCGAGCGGGGCGCGGTCGGCCCGAGGTGGAACGGGACGCAGCGACGAGGTGCCCAAGCCGCGCGGCCCGCCGAGGACCGGCTTCGCGGGCCGAAGTGAGGCCGGTGCCGAGGGCGGCGCGGCGAGCAGGGCGGCGGCCAGCGCGGCGGCTTCGTGCCGCGCGGGAGGCGCGGCCACACGGTTCAACAGGGACATGGCGACCTGAAGTTCCTCTCCTGAAGATGAACGCCGTGCGCGAGCGCATCGGAACCTGCGTCAAGCGGCTGGATCAAGACCGCGGCCTGGAGATCTCCACGTTCTCGAGCACACCCAGCGCGTCCGGCACCAGCACGGCGGCCGAGAAGTACGTGGACACCAGGTAGGAGATGACGGCCTTCTCGTTGATCCCCATGAAGCGCACGTTGAGTCCGGGCTCGTACTCGTCGGGGATGCCGGTCTGGTGCAGGCCGACCACGCCCTGGTCGTCCTCGCCGGTGCGCAGGGCGAGGATCGAGGTGGTGTGCCCGTCGCCGACCGGGATCTTGCCGCAGGGGAAGATCGGCACGCCCCGCCAGGCGGGGATCCGGTGGCCCTCCTCGTCCGCGGAGCCGAAGTACAGGCCGCGGCTGTTGCACTCACGGCCGAACGCCGCGATCGCCTTGGGGTGGGCCAGCAAGAGCCGGGTGCCGCGGCGCATGCTCAGCAGCTCGTCCAGGTCGTCCGGCGTCGGTGGGCCGGAGTGGGTCTGGATGCGCTGGTCGTTGTCGGCGTTGTGCAGCAGGCCGAAGTCCGGGTTGTTGACCAGCTCCCACTCCTGGCGTTCGCGCAGCTCCTCGATGGTCAGCCGCAGCTGGTGCTCGGTCTGGTCCATCGGGTCGTTGTAGAGGTCCGCGACCCGGCTGTGGATCCGCAGCACGGTCTGGGCCACGCTCAGCTCGTACTCGCGCGGTTCGACTTCGTAGTCCACGTAGGTGCCGGGCAGCTCGACCTCGCCGTCGTGGCCGGAGGCGAGTTCGACCGTATGCTCGCCGTGGCGGTTCGCCTGCTGCGTGTCGGTGAGGTACCGCATGACCGACTCGCGCAGCGCCTCGGAGCTGTCGAACAGCTCCTGGAACGCGCGCCAGGGCAGAACCAACAGCGTGCCCGCCGTGGCCGCCTTGACGGTGTAATCCCACCGCGCATCGGAGCGGCCCAGGGCCTCCTCGCCGATGTGGTCACCGTCGGCGGCGTAGCCGAGCACTGTGGTCTGTCCGTACTTGCCGGTGCCGACCTTGTTCACCTTGCCGTGGCCGACCAGGTAGACCTCGTCGACCGGCCGGCCCTCCTCGACGATCACCTCGTCGGCGGCGACCTCGCGCGGGGTGAAGCGGGACGCCAGCGCTTCCAGCAGCGCGGCGTCGTCGACGCTGCGCAGCCCGGGCAGCTCGACGAGGGAAGGCGCGAAGACCCGCAGATCGGTGCCCGTCCGGAGGAAGCTGACCCGGCCGCTCCCGATCGCGTAGCTGAGCCTCCGGTTGACCCGGTACGTGCCGCCCGACACCTGCACCCACGGCAGCTTGCGCAGCAGCCAGCGCGAGCTGATCCCCTGCATCTGGGGGGCGGACTTGGTGGTCGTCGCCAGATTCCGCGCCGCCGCGATGCTCAGGCTCTGCCGGGTCTGCTCGCTCGCCGGCCCCAGTCCGGACGGTTCGGGAATCGTCGCTGTCATGTAAGGCCGCCTCCGAAACGGATCGAATTGCGCATCGTGCCTCTGCCTCCTAAGCAAAACGGGGCAGCAGGCGATCGCCAATGGCGCCCAGGGAGCACTTATGGCGCTCAGTAATCACAAAGTGACTCTGAGTAACGCTAACGGGGGATTGATCAGCTCGACTGAGTCCGTGTCATGCACATACGGCATCTGACATGCCATTGGTAAAGAAATGCCAGCTCAACCACACTTTCGCGTGGTTTGGATCACCTTCGCCGACTATAGCAGGGGTCACCTACTACCTTCCATAGGCATGCGGCGAGCTTCTCCGGCCACGGATATCCCGGGGCGAACCCGTATCGCACTGTCGTTCGCCTGCTCGAAGTCGGCGGTGGGCTCAGCGTTTTCGGCGTGCTTCCGGGCTCTTACCCGGCACGGCTGTCAGCGTCCGGATACGACTCACCCGCCTGGCCGTCAGCGTCAGCCGGGCTGCACGACGATCCTCGTCTACACCCTGAACAACCGTTCGCCCCGGGGCCTCGGTGCCAGAGACAGCGGCTTCACCGCCCGTTTCCGTCAGCCCGACCGCTTGGCGGCGCGCCAGGTGGAGGCGCCGGGTGCGCTGCGGAAAAACACAGCCACGCTGCTTATCGGCCTTATCGGGCTCGGATGCCTGTTGTTCGCCTCATTCATGATCGCCTTCGCGCGCTGACCGCACGCGCCTTTCGTCAGCTACCTCTTCGACTTCTTCGCCTCGATCGGCATGGGCTCAGCGAACGCCTGCTCGGCCTGCTCCACCTGGCGACCGGCGGCTGGCTGACGTATCTGGCGTACGCGGTCTTCGTCGACTTCGCGGTCGGCCACGGCGTCGGAGGTCAGGGCCGCCGTTTCGGCGGGCGTCATCGTGCTCGTGTCGATCACCTGCGCCGTGCGGCTGAGCCAGGGCAGTGCCTCCCGGACCTCGCGAGGCAGGCGATCGACGAGCTGACCGGCGCGCTCGCGGGGACGTTCGTCCGCTGGCGATCAGGGGGCGTCGAGACTGCCGTCGGGACGGCGGACCCCCGCCGACCAGCGCTCGTGCAGAAACTTGGTGGGCGGGAAGGCCGCGGCGGCCTTCTCGTCGAGGTCCACGCCCCAGCCGGGTGCGTCGGACGGGTAGAGGTGGCCCTCGCGCACGACCGGGGTTCCAGGGAAGACCTCGTGCGTGGCGTCGTTGTAGGTGTGCGATTCCTGATATCCGAAGGCGGGAGTCGAGACATCGACAGCCAGGTTCGCGGCGACGCCGATCGGCGAGATGTCGCCGGGGGAGTGGAAAGCGGTGCGCACGGCGAGCAGTTCGGCGAGGGCGACCAGCTTGCGGGTGGGGGTCAGGCCGCCGACCGAGGAGGTGTGCAGCCGCAGCAGATCCACGCCGCCGTCACGGATGAGGCGGACGGCGTCGGGCAGTGAGCCCAGCTGTTCGCCGATGGCGATGGGCACCGGCGAGGCCGCACGGACTTCGGGCAGCCGATCGTAGTATTCGGGCGCGATGACATCCTCGAGGAACGAGAGCTGATACGGCTCGAGAGCGCGGGCGAGCACCACGGCCTGTTTGGGTGTCAGCCTGCTGTGCACGTCGTGCATGAGGTTCACACCGAGCCCGAGGCGTTCCCGCGCCGCCGCGAACAGCGCGGGCGTGGTGCGCAGATATCGCTCGGGGTCCCAGCCGTCGGGGTGCGGGGAGCGAGGGTAGCCGCCGAGGGTGCCTGGTGCTCCATAGGTACCGATCCCCGGACCGCCGACCTGGAGGCGCACGCTTCGGTACCCCTCGCCGATGAACTGCTCCGCCCGGGCGAGCGTTTCGTCGATCGTCGCCCCGGCCGCGTGCGTGTAGACCTCGACTCCGGCCCTGCTGCGCCCGCCCAGTAGCTCGTAGACCGGCATCCCGGCCCGCTTGCCGGCGATGTCCCACAAGGCTTGATCGATCCCTGACAGGGCATTGTTCAGTACCGGGCCGTTGCGCCAGTACGCCGAGTAGTGGATCAGCCTTGTGATGTCCTCGATGTCGGCCGGGTGGCGGCCGACGACCAGCGGCCCCACGTGCTCGTCCACCGCCGCTGCCACGGCCGCGTACCTCTGGGTAAAGGTCGCGCAGCCGAGACCGTAGAGCCCTAGCTCGGACGTCTCCACCCGCACCACGACCAGCGGCGTGCCCTCCGGTGCTGTCACGAACGTACGGACGTTGGTGACGCGCAGCTTGTCACGGCTCGGCCACGGGGGCATGGCTTGGGGGAGGGCGCCGGTCGCGTTCAGCAGGCGGTTCGGATCGTGGCCGTCGCCGTTCGTCGCCACGGTCCTGCTGCCTTGGGCCGCCACGTCGGCGGACGCCGCCCCAGCATTTGGCATGTCAAACCTCCCGCGCGTTCGTCGGCGTCGGCCCCGTCACCGGGCCTGCCTCTCCTTCTGCTCGGCCCGAGTCGCGACCTGCCGCCCGACCACGCGCAGGTGGCCGACCGACGACTGGCGTGTCTGAACGCTGATCGGCAGCACCACCAACTCCGGCTCGGATGCGCCGGGCTCGGTGATCCGCCGGTGCAGCAGCCGCATCGCCCGGCGCCCCATCTCCCGGGACGGCAGCGAGATCGCGGCCGCCGTCAGGGGGAGCACGTCGAAGGGTCCTGCGTCGTCCATTCCGGCCAGGTCGATGTCGCCGGGGATCTCCAGGCCGAGCGCGACCAGGTCCTCGGCGGCCGTCGCCAGTACGTAGCCGTTGGCGCACAACAGCACGGTCGGCGGGTGCGGCCCGCGCAGCAGCTCGGCGAGCAGGGCGCGGCGCGCCTCATGGGACTGGACGCTGTACGGGCGCAGCACCATCAGGTCCGGACGCGCCGCGATGCCGTGCTCTCGCAGCGCCTGGATATGCCCGGCGAGCCGGTCGCGCACGCTGGTCACGTCGATCTCGTCCCACAGCGTCGCGATGATCCGGTGTCCGGCGCCGATCAGCGCGGTGGTCAGGTCCCGGCCGGCCGCGAAGTTGTCCGCGATGACTGCGTCAGTGGCCAGGTCGGGTCGGTAGCGGTCGACCATGACCAGCGGCACCCCGCGTCGGCGCGCTTCGGCGTAGGGGGCGAGCACCCCGGAACCCTCCGTCGGGTACACGATCACGCCGTCCACGCCGTGGTCCAGCGCCCGCGTGAGCGCTTGCTCCTCCCGCGCCGGGTCGCCCTCGCAGTGATTGAGGAAGAGCCGGTAGCCCAGCTGCGCGCACACCTCCTCGATCCCGGCGAGGAGCCGTCCGACATGCGGCCCCTGATACTGCAGCACGCAGGCGATGGTCCCGTCGGCATCGCGGGCGGTCTGCTCGGGCGGCCGCTCGGCGACGAAGGTGCCCTGGCCGCGCTTGCGCACCACGTGCCCCTCGGCGGCCAGGTCGTTCAGCGCCCGCACGGCGGTGGCGTGGCTGACGTTGAAGCGCTCGCAGATCTCCCGCTGGGTGACGAACGGCCGTCCGGGGGCGTACTCGCCGGCCGCGATGGCGGCCAGCAGGTCCCGCTTGACCTGCTGGTAGAGCGGAACCTTCGGCGCGCCGGGCTCCACCGACATGGACGGAAATCCTTCCTCGACTCGGTGCGCTGGGCACGGTCTCGGGGCAAGAGATGAGCCAACTTAACATGACAAGCTTGCGCTGAGGGGTCAAACATCCGCCGCGAGCAAAGAGTCTTTGCTCTATTGACATGTTAAACGCTCCGCTCCTATGTTCACAGCGCCGGACTGCCGGGGGAGACGGGCCGGCCGACCGAGCGTGATCAAGGTGCTGTCAAGGGAGGACGGCGTGGGCATAGCGCGGCGCAAAGGGCTGAACCTGTGCGCGTTCGCCGCCGCGGTGGCGCTGGCGGCCGGGACCACCGCGTGCGGCGGAAGCGGCGGCGGGTCGGGGAGCGACAAGACTCTGACGATGTGGACGTTCAAGCAGACCCATGTCAAGGCTCTGGAGGAGGCCGCGGCCGCCTTCAAGGCGAAGACCGGGATCACCGTGAACATCACGGCCTTCACCCCGGACGCGACCTTCACCAGCAAGGTCCAGAGCGCGGCGGCCACCCACACCGTCGCCGACGTGATCGAGGACCACGCGGGCGGCGAGGACTTCGTCTTCGGCGGAGCCGGCATCCTCACCGACCTCTCCTCCAGCGTGGACGCCGCGTGGAAGGCCCGCTTCCTCAACGGCACCGCGGACACCGGCCTGGTGACAGACAACGTGTATCAGGCTTCGCTCAAGCCGAAGGCCACCGACCCCGGGGTGAAGAAGGGCCAGCTGTTCAGCGTCCCGTTCACCGCGGGCACCTTCGGCATCATCTACGCCAACAAGACAGAACTCCGGGCCGCCGGGATCGACCCGACCACGCCCCCGAAGACCTGGGAAGGCCTGATCTCCTGGATCAAGGCCACGCACGACAAGGACCCGCAGGCCGGCGGCATCACGCTGGGCCTGAACGTCTCCTCCACCGGGCTGGACTGGGCGCTCGAACCGCTCGCCTACGCCTACCTCGGCAAGAGCGCGTACCAGGCGCTCTTCGGCAAGGACGCCTCGGTCGCTTGGGGCAGCCCGAACGGCCAGAAGGCGCTCGAGCTCTACAACGATCTGACTCCGTACTGGACGCCGGGCAGCCAGACCCTCGGCATCGACGACGCGGACCGCGCGTTCGCCCAGGGCAAATCGGCCTTCGACATCGGCGGCACGTTCACCATGGCCGCGATCCAGCAGGACGGCATGAGCCCGGGCAACATCGTGGCCTTCGGCATCCCGGCACCCGGCGACGGAGCCGTCAGCGAGCTGAAACTCGCCCCGATCGCGCTGACCGGGCTGTCGATCTCGTCGCAGTCCAAGAACCAGTCCGCCGACCTGCAGTGGATCGACTTCCTGACCACTCAAGCCCAGGCCGGCGCGTTCGCCCAGGCCTCATACGACCTGCCGGCCACCGACCTGGGCGCGAACTCGGCCACGCTGGTCGGGCCGAATCTCAGCTCCCTGGAGGCCGTCTTCGGCACCGGCGACACCGCCTACAACCCCGGCGACACCACCTTCATGGGCCCGACCTGGGACATCACACAGGCGGGCGACCTCGTCGTGCAGATGTCCCCGCTCAAACAGCAGAGCCCTGCGTCCACCAACGCGAAGCTCGGCGCGTTCACAGCCAACACCTGGAAGTGACGCTGTGCTGCATGTGGCTGTGCTGTATCTGACTGCGCTGCATGTGACTGCGCTGCACCTGCCTGTGTTGGACGTGGCGCGGTGACGTCGGCCACCGTCACCGCTCCCGCCCCGCAGGACAAGCCGGAATCGTCCGCCGCTGCCGCCTCAGGGCGTCGGCGGCGGAGGACGCGGGAGGCGCTGACCGGATACGCGTTCGTCCTGCCGGCCGTCGCCCTGTTCGCTGTCATGGGTCTGTACACCGTCGGCTACGGCCTCGCGCTCAGCTTCGCCCGGTGGAACGGGTTCACCCCGAACTGGACCTGGGTCGGTGTCGGCAACTACCTCGACCTGCTCTACCGCGACCCGATCCTGGCCCCCGAGACCCGCGACGACGCCGTGCGCACCCTCGTGGTGATGGTCGCGGTGCCGGCGCTGACGATCCTCGGCGGCTTCCCGCTCGCGGTCGCCCTGCACCGCATCAGGTTCCTGCGCTCGATGTTCCGCACGGTGTTCTTCCTGCCGAACGTGACCGCGGGCATCGCGGTGTTCTACGCCTGGACCTACGTCCTGCAGCCGAGCGGATCGCTCAACTACATCCTGCGGCACCTCGGGCTCGGATCCCTCGCCCAGCCGCAGGGATTCCTGGGCAACCCGGCCACCGCGCTGCCGACGCTGATCGTGGTGATGGCCTGGAGTGCGATCCCGGTCGCGATGATCCTCTATCTGACCGGGATCCAGGCGATCGACCCGTCACTGCTCGACGCGGCGCGCACCGACGGCGCGGGCGAACTGCGCACGATGACCGCGGTCGTCTGGCCGCTGCTGCGCCCGATCACCGCCGCCGTGATCCTGCTGAACATGCGCGACGCGCTGCAGGGCTTCCAGATCTTCCTGATCATGACGAACGGCGGCCCCGGCGGACACACCGAGGTGCTCGGACTCGAGGCCTACAACCTGGCCTTCTTCGACGGCCTCAAGCCCACGCTCGGGCTGTCCAGCGCCCTGGGCTGGATGCTGTTCGTGGTGGCGCTGCTGCTCGCGGGCGTCAACATCAGGATGCTGCGGAGCCGCACGTGACCGCCTCGACCTCGACCCTCGCCGGTACGGCCGCGACGCTGGGGGACCGCACCGTGCGCCGTGCTCCGCTTGTGCGCAGTGCCCCCGGCCGGACCGCCCGCACCATCACCTACCTCATGCTGGCCGTCTACGCGGTGATCAGCCTTTATCCGTTCGCGCTGATGGTCTCCGGCGCGCTCAAGGACGACAAGGAGATCCTGCTCGACGGACACCTGATCCCGCACCATCCGACGCTCTCGACACTCGGCCGCACCTGGAGCGAGCTGGACTTCCTTCGGTACTTCGGCAACAGCTTGGAGGTCACCGGGTTCACCACGCTCGGCGTCGTGGCGATCTACTCGCTGGCCGGCTACGCGTTCGCCGTGCTGCGTTTCCCCGGCCGCAGAGCGCTGTACGGGCTCTTCATCTCGCTGCTGTTCGTCCCCGGCATCACGGTCCTGCTGCCAGTGGTCATCCTTCAGCAGAAGCTCGGCATCCTCGGCACGCACCTGGGCATCATCCTGCCCTTCATCAACGGCACCGCTCCGCTGTCGATCCTCCTGCTCACCAACGCCTTCCGCAGCGTGCCGACGGAACTGCGCGAGTCGGCACGCTGCGACGGCGCCGGGGAACTGCGCACCTTCCGGTCGATCTACCTGCCCGCGTGCCGCCCGGCCCTCGTCGCCGTCAGCCTGCTGACGGCGATCCCGACGTGGAACGAGTACGTGCTCACCCGGGTCTCGCTGAACGATCCGAGCACGTACACGCTGCCGATCGCGTTGCAGAACCTGAATTCGACCGTCTCGCCGCAGCAGAACGTGCTCATGGCGGCATCGCTGATCATCGTGATCCCGGTGGTGATCCTTTTCGTGCTACTCCAACGCTACTTCGTCAACGGCCTGCAGGGCGCGGTGAAGGGATGAGGGCGTGAAGGTACTGGTCACCGGCGCGGGCGGGGTGCTCGGGCGCGAGGTGGTGGCGCGACTGGCCGCCGACGGCCACGCGGTGCGCGCGCACGACCGCGTCACCCTGCCGCGGCAGGCCGCGGACCTGGCCAGCGAGGTCGTCGTCGGCGACCTGCGCGACGGCGGCGCGCTGGAGGAAGCGCTCACGGGCGTCGACGCCGTCGTCCACGCCGCGGCCTATCCCTCGCCGAACGCGGCGTCCGAGGCGGACGTGTTCGCCAACAACGTCGAAGCCTCCTACCAGGTGCTCGGCGCCGCGGGGTTGGCCGGGATCGGGCGCGTCGTCAACATCTCGAGCCTTTCCGCGGTGGGCCTGGCCTGGTCCCAGCACGATTCATCGCCGCTCAGCGTGCCGCTCACCGAGGAGCATCCTTACATCGGCGATGATGTCTACGGCCTGTCGAAGTACGTCGGCGAGCAGATCGCGGCGACCGCGAGCAGGCGCTGGCGGATGACGGTGGTGAGCCTGCGCTTCCCTTTTCTTGGAACCGGCCAGCGGCTGCGCACTCACCTGTCGTTCATCCACGCGGACCCCGGCCGGGACCGCGGGTCGCTGTGGGGCTGGCTTGACTCGCGCGACGCGGCGCGGGCCGTCGAGGCCTCGCTGACGTGCGAGCTGTCCGGCCACGTCCTGCTCAACGTCGCCGCCCCGGATACGACGTCGCTGGTACCGACCGCGGAGCTGCTGCGCCGGTACCACCCCAGCACCCGGATCGACATGCCGCTGGACGGTTTCGCGACTCCGATCTCGACCCGCCGCAGCACCGAGTTGCTCGGCTTCACCCCGATCCACACGTGGCGCAGCCCGGAGGCGAGCGATGACGGACGCTGACTTTGTCGCGGATGCGGACATTGACACTCTTCCCGACACCGAAGGCGCTGAATTGGCCATCCCGCGCGGCAAGACCGCGCTCGTGGTGCGCGGTGGCTGGGAAGGCCACAGCCCCGTCGCCGCGAGCGACCGCTACGCCGCCGAACTCGAGAAGCTCGGCTACCAGGTCACCACGTCGCAGGCCCTGGACAGCTACCTCGACGCCGCAGCGCTCGCCCGAACGGACCTGATCGTGCAGTGCTGGACCCAGGGCACGATCACCAACGAGCAGCTGGCCGGGCTTTGGGCCGCCGTGCGCGCGGGCACCGGACTCGCCGGGTGGCATGGCGGGATCGTGGACTCGTTCCGTACCGCGCCCCGCTACCAGCTGATCACCGGCGGCCAGTTCGTCCACCATCCGCGTGAGTTCGTCGAGTACACGGTCCGCCCCGCGCCCGGGCGGGAAGCGCATCCCATCGTCGCCGGCCTGACCGCATACCGCGCGCACACCGAGCAGTACTACGTCCACGTCGACCCCACCGTCGACGTGCTCGCCGTCACGGACTTCGTGGAGGACCCCGAGATGCCGGAAGCCGTGGGCAAGGTGATGCCGGTGGTCTGGACCCGTGAGTGGGGCGCCGGTCGTGTCTTTGTCACCACCCTTGGGCACAAGCTGGACGACCTGGAAGTGCCGCAAACCCACGAGACAATAATGCGGGGGCTGATATGGGCGACGCGCTGAGGGTGGGCCTGGTCGGTGCGGGTCAGATCAGCGGCGCCTATCTGAGTACCCTGCCGCGACTCCCAGGCGTCGTGCTGACGAAGGTCGCCGACCTCGACTCAGATCGGGCCGTGGCCGCCGCCGCACGAGTCCCGGAGGCCGTGGCGGTCACTCCAGATGAGCTGTTCGCCGCCGACGACGTGGACCTGGTCCTCAATCTGACGGTTCCGAAGGCCCATGCACAGGTCGCACTTGCCGCGATCGCCGAGGGCAAGCACGTGTATGGCGAGAAACCGCTCGCCGCCGACACCGGCCAGGCCAAGGCTCTGCTGAACGCGGCCGGTCAGGCGGGCGTGCGCATCGGGTGCGCGCCGGACACAGTGCTGGGCACTGGGATCCAGACCGCGCGGGCCGCTCTCGATGCGGGCGAGATCGGCCGCCCCGTCGCCGCGACCGCCTTCATGACGACGCCGGGACACGAGCGTTGGCACCCGGCACCGGAGTTCTACTACCGGTCCGGCGGCGGCCCGCTGCTGGATATGGGCCCTTACTACTTGACCGCGCTCGTCACCCTGCTGGGTCCGGTGCGCCGGGTCGTCGGCATGTCCGCGGCGCCGCAGAAGACACGCGTGATCGGCAGCGGAGCGCGTGCGGGAACCCGCTTCCCCGTGGAGGTGGACACCCACGTGACCGGCGTCTTCGAACACGCCGACGGTGTTCTCTGTACCTTGATGATGAGCTTCGACGTCTGGCAGGCGAATCTGCCCCGCATCGAGGTCTACGGCACCCACGGCAGCCTCTCCGTCCCCGACCCGAACGGGTTCGACGGCACGGTGGCGATCTCGCACCCGGGCCGCGACGGATGGACCGAGCTGCCCAAGTACGGCGGATACGCAGACGCGGCCCGCGGCTTCGGCCTGGCGGACATGGCGCGGGCGATCGCCGACGGCACCGCCCACCGCGCAAACGGCGAACTCGCCTACCACGTGCTCGACGTGATGGAATCCCTGCTGGTCTCGGCGCAAGTCGGTTTAGCCGTGGACGTCGCAAGCACCTGCGCCCGGCCAGCCCCCGTACCGCTGGGTGCCCGGCCTGACGAAGCCTAAGCCGTCGCCCCCAGGCGGAGCCCACGCCTAGAATGAAATAAGGCCCCTGCTGCCGCGCTACCCGGCCGCGACTTCGACTTGGGCACCGGCATCGCCGAGCGAGTCCGGCATGATGTGTCCCGGAGCGGTCTTTGGGGCTACGCGTCTCCGGCGAGGATGCGCTCCTGAAGATCGCGTAGCTCAGGCCCCGGCTCGATGCCCAGCTGGCCGACCAGCACCTGGCGCGCGTCGTGATAGGCCGCCAACGCCTCGGCCCGGCGGCCGGTGCCGGCCAGAGCCAGCATCAGCTGGGCGTGGAAGCGTTCGCGCAGGGGGTGCTCGCCGACGAGGGCGCGGAGTTCCGGGACCAGCTGGTCGTGGCGCTGCATCTGCAGGTTGGCCTCGATGAGCCATTCGAGTACTTGTATCCGCTCTTGTTCGAGACGTGGAATCCATGCGTCCCGCAGTCCTTCGCTGCGCACGTCCACCAGCGGCGTGCCGCGCCATAGGGCCAGCGCCTCGGATGCGGTTCTCGCGGCGTCCGGCCAGGCTTGGTTGCGGATCGCGGCGCCGCAGTTGTGGCGCAGCGCCTGGAACTCGAGCACGTCGAGCTCCGATGACGCGATCTTGATCAAGTAGCCCGGATCACGCACGGTGATGCGGGTCCCGGCATCGGGCTCCAGCGTGCGGCGCAGGCGCAGCACGTGGCCGCGAAGCGTCGTCGGCGCACCCGGTGGGGGTGCGCCGTCCCATACCGCGTCGGCCAACGCGTCGAGCGAGACCGGTTCGTTGGCGCGCAGCAGGAGCGCGGCCAGCAACGCTCGAAGACGCGCGCCGCCGACGGCCACCTGTTTGCCCGCGTCGCGCACGAAAACCAGCGGACCCAAAAGTGCAAACCGCATGTTTCACCCCGTATCGGACCATCCCCGAACCTGTCGAAGAGCTCGATGACAGGTGGCCCTGGACCGATGCTACGCGATCGCACGGGAATAGAACGCGAATCGAACGCCGGTGCCGCAGAGTTCTGACGCGGTCCCCGGGGATGCGAGCGGCGGTCGTCGCTCGATCGTCGGGGTCGCCGCAGGAACTCAGGCAAGCACGGAACAGGAAGGCATTCCTCATGAAGCTGGGCCGTATCGCGGCGCCGATGGCCGCACTGGTCACCGCCGCCGCCGGGTCTCTCGCCGTCATCCCCGCCGCTTCCGCCGACAGCGTCTCGGCAGCGCAGCCCACCGCGCAGCACGCGGTCGCGCATGTCGGAAACCTGACCGCGCCCGCGGTCACTCCGGCCGTCAAGGCCAAGCTCGCCGCCGGCAGGAGCATCTGTTACGCCGCGCACGTGCAGAACATCGGCTGGCAGAGCTGGGTGTGTGACGGCCAGATCGCCGGCACCACCGGTCAGAGCCTGCGCATGGAGGCGCTCGCCATCATCACCTCCGGCACCGGCGGCATCTGCGCACAAGCGCACGTGCAGAACATCGGCTGGATGGGCGTGGACTGCGAGCCCGACGGTTCCGAAGCCCTCGTCGGCACCACCGGTGAGAGCCTGCGCATGGAGGCGCTGTTCCTGGCGCCCAACACGTCCCCGGGTTCGATCTGCGCGGACGCGCACGTGCAGAACATCGGCTGGCAGGGAGTGGTCTGCAACGACGGCGCCTGGGGCGGGCTCGAAGTCGGCACCACCGGTCAGAGCCTGCGTATGGAAGCCATCACCATCACCGTCTGATCCGCTGAGCGTCGCGTCTGGCGTCACCGCGCCGGGTCGCAATGTGCGGATCTCATAAAGTGGCTTGCGCGTTCTCGATCTTCTGAGAACGCGCAAGCCACTTTGCTGCGGCACACGCTGGATCTCGCGGGTGCGAGACCTGAGACACCGGCCCGAACGGCACCGACGGCCGACGCCAACCGCTCACTGCGATCGGCGCCGGCCCGTCGTGCTGTCCGCATGATGAATCCTGCCGTCTTCACAAACGCGGCTAGAGGAACCACCGCCCTCGGTGCTGCGTGCACGTTGCACGCTCGTTGCCGCCTATGTCTGCGATCTCAACTACTATCGCTGCTCGGGCAAACTCGACGGCGGACCCGCCTCGCCGTTGCACACTCGCGGGGGTCAGCGATGATCGACGACAACGGGGGATTCGGGGTCCGGTTGCGCGCGTTGCGCTTGGCGGCCGGGATCTCGCAGCAGGAACTCGCGGAGCGCTCGGGGCTGAGCATCCGCGCCATCAGCAATCTGGAACGGGGACGCACACGCTGGCCGTACCGCCATTCGCTCAAGCGACTGGCGGATTCGCTCGGCCTCGCCGGTGCGGAACGGGAGGCGTTCATCGCCGCCGGCCGCCGGCCTGTCGCCGTGGCTGACACACCGGGCGACGACCCTCCCCCTGACGCTGGTGCTGACGCGATCGAGCAGCCACAACAGAGTTCGAACCCGCCGCTGCGGATGCGGCCCGTCGTGCCTTGCCACCTGCCCGCACCCGTGCCCGGCTTTGTCGGCCGCGAGGACACGATGGCGGAGCTCACACACCTCCTGCCGCCGCGGGGCTCGGTGCCAGTCGCGGCGATCAGCGGCACCGCGGGCGTGGGTAAGACGGCGCTGGCCGTGCGCTGGGCGTGGCAGTCAGCCGAGTCGTTTCCGGACGGTCAGCTGTATGTGAACCTGCGCGGATACGACTCCGGCCCGCCGCGGTCCGCGAGCGATGCGCTGGCTTGGCTGCTTCGCGCGCTCGGCATGGACGCGAACCGCATCCCGGCCGACGAGGACGAGCGCGCCGCCGTGTATCGCAGCACCCTGGCTTCCCGCCGGGTTCTCCTGCTGCTCGACAACGCGCGCGACGCCGCACAGGTTCGCCCCCTGCTTCCCGGAACGCCGGGCAGCGCAGTCCTGGTCACCAGCCGGGACGCCCTCGCCGGGCTCATCGCCCGGGACGGCGCGGAGCGGATCGAGCTCGAGCTGCTGCCGGAAGACGACGCCCAGAACCTCCTGCACAACCTGATCGGCACACGCGCGCAGGCGGAACCGGTCGCGATCAGCGCTCTCATCTCGCAGTGCTGCCAGCTTCCGCTCGCGTTGCGCGTCGCGGCCGAACTCGCCGCCTCGCGTCCGGGCGCCGTGCTCGGCGAGCTGGTCGCCGAACTGGCCGATCTGCGCGGCCGCCTCGACGTCCTGTCGGCGGGCGGCGACTCGGGCACTGCGGTGCGTGCGGTGTTGTCCTGGTCGTATCAGCAGCTGACGCCCGCGGACCGGCGTGCCCTGCGTCTGTTGTCGCTGCACCCGGGAGCCGACTTCGAGCTCTACGCCGCGGCCGCGCTCACCGGCGCGGATCTGCAGACGGCACACCGGACGCTCGAACGTCTGGCTCGGGCCTACCTCGTCCACCCCCATGGTCCGAAGCGCTTCGAGTTGCACGACCTGCTGCGTGGATTCGCGCGCGAGCTGACCGAGACGGAGGACGAACCGGGCGTCAGGCGGGGAGCTCTGGCCGCCCTGTTCGAGTACTACCTGCACACCTCCTCGGCGGCCATGAACGTGCTGTTCCCCGCCGAGGCGGGGCGCCGCCCCCGGCTTGGCGCCCCGCCGGCACGCGTCACACCGATCGAGGGCATTGATGCGGCCCGCGGATGGCTCGACGCGGAGCGGGCGAATCTGACCGCGCTCGTCGCGTTCGGCGCCCAAGGAGAGTCCGGGACGAGCGGGTCCGCGCAGTACCCTCCGAACGCGGACCGCTATCTCGCCGCGCGCGCCATCGAACTGGCATCTACGGTCGATCGCTACCTCATCTTCGGGCAGCACAGGGCCGAGGCGAACTCCGTGCATATGAGCGCTCTGAAGGCAGCCCGACGCGAGGGCGACCGACGGGCCGAGGCTATGGCGCTCACGCACCTCGGCTACATCGAGAGGACCCTCGGCAGATACGGCTCATCGGTCGCGTATCAGCAGCAGGCTCTGGCGATCTTCACAGAGCTCGACGACAAGGTGGGCAAGGCGCGCGTGCTGCACCGGCTGTCGCTGGTCGAGCGGCTCACGGGCAAACTCGACGCGGCGCAAGCACACGCACTGGAGGTGATCGACCTCTGCCGACAGGTCGGCGAGCGGCTCGGCGAGGCACGCGCGTCGCATGCGCTCGGTGCGGTGAACATAGAGCGCGGCCGCTATTCGCAAGCCGCCGGATACCTGCACCGCACGCTCGAACTCCTGGACGCGGCGAAGGACCGCTCAAGCCGCTCGGTGACCGTGAAAGAGCTCGGAGTCATCGAACTGCGCTACGGTCGCCTCGATGCCGCCGCCGAGCTGTTCGCGCAGGCACAGGCGCTGTGTCGGGAGGCGGCGAACGTCAGCGGCGAGGCGGAGGTCATCTCCCAGCAGGGACTGACGGAGACGCTGGCGGGCAGGCCAGAGGAAGGCGCTGTCCTGTACAAGCGCGCGGTCTCCATGAATCGCGAAGTCGAGGACTTGGACGGGGAAGGATGGGCGCTGGCCCGCGCAGTACAGACAGAGCTCAGCGTCGGCCGGGCGCAGAGCGCGGCGGACCTGGCCGAGCAGGCGCTTCAGATCACGAACATCCTCGGTGCGGACTCGCTACGGGCATACGCCCTCAACATGCTGGGCGTGGCTCTCACCGTCGGCGGTCATCCCGACCGCGCCCCCGCGCGTCACCTCGCCGCACTCGATCTCGCCGAGTCGATGGGCGCCGAGCACGAGCGGGCGAACGCGCACCACGGCCTCGCGCAAGCACACGCAGCGCTCGGTCACGACCAAACGGCCCTCGACCACGCCCGCGCCGCGTACGCCTGGTACGCGCAGGCCGGAGTGCCGGAAGCCGCGCAGATCTGGGCCCGATTCCCCGCACTCGCACGGCCTGATCCGGCAGGGCGGCGACCCGGCGGCGAAGGCACGTGCCGCATGGCATTGGCCTGAGTTGCGGCCGCAGCTACGGCCTCGGCTGCGAAAACGCTGAGGGGCGAGTCCTCCCCTCCGGGTGGACTCGCCCCACTCCTCTTTCCGCATGGCCGGGTCGGCGAGGCACAGGAACGTGCATGCCTACCAGTCAGAGGCGGGAGCGGCGACTGTCTGAGCCGTCCCCATGAAGAACCTCGAGCAGTTGCCGTAGTGGCTGGCGTCCCACGGCGAGGCGCAGATCGCCTGCGCGGTGGTGGACGGGGAGTCCGACGCCCTCAGGTCACTGACGACCCCCGGGTAGAGGCCGTTGTTGAGCGTGTCGACGACGTACTGCGCCGCCGCGAACAGGTTCGGGCAGGTCCCCAGCACCCCACCGCACCCGTATCCGTTGTTCAGCGGGTTGTTGTCGTGGAACCAGTCGGTGGGCGGTTCCTCGGAGGTGGTCCACTCGGTGAGGACCTTGACGTTGTTGGCGCTGACCGGCCAGCCGCCGTCGTGCAGGACCCACGTCGCCCAGTCGTAGTTCGTGGCCTCGTACAGGCCGAAGTCCCACGTCGGGCAGCCGGAGGCGGTGTCGAGGTTCAGCGTGATGGTCCCGCCGTTCGACGCGGCACCCGACATACACGAGGCGTCGGCGCCGTGCTGGTCCTGGTTGCTCCAGTACAGGTTGATCAGGTAACCGCCGTGGTCGACGAAGATCGTGCCGTTGGATCCCCCGTTACCGCTCGACGTGTTGTTGCACGTGCCGAGCACCGGGTTAGCGCTTGAATCCGTGGCGACACACTTGCCGTTGGGCAGATAGACGAGCTGGACGATCGGGAAGCCCGCATAGCGCGCGTCGAACGTCGTGTTCGCGAAGGGACACGTGCTGGTCACCTTCCCGCCGCAGCGCCCGTCGACGGGCTGTGCCACGAAGGTCTCGTTGCCGACGCCGCCCTGGTACATCTTCACGGCCTGATTGCTGCCGTTCCAGTCGTTGAGGCAGTAGCCGCCGTTCGACGTCTGACAGAACTGCGCCACCAGAGGTCCTCCGGCGGCGAGGGCCGGCGCGGCGCCGAGGCCCAGGACCACCGCGAGCGCACCGATGATCGCCGCAATGCCCGCGAAGGCGGGTCTGGCCCGGCGCAGCCGATACCGGATGGCTTTCATATCTCTCCCTCATTCCGCACAGTGCATTCGTGGTCTGACGCGCTGTGACCGGAGGGATGTTCTCATCGTGCGCCCGCGCGAGGACAGGAAGAGTCACCGGCACTCTTCCCGGCACACCTTCCTTCCCTGCTCAGGCAGGTGAAACCAGCTACACCAGCGTATATCGGCATGGAGAGAATGCCGGTCGGAGTTCCTGTCCCGGCGCGACACAGGCTCCGTACTCTCTGCCCTGCGCGACCCGCGAAGACGTCGCGGGCGCTCGATCTCGAGCGGAGGTGTGCGCATGTGGTTTACAAACACAGGCTCGTCGCGCTGACGGCGGTGGTCGGCCTGGCCTGCGCTGTCGGTGTGTCGGCCGGGAGCACGCCGCACTCGCTGGCCAGCAGCAGATCTGCAGCACGGCATGGGGCATGGACCGGAGATGTCCCGCCGGCTGGCTCGTGACCAGTAGTGAATCGCCGAATGTCAGCAACCGAGCTCAGTCATGTCTAGAGGAGGAGAACGAGAAGTGTCAGCAGTCCTGCAGCGCTTGCGCCGGGTCCGTCCCGTCACGGCGATTCTGCTTGTGGCGGGCGGGCTCAGCATAGGAGTCGCTGCTGCCCCGGCGAACGCCGCAAGCTCCCTCGGTACGGCGAACTTCTGCCAGACCTCCAGCGGCAACTTCTGCCTCAACGACTGGAACGGCAGCAACCAGGCCGTGAAGATGTACCAGGGTGGCGTCGGCAACGAGGACTTCGTGGCGGAGAACGTACCCGGGCGCTGCGGCGGCGGGAAGGTCACCAGCAACTGCCCCTTCGCCAACACGACCTTCGATTCGCGCTATGAGGGCTACCCGATCGTCCAGCTCGTCTACGAACCCGACGGCCGGTGCCTCGGCACGCAATCGGCCACGAACTCGAGCGCGTACCTCGGCGGGTGCAACAGCACCTCGAGCGGGGATGGCGGAGCCGACGGCACGATCTTCGTCGACCACGACGGATACCTGATCAACCTGTTCTGGACCAACAAGGGCCAGTTCGGCGACAACGCCGCGTGTATGTCAGGCGGCGCGTCGAACGGCGGGGCCATCACCCTCGACCTCGAGACGGCATCAGGCTGCCCCCGATGGGCCATCGGCGCGTCGTCGGTCGTCTCCTACGCTCAGGCCATTGAGAACGGCGATCCCGAGGTCGGCTGGCGGGGCGGCGACGTGCCGTACATCTGGGGCGGCGGCCACGAGTCGACCCCCGGCCCGTCGGTCACCGACTCCAACGGCGCGCCTGGCGTGGGGCTCGACTGCTCCGGCTTCTCCCGCTGGGTCTACGCCCTGGCCTACGGCAGCGACGTCCTCGGCTCCGGCAGCACCGTCAATCAGGACGAGGAGATGACGCGGGTCAGTTCACCGGTCCCCGGCAACCTCGTCTTCTTCGGTGGCAGCCTGAGCACCTCCGTCCACGTCGGCGTTTACATCGGCAACAACCAGATGATCGACGAGCCTGCCCCCGGCGACGTCGTCCGGACCGACACCATCTCAAGCGCCTTCGGCAACATCCTCGGGTACTTCAAGCTCTAGTAGGTCCCGACTCCTGTAAAGGGTCTGGGCGGCTTGCGCGGGGCGGCGGATGGGCGAACCATCCGCCGCCCCGCACGCTTGCGCTGCGATGTTCGCGCAAATCGGGCCGCACTACGCTCTCAAGCCTCATCGCTCACAGTGCTGACATACGGCCCATCGCCGACGCGGCGTTCGTCGAGTTCCGCGATCACCCGGCCGACAGCCTCGAAGTCGCGGTCGTCGTGGAGAACGATCAGTCCTCGGTCTACAGCCGTGGCCGCTACGAGCAGGTCCACCACGCCCGCTCCGCGATGCTGGCTGAGCGCCGTCAGCCGTTCCTGGGCCGCGTCGATCCACGGCCACGGGTCCTTGCTGACCGGAGCGGGGGTGAACGCGGCGTCCAGCAGTTCTCGCATCTGGCGGCGTTCGGCTGGGCTGCGTGCGCTGCGCAGTACCTCAACGCGAGTGGCCTCGCACAGGCACACCGTGCCTTCGGTGATCTCTTGTCCCCATGCGGCCCAGGACTCGGGTTCTCGGCGAAAGCGCCAGTAGGCGCTCGCGTCGAGCAGGTAAGTCCCGATCATGCGTCGGTGTCGTGCCCACTCCGCGGGGCGGGGTCCTTGCGTTCGAGCCAGGTCCGGTAGCCGGACTCCGCGTCGCCGAGCTGCATGAGCCGTTCAAAGGCGCGCAGGCGGGTGCGCCGCTCGGCGACCTCGCGCAGCGCCTGGTTGACGGTGTCCTTCTTGGTGGTGGTGCCCAGTTCGGCCATCGCCCCGGCGAGGGCCTCGTCGTCGAGGTCGATCGGTGTCACCGTCATCGGTCCACCCCTTCCCGAACGCCATATACATAACCTCGACGACCATTGTACATTGCCGCCGCTCGCCGGCTAGCTGCGGAGGTCCCGTTGCTGCAGCTCAGGCAGAACGGCGGCGACGATGGCGTAGTCGTTGTCCACGTGCAGGACGATCAGGTCGTGGTGGACGGCGGTCGCGCATACAAGCAGGTCAGGGGAGCCTGCGGAGCGGTGCTGGTGTCTTCAAGTACGCCGCGCGCCGCACGAACGTCGTCTAGCCAGCCTCGGAGACGGCCCCGCTGCTAGCTTCAGGAGCGTGAGCGAACCGATCGCCTCCAGGCCCTACATGCCTGGCTACGGCACGCTGCCCCCAGACGAGGGGCGCGGGCTTCTCCCGTGGTCGTGGGCGGAGGATAGGTTGGTCCGCTCGCACGACTTCTGGCTGGCCACGGCCACGCCCGGCGGAGCGCCGCATCTGATGCCGGTATGGGCGGTCTGGCGCGAAGGCATGCTGTGGTTCAGCAGTTCGAACGGCTCGCGCAAGGCGCGCAATCTGGGCGCCGAATCCCGCTGCACCATGTCCACCGACGATCCCCGCGAACCTGTCGTCGTCCAGGGACAGGCTCGACGGATTACGGATCCTGACGCGCTTGCCGCCATGCTCGAGGCCGAAAACGCGAAGTACGGCACCGCGTACGGCATGGACACGGTGGATCCGGCATCGAACACCGTCTTCGCCTTGGCGCCGGAGTGGGTGTTCGCCTTGGATTCCCGTGACTTCACCGGCTCGCCGACGAGGTTTGTCTTCTAGCTGTCATGAGATGCAGGCCGCGCTCAGACTCACGGAACAGGGTCAGCGGCCTTGAGTCGGTTTAGTTGGCCACCCAGGTCGCGATCTGCGTTCTGGTGCGGAAACCGAGCTTGTTCAGGATGCTGCGAACGTGGCTGTCGACGGTGCGCTCGGAGATGAACAGGCGCGTGGCGATCTGCTTGTTGGTGAGCCCTTCGGCGATCAGCCGCGCGACCTCGGCTTCGCGCTTACCCAGCGGGCTCACATCGGCGTCGCCACCGCCACCGCCACCGGCTTCGCTTTGGTCGCCCTGACCGGCCCTGGCTTCGTCCGGGGATTCGCCGAGCGCGAGGCGGATCGCCGCGTCCCGCTGGAGGTTCTTCCCGGCTTCGAACTCTGTCTTGAAGCGCGCTTCACCGAGCATCGCAGCCGCCGCCTGCTCGGCCTGGGCGAACTGCGTGGAAAGGATCGGCATGACGTTCGCGCCGGCTTCGACTCGCACCGTCTCCGCGGCGCCGAACATGGCTGCCGCCCACAGCGCGTTGCCGGAGAGAGTGGCGTGGCAGGCGTGCGCGGCCAGCAGGTAGAACTGCGCGACCCGGTCGTCAATGCGGTGCGCGGTCGCCAACGCTTCGGCGAGCAGCGGCTCCGCCTCGGCGAGCTCCCCGGCCATCAACGCGGCGGAGCCGAGGTTCAGCAGCATGATCTCGAGCGTGTAGAAGTCGCCGATCTCCCTGGACAGGCGCACACCCTCGGTCGCGCCCGCCCTGATCGTGGCGAGATCGGCCTCGAAGAACGCGTTGAACACCCGGGCCTGCAGGACCGCGAGCCTGCCGTGCACGTAGTCGATGCCTGCGACCGCCTTCTGGGCCTCGGCGAGCAGACGCGCGGCGGCCGGGCCGTCGCCGGCGATGGCCTCGGCGACCGACGCCATCGACAGCGCATCGCAGAGCAGGTCCTGCTG
This sequence comes from Actinocrinis sp., assembly GCF_035938995.1. Taxonomy (GTDB): domain Bacteria; phylum Actinomycetota; class Actinomycetes; order Streptomycetales; family Catenulisporaceae; genus DASZGI01. Next base: position 100,463 of record NZ_DASZGI010000329.1, read on the forward strand.
GCCGTTGCGCCGTGCCGCCGCCGCCGCTGCCTCGAGCTCCGGTTTGGCGACCGCCGGTTCCGCCTTCAGCACGGCCAGGAAACCGCGGATGAAGGTGGCCCAGGCACGTAGCTGCGGATCGCCGCCCTCCATCGCGAGGAACCCGCCGAGCCACCGCATGCCCTCGGTCGTCGCACGGGTGATCCAGAACCAACTCAGGGACAGGGCAAGCTCGATGCCGCGGGAGGTGTCCCCCTGTGTCAGGCATCGACTGAGCACGGCCCGGATGTTGTCGATCTCGAGGTCCGCCCAGGGAAGCCACTCGAGAAGGCGGACGCGCACCGCCTGTCCGGGCTCGACCTTCGACCGGAAGTACTCCGTGCAGGCGAGCTCGACTGAATCCCGCTCGCCAGCCTCGTCGATCTTGAGTCGTGCGTACTCGCGCATCGTCTCGTGCAGGCGATAGCACGGCAGGCCATGGGCTTCCTCGCGGACCACCAAGGACTTGTCAATGAGCGACGACATCAGGTCCAGCGCCTGCGCGGGCGGTGTGCCCTCAGGCATGCAGACCGCTTCCGCGTCGTCCAGCGTGAATCTGCCCGCGAACACGCATGCCCGTCGCAGGACCGCGCGCTCGCCGTCGGTCAGCAGGTCGTGGCTCCACTCGATCGTGGTCCGCAGGGTCTGGTGGCGCGGCAGGGCGGCGCGGCTGCCTCCTGTCAGCAGGCTGAAACGGTCGGACAGGCGGTCGAGGATCTGCTCGGCCGCGAGGACCCTCGTCCGGACCGCGGCGAGCTCGATCGCCAAGGGCAGCCCGTCAAGCCGTCGGCACAGCTCTACCACCGTCGCCCGGTTGGCCGCCATCAGCTCGAACACCCCGGACGCCGCCTCAGCCCGCTCGACGAAGAGAGCCACCGCCTCGTTCTGCCGCAGCCGGACCAGGGACTCCGTCGGGTCCGGCGAAGGCAGCTCGAGAGGCGTCACGGGGACGATGTGCTCGCCCGCGGCGGCGAGCGGCTCCCGGCTGGTGGCGATCACCCGCACGTCCGGTGCGGCTTTCAGCACATCGGTGACGACCCGCGCGGCTGTTTCGAGCAAGTGCTCGCAGTTGTCCACGACCAGGAGCAGTTCCTTCTCCCGCAGGTAAGACAGGATCAGCGCTAGAGGCTCGGTCGAGGCCTGGTCGCGCAGACCCAAGGCCGCCATGACCGCGCTGCCGACGAGCGCCGGGTCCTGCAGGTCCGCGAGTTCGACCAGCCAGGCGCCGTCGCGGAACCCGCGTCCGAGATCGGCGGCGGCGCGCACCGCCAGCCGGGTCTTGCCGACGCCGCCCGGCCCGACCAGACTGATCAGCCGCGCCTGCGTGAGTTTCTTCCTGATCTCCGCGAGTTCGCGGCGGCGGCCGACGAAGCTGGTCGTCTCGGCCGGAAGGCTGCCAGTGCGCCGGGTGGGCCTCGCCATGGCAGGACGGTATTACATGCGCAGCCCACTGCGCTCGCCGGAAGCGCTGTGCTTACCGGAATCGGTGCCCGCTCGGTAATTCCACGGATATCGGCGCTCGTAGCGCCGCTCTTAGCGTGAAGACATGCCTGAGGAGCTGTCGATCCGCCGCGTGGAGGTCAGTTTCGTCGGCGCCGTCCCGGCCCGGCAGGTTGAACGCGCATCGGGCGTCAGCGACGTCCAGAGCGACGGCAGTGTCCTGCGATGCCTCGTCCGCGGCAGCTTCCAGCCCTTCCTCGAGGCGCTGCGCGGCTACGAAGTCATCGTTCTGAATTCGACGTCGATACCCGCCGAAGGATCGTCCTGAGGCCGGTCGACAAGGGGGAGAGGGAACATGTCGGGGTTCTTCGCCGCCGCCGGGCGGTTCGCGGTCCGATTCCGCTGGGCGGTGATCGCGGCCTGGGTCGTCGCGACCGTCCTGGCCAACCTGTACCTTCCGTCGCTGAACAGCGTAGCCAAGGGCAGCAACAGCGACTATCTGCCGCCGGGCAGTCCCAGCCGGCAGGCCGCCCAGTTGGCGGTCCCCTTCCAAAGCCCGAACCAGGCGGCCATCCCGGTCCTCGTCGCCCGCGATGGCGGCGCGTTGACCGCCGCGGACCGCGCCGCCATCGTGCGGCTGGACTCCGGTCTCGACCGGGTCGCCAACGTGCAGAAGGTCAACGATCTCGGTGTCAGCCGTGACGGCCGCGTCGATGAATCACAGGTCCTTGCGACACTGGACCTCAGCACCCTGGGCCCGTTGGAGGACCTCGACAACGGTTTGCGCGCCGAAATCCGGTCGGCCGGCCTGCCCGGTGATCTGACCGCCCATCTCGCCGGGCCGCTGGCCGCTCAGGCCGACGCCGCCCAAAGCTCCCAGCAGGCCGGAAACGTCGGCGAGGACTTGTCCATCCTGTTCATCCTCGTGCTGCTGTTCGTCGTCTTCCGGTCCATCCTCGCCCCGCTCCTCACGCTCGCGCCCGCGGTCCTCGTCACCCAGCTCGCCGGTCCGGTGATCGGCGCGGCGGGCAAGGCCGGCCTCCCGGTCTCGTCGCTCACCGGGATCCTGCTGATCGTCCTGGCGCTCGGCGCGGGCACGGACTACGGCCTCTTCCTCGTCTTCCGGGTCCGGGAGGAACTGCGCGACGGCGTGTCCCCGCGCGACGCGGTCGTGCGCGCGCTTTCGCGGGTCGGCGAATCGATCACCTTCTCCGCCGTGACCGTCATCGCCGCGTTGCTCACGCTGCTGCTGGCTTCCCTCGGGCTGTATTCGAGCCTCGGCGCGCCGCTGGCGATCGCCGTCGCGCTGATGCTGCTGGCAGGCCTGACACTGATGCCGGCTCTGCTGGCCGTCTTCGGGCGGGCGGCGTTCTGGCCATCGAAGACGACGCGCAGCGCGCGACGCCCCGGCTGGTGGGGTCGCACCGCCGGGCGCATCGTGCGCCGACCGGCCACCACGCTCGTCCTCGGGCTGCTCGGATTCGGGGCGCTGGCGATCGCAGCGATCGCATACGTCCCGGGCGGCTTCGGCAGCGGGCCGGCCGCGCCTACGGGCTCCGACTCGGCCGCGGGCAACGCGCTGCTCGCCGCCCACTTCCCGACCGCCAGCCGCAACCCGACCGGCGTGCTGCTGCGCTTCCCCGACTCGGTCTGGACCGACCCGGCCCCCGTCGCCCGGGCCCAGCGCCTGCTCGCGGCATCCCCGCAGTTCAACAGCGTCGTCGGCCCCTTCGACTCCGGCCAGGTCACGCTCGCCGCCGACCAGCTGACGTCCCTGCACGCGACTCTCGGCGATCCCGCGGCGTTGCCCGCGGTTCCGCCGCCCGGCAGTGGCGTCCAGGACGCCGAGTGGGCCGCCTACCGCGCGGAAAGCCAGTTCATCAGCCCAGACGGCCGTACGGTTCAGTTCGAAGTCGGCCTGACCGCCGGAGCCGCGGATTCGAATGCCGCGGCCCATCAGATCCCGGCCATCCGCGCCGCCGTCGCCGCCTTCGCCCGCGAGGCCGGCGCCACCGCGAACGGCGTCACCGGCCAGGCGGCCAGCGTCTACGACGTGGGTCAGACCTCTGACGGGGACCTGCTGCGCATCTTCCCGGTCGCCGTTCTCGCGATCGCGATCCTGCTCGCGCTCGTGCTGCGCAGCCTGATCGCGCCGCTCTACCTCATCGCGTCGGTGGCGGTCAGCTATCTGGCCGCGTTCGGTCTGTCCGTGCTGCTCTTCCAGCACGCGAACGGCGGCTCGCTGCCGTACTTCGTGCCGTTCCTGATGTTCCTGTTCCTGCTGGCCCTCGGCGAGGACTACAACATCCTCGTCATGACCCGGATCCGCGAGGAGGCGGGCGACATTCCGCTGCGGGAGGCGGTTCCCCACGCCTTGGAGCACACCGGCTCGACCATCAGCTCGGCCGGACTCGTCCTCGCGGGAACCTTCGGGGTCTTCGCCTTTGTCGAGAACGGGCAGCCCGGCGGGGGCGTCTACCGGGACATCCTGGCCTCCCTCGCGATCGGCATCCTGATGGACGCCTTCCTCGTGCGCACCCTGCTCGTCCCGGCGACGGTCGCGCTCCTCGGCCGGTGGAACTGGTGGCCGTCGGCGCACGGCAGACCGGTGGAGGCCGAGCGGAGCCCGGCCCCCACGCCGACGGCCGTCCGATGAGGCGCGCCGCCGCGGCCGCGGTCCCCGCTCTGGACCGCGGTCGCGGCCGCGTGTGCATCGTCGGCGCCGGGTCATCGGGAATCGCCGCCTGCCAGGCCCTCCACGCTCGTGGGATACCGTTCGACTGCTTCGAGGCAGGTACGGAGGTGGGCGGCAACTGGCGGTACCCCAGTGACAACGGGATGTCGTCCGCCTACCGATCGCTGCACGCGAAGTCGTCCCGGAAGGGCATGCAGTACGCGACCTTCCCTATCCCAGACGATTATCCGAATTACCTGAGCCACACCGCGGTCGCAAAGTACCTTGACGACTACGTCGACCACTTCGGCTTCCGCGGGAGCATCAGATTCCAGACGAGCGTCGTCTGGGCCGAACCGGGGTGGGAAGGCGGCTGGGACGTCACGATAAGGCGCCGCCACACCACAGAGGAACGCACCGAGCGATACGCCGCGGTGATCGTCGCCAACGGTCACCACTGGGCCCCTAAGTATCCGGAGCCGACCTTTCCCGGTGCGGATACCTTTACCGGCGAGCAGTTCCACTCGCACGACTACCGCACACCTGAGCCCTACGCCGACAAACGTGTCCTGATCCTCGGCATCGGCAACTCCGCATGCGACATCGCGACGGATTGCTCACAGGTCGCCGCCCGCACCCTGATCGCGATGCGGCGCGGTGCCCACATCGTGCCGAAATACCTCTTCGGCACCCCTATCGATCACCTGACACTTATGCGCTTAGGCACGCGGACCCCGCGCTGTCTCCAAAACGGAGCAGCCGGGATGCTCATGCGCATCGCCCAGGGCAACGTCACGGCGTACGGGCTGCCCAAGCCCGATCACAAGCTGCTGTCAATGCCCCCGACGGTGTCGGACAGCCTGCTCAGCCGGGTCGATCACGGCGACATCATCGTCAAGCCGACCATCGACCGACTCGACGGTGACCGCGTTCATTTCACCGACGGCAGCTGCGAAAAGGTCGACACGGTCATCTACTGCACCGGGTACAGAATTCGCCATCCGTTCCTCGACGAGGCGGCGGTGCTCGGCGAGGGCGGAAGCAGCGGCCAACCGCGTCTGTACCGACGCGTCATCCCGCCCCACCTGCCCGGGCTGTATTTCATCGGCCTGGTCCAACCGCTCGGCGCCATCATGCCGATCGCGGAAGCCCAGGCGCAGTGGGCGGCCGATCTCCTCGAAGGCCAGGCGACACTGCCACAGCCAGCGCAAATGAACCGCGAAATCGACAGGCATCGTGCCGTGGCTGCCCGCCGATACGACCCTGCGGCCCAACCCGGTATCCGTGTGGATTTCCTCCCGTACCTGCGAGAGATCCACCGAGAGCGGATGGCGGGCGCCAAGCGCGCACGAGCCGCGGGTGTGGGATGGCTCCGGTCGCCAAGTGCGGGATGGCTCCGGTTGTCGAAGGCGTCGTCGACCACGACGACCGCTGGCCCTCCGCCATCCCGCGCGCTTACAGACACTGCCCCCGCAGACCGCTACGTCCACGCCAGCCGCGATCTGTCCGCCCAGTAAGCGCTGGCCGCCACAGACAATGCGGCCAGCGACTCCAGCTGATCGGCCGTAAGACGCATGTCACTCGACACCGCTCCGGTGTGCGACTAAAATAGTCGCATGAGCGTGAGCCTTTACATCCGAGACATGCCGGAAGAGCTACGTGATCGTGTCAAGCAGCGCGCCGCTGCTAACCGGCAGTCGATCAACTCCTTCCTGCTCGACCTGATCGAGCGGGAGATGCAGTTGCCGACCCTCGATGAATGGCTCGATGGGCTCGACGACCTGCCGAAGGTCCCCGACGTGACCACGGGTGAGATCGTGGAGGTCATTCGAGATGTCCGGGAATCGTCGTGAGTGAGGGCTTGGCCGTCATCGACGCATCCTGCATCGTGCGCATCCTGACCTCGTCCGACGAGGTGGCGTCGGTCGTTAAATCCTTCTTGCGCGGCAAGGCCCTGTACGCACCTACGCTGGTGGACTACGAGGTGACATCTGCGCTGCGCGGTCTTGCACGCAAGCGCCCGGAAGTCGAACAGGCCGCCGGCGCCTATCTGCGCTACGTGGCGGCCATGCCGATCCGCCGCGAGAGCGCGCAGCCGTTGATCGCCAGGGTGTGGAGTCTGCGGCACAACTACGCGGCGTACGACGCTTCTTATGTAGCTCTCGCCGAGGCACTTGACGCGACGCTGGTCACCTGCGATGAGAAGTTCGCCCGCGCGGGCGCCGCGCGCTGCCCGATCGAGACGATCGGCTGAAGCGTCCACAGCACTCGATTAGCCGTTGTTGTGATGCACGCCCGCGTCTGCGATCGCGACCTGCTCAGCCGATGCCTGGATGGGTCGTCTCCTCCATCGAGGCGCGGCAACGGGCGGCGATGGCCGAGCTGGCGGCGTCGACCGACGGCCCGGAGGAGGCGATGCGCGCGCTGTGGGAGCGGCTCAGCACGCCTGAGCTGCGCCCGTTCGTCCGGCTCTTCTTTTACCGCACGACGTTGTTGTCCTCCGGAGCGTACGCCGCCAACGGCTCGTCAAGCGGGGCGCGCGTCATTCGGTTGGCGAGCGTGGACATCGTGTAGGCACCGATACCCAACACCACTTCGAGGGCGTTCTGCGCCGTGTAGCCGTGACCCATGAAGGTCTCGAGTGTTTCCGCGCTGACCGCCCCCGCGTCGTCGATCACCTGATGCGTGAAGCGGCGTATCGCTTCCAGGCGCGGATCGTCCAGCTCTTGTCGGCCTCGCAATGCATTGATGATTTCTGTGGTCGCACCCAGCGCGTGCAGCCTGGCGGTGTGCATGGCGATGCAGATGTGGCAGCCGTTGCGAGTCGCGATCGTCATGATGAGCACCTCGCGGGACAGCGGGTCGAGCGTCGTCCTCTCGAACAGCGCGCTCGCCTTCAAGAAGCCTTCGAGCAGGTGCGGCGAGGTGGCCAGCAGGCCCACGCCGGACGGCAGGTAACCCAGGTGCTCGATCGTGGAGCGCATGGCGCCGCGAGACCCCTGCGGCGCCGATTCGAGCGTGTGACAGACAAACGGAGCGTGAGACACGCGTCCCCCTCTGCAGGCGTCGGCCTTCGGCCACGCCTATAATCGACAATGTGGTTGTCTATAACGTAAACCAGGTTGTCGGATTCCGCAATGGCTGAGCTCCGCGCAGCGCGTCCGCCCGCCGCCGTTCCGGGCTACGAGCTCCCGCTGCTGCTGTTCGCGAACTTCCGCGGCATAATCGACGAGCTGCACGCCGAACTGGCCCGCCAGGGACACCCAGACGTGCGCCCCGCCTACGGCTTCGCCATGCAGGCCATCGGCCGCGACGGCGCGACGGCGAGCGAACTCGGGCGCCGACTTGGTGTGTCGAAGCAAGCCGCGGGCAAGACGGTGGACCGGCTCGAACACCTCGGCTATGCGGAGCGCATCGACGACGCCGCGGACGCCAGGCGCAAGCTCGTCCGGCTTACGCCCCGGGGTATCGACTCCCTGATGCGCTCAGCCGCGATCTTCGATGAGCTCCGTGCGCGCTGGGCTGCCAATCTCGGTGCCGAACGTCTCGAAAGCGTCGAGGACGCCCTGCGTGTTATGGCTCCTGCGAGCGGCTTCCGTCTTGACGTCGCCGGTTGGTTCGGCGGGTAGTGTTCCAGGCGTCGCAGCTGCCAATAACAGGTCTACAGGAAGGGCGGGGAGTTTGGGGGTGAGCGTCTGAGCTGGGATGGGCTGGCAGACGAACTCCAGTGGTGCGCGGGCGAGGACTGATGCGCCGTTGTGTGAACGCTAGAGTGCTCAGGTGATCTCGAACTCGCACGCGGGGGAGCGCTGGGTGGAGGACTCGTCCGAGCCCGAGATCCCGTTGCTTGGCGGGGACGTGACCGAGGGCGTCGTGCGCGTGGGAACGACCGTGCGTCGGCCGATGGGTCGCAACGCGCCGTTCATCCACGCCCTGTTGCAGCATCTTGAGACGGTTGGCTTCGACGGCGCGCCACGGTATCTGGGCGTGGACGCGGCTGGGCGCGAGGTGCTCACCTTCGTGGACGGCGAGGTCGCGGGACGGCCGTACCCGGCGTGGATCGCCGACGAGCGCAGGCTCGCCTCCGTCGGTAGGCTGCTGCGACGCTACGACGACGCCGCGGTGAGCTTCGTCGAACCCGAAGACGTGACGTTCGTCCTGCCTTCGGACCCGCCCGAGTTGCCTCCGGCTCCTGCTCACGAGAGCGAGCTGATCGGGCACCTCGACGTCACGCCGGAAAACGTGGTCTTCCGTGACGCAGCGGCCTACGCGCTGATCGACTTCGACCTGGTGCGACCGGCGGCCCGTGTCGACGAGTTGTACAACGCGATGCTCTACTGGGCGCCGCTCAACGATCCGCGAGACGTCGACCCCATGCTCCGCGAACTCGACGCACCGAGGCGCTGCCGTATCCTCGCCGATGCCTACGGGATGTCCGACCGGGATCGGGGCAGACTCGTGGAGGTCGCGGTACTGCGCACCCGCCGCTCGTGGCATCTGATGAAGCACCGCGCCGAAGTGGATGGCGGCGGGTGGCAGCGCATGTGGGACGAGGGGGTGGGGGACGTGATCAAGCGGCGCGAGGCCTGGCTCGACCGCAACGGCGCTGCGATCGAGGCCGCTCTGACCGCAGCTTGACCTCGAACCTAAGCCACCGCGATTGTGCCAGAGTGCTCTCATGCTGATCGTGATGGCGGGCCTGCCCGGGGCCGGAAAGAGCACCGTCGCCGAACGACTCGGACGGACGCTGCCCGCGCCCGTGGTGTCGGTCGACCCCATCGAGGCGGCGATGTGGCGTGCGGGCGTGGCCCGTGACCAGCCCACCGGGTTAGCCGCCTATGTCGTGGCAGAGGCGGTGGCCGACGGCATGCTCGCGCTGGGCCAGGACGTGATCATCGACGCGGTCAACGCAGTCGAGCCGGCCCGCCGGCAATGGCGGAGCCTGGCAGAACGGCGCGGCGTACCGGTGGCGTTCATCGAAGTAGTCTGCTCCGACCCGCGGGTGCACCGCCAACGCTTGGAACATCGCTCCCGAGACGTCGAGGGCTTCGACGAGCCGAGCTGGCAAGCCGTCCAACAGCGACAGACCGAGTTCGAACCCTGGACCGAGTACCGGCTGGTACTCGACTCGATCGCCGACCTGGACTCGAATCTGGCAGAGGCCCTGGAATTCCTGTCGAAGTACGGGTCCTAATAGGGAGAGTGCATCGGACCGCGGAGCTGGACTCTGCGTCCAGCATTGCGCCGCGGACTTTGGCTTCACTCTCCTCAGGGGCGTCGAGTCAGCTGCGTCGTTCGTCGCGGGTGCGGGGGCGGTTGCCTGGTATGACGAGGCCTGATTCGTAGGCGGCGATGACTGCCTGGGTTCGATCGCGCAGGCCGAGTTTGCTCAGGATCCTGCTTACGTGCGTCTTGACGGTCTCTTCGGTGACGACGAGGCGGGTGGCGATCTCCGGGTTGGACATGCCCTCGGCGACCAGGCGCAGGACCTGCGTCTCGCGGGGGGTGAGCGCGGCGAACGCCATCTCGGCGGTGGTGCCCGGAGCGGGGGTCGAGGTGCTGGCGCGCAGCTGGGCGAACTCGCTGATGAGGCGGCGCGTGACGGTGGGGGCGAGCAGCGCGTTTCCGGCCGCCACCACCCTTACCGCATCGAAGAGTCGTTCTGCCGTGACGTCTTTGAGTAGGAAGCCGCTGGCGCCGGCGCGGAGCGCGTCGTAGACGTATTCGTCGAGGTCGAAGGTCGTCAGGATGAGGACGCGCGGCCTCGTGTGCGTGTGGGTGTCCGTGTCCTGGCTCGCATCCTTGCTCGTGTTCGTGCCCGAGCGCGGGGCGGGCTCCAGCAGTTGCCTGGTGGCCTCAATGCCGTCGGTCTCCGGCATCCGCACGTCCATGAGGATCACGTCGGGGTGTGCGTTTCGGCAGAGTTTGATCGCCTCAGCGCCGTTGCTCGCCGTGCCGACGACGGTGAAGTCCGGCTGGGTGTCGAGCAGTGCGGAGTAGCCGGTGCGCACCACTTGGTGGTCGTCTGCGATGACGACGCGGATCGGGGTCGGTGTGCTGCTGCTCATGCGATGCCCTCTGCCTTAGCGGGCAGGGTGGCCTCGACGAGGTAGCCGCCTAGGTCTGCCGGGCCGGTGCGAAGGCGTCCGCCGACGGCCGCGGCGCGCTCGCGCATTCCGAGCAGACCGTGGCCGCCTACCGGTGCCATGGCAGGGGCTCCCGGTCCGTTGTCGCGCACGCGCAGGCGGAGCGTGTCGGGGTCATAGTGCAGTTCCACGTCGACGGCGGTGCCTGGGGCGTGGCGGCGTGCATTGGTCAGGGCCTCCTGGATGATGCGGTAGGCGGCGAGCTCGACGCCGGGGTCGAGGGCGGCGGGGGAGCCGGAGATGATCAGGCGCACCCCGGTTCCCGATGCGCTCCTGGCCTCGTCGAGCAGTTCATTGAGCTGCTCCAGGCCAGGCTGGGGCCGACGTTTGGCGGTTGGCTCGTCGATGGGTTGGCGGGTGGGCGCCGTGTCGCGGGCGTCCTCACGCAGGACGCCGAGCAGGCGCCGCATCTCGGTGAGCGCGGCGCGCGCGGTGTCGCCGATCTCCAGCAGCCGGCGCGCCCCGGTGTCGGGCATTCCGGGAGTGGCCACTCGGGCCGTCTCGGCTTGGACCGCGATCATCGAGATGTGGTGGGCGACGACGTCGTGCAGTTCGCGGGCGATGCGGGCGCGTTCGCCGCGGGCGGTGTGCTCGAGCAGGGTGGTGGCGATGGCCTCCTGCGCCGCGCTGTGCGCGAGGGTTTCGCTGAGCGCGCGCCGCGCCAGCCCGGTGAGGGCTGCCGCGGGGGCCAACGACGCCATCAGGACGGTCAGCACGCCCGCTTCGGAGCTGGGCGGGTTCGGGGCGGCGAGTGCGATCACCAGGAAGGGGAGGCCGAGGCCTGGTGCCAGCAGCCGCGATCCGGTCAGCCCGAGCCGGTACAGCGCGATGATTTGCCCGCAGCAACCGGCGAGGGTGAGGGTGTGGAAGAGCCCGACGGAGAGCAGGTTCGCCGCACAGACGACGACGGCGGCCGTGGTCGGGGGTAAGACCGCAGGCGTCAGGGTTGCCGCCAGCGCGAACACGTAGACGAGGATCACGCCCTGAGGACTCACTGCGGTGTTCCCGATTTGGAGCACCTGGTTCGGCGTGTTCGGGCCTTGGCCTGGGCTTAGCCCGGCACGCATCGTGCTCGTCACGGTTGTGCGTGTGGCGAGTTCGAGCAGCGCGGCGAGCCCCAGAAGCACTGCGGCGAGGAAAGGCATCCGTGGAGCGGTGACCAGGCCGCGGCCTGTCTGCTCCCATCGGGAACGCCGAACTCCCGCTGCGCTCACTTGGCTCCTTAGCTCGTGTGCCGTCAAATCTCACCCGTGATCCGCCATGGCTATTGTCGGCGCTGGTGGGCGCCTTGCCATCCCTGCTGGAAGCGACGCGTCCGTCCCTCGTGCGGGGGAGGGCCGGCCGTCGCCGTCCCTCGCGTGAGCTACGGCGATGACTGCTCTGTGGCGTGACGATCCGGGCACGACCTGGCGCCTAGCCTGCGGGCATGGAAGCAACCATCGAAGTGAGCGGCCTGCGCAAGCGGTTCGGGCCGACCACGGCTCTGGACGGGATGTCCTTCACCGTCGAGCCGGGGCAGGTCACCGGGTTCGTCGGCCCGAACGGCGCCGGCAAGTCCACCACCATGCGGGTGATCCTCGGTCTCGACGCCGCGGACGAGGGCACCGCGCTGATCGGCGGACGGCCCTATCGCGATCTGCGCCACCCGCTAAGCCACGTCGGATCGCTTTTGGACGCCGCTGCGCTGCAGCCGAGCCGTACCGCCCGCAACCATCTGCTCTGGCTCGCTCACTCCCAGGGTCTGTCGGCGCGCAGGGTGGACGAGGTCGTCGAGCAGGCCGGCCTCGGCACGGTGATCCGCCGCAAGGCCGGTGGCTACTCCCTAGGCATGCGTCAGCGCTTAGGCATCGCCGCGGCACTGCTCGGCGACCCGCCCGTGCTCATGCTCGACGAGCCGTTCAACGGCATGGATCCCGAAGGCATTGTGTGGGTGCGCGGCTTCCTGAGATCGCTGGCCGCGCAAGGCCGGGCGGTGCTGGTCTCCAGCCATCTGATGAGCGAACTGGAGGACGCCGCGGACCACCTGGTCGTGGTCGGGCGCGGCAAAGTCATCGCCGATGCCGGCGTCGCGGACCTGATCGCAGCAGCGTCCGGCGACCGGGTCACCGTGCGCACCACCGCGCGCACACCGGCGATGACGGCCCTGGCGAACGCGGGGGCGACGGTCGCGGTCACCGGACCCGACACGCTGACGGTGTCCGGGCTCGCCGCACAAGACGTCGTCACGCACCTGAACTCGAGCGCGGTGCCCTTCTCCGAGATCTCGGCACATCGCGCGACGCTGGAAGAGGCCTACATGGAGCTGACCCGCGAAGCTGTCGAGTTCCGCGCGGCGACGGTCGGCGAGGGCGCCGAGGAGGTGTCCCGGTGAGCACGACCACGGTCACCCCCTACCGCTCCGCCGTGCACGTCGGGCGCGACGGGTTCGCGCAGTTGCTGCGAGCCGAATGGACCAAGGTTCGAACCGTCCGTGGTTGGAGCATCGGGCTCGTCCTCGCGGCGTTGCTCACGGTGCTTTTCGGGGTCCTGGCCGCGGTGGGCGGTCAAATCTCGTGTGGTGGCGGCCCGGACGGGTCGGGCTCGAAGAGCGGCGCAGCCTGTCGTCAGGTTCCGCCGCTGGGACCGGACGGGGAGGCCGTGTCCGACAGCTTCTACTTCGCGCACCAGACCTTGGCCGGAGACGGGAGCATCACCGCCCGGGTGACCTCCCTCACCGGTCTGTACTCCACGCACGGTGGCATCGAGGTGGACGCGGGCACCGCGGGGATGACCCCTGGCACCCAGCCGTGGTCCAAGGCCGGGATCATCGTCAAGGAGAACACGACGCAGGGCTCGCCGTATGCGGCGATGATGACGACGGGTAGCAACGGTGTGCGGATGCAGTACAACTACACCCGCGACATCGCCGGTGAGCCTGGTATGGCCTCAGCGGCCTCTCCGCAGTGGCTGCGGTTGACCCGCTCCGGCGACACAGTCACCGGCTACGACTCGGTGGACGGGGTTCACTGGACCGAGGTCGGGACCGCGGTTCTGCCTGGAGCGTCTTCGACCGTGCAGGTCGGGATGTTCGCGGCAGCGCCGAACTACACGGTCACGAGCCAGGGGTTCGGCACCGCCAGCGCGGTCGGCGGCCCGACCCTGACCACCGGCACGTTCGACGACGTCTCGCTCCAGGGCGCGTCGGCCGCCGGGACCTGGACCGGCACGGCCATCGGAAGCGACAGCCCGCGGGGCCAGTTGTTGGCGCAGGCCGAACAGGTTCAGCAGTCTGACGGTGCGTTCAGCCTGACCGGGACCGGCGACATCGCGCCCGCGTCCGGCCAGGGCTCGGGACGGCCTGTCGAGCAGAGCCTGGTCGGCGCGTTCGCCGGGCTGATCGCGATCATCGTCGTGGCCGCGATGTTCGTCACGGCCGAGTATCGGCGGGGTCTGATCCGCCTGACCCTGGCCGCGAGCCCCAGGCGCGGCCGGGTGCTGGCGGCGAAGGTCGTCGTGATCGGCGTAGTCGCCTTCGTGGTCGGGCTCGTCGCGGCCGCCGTCGCGCTCCCGCTCGGCGACCATCTGGCCTACAACCACGGCAGCTACCTCCTGCCGGTCTCGTCCCTCACGAAGGCGCGGCTGATCGTGGGCACTGCGGCCCTCTTCGCCGTCGTCGCCGTGCTCGCGGTGGCCGTGGGCACCCTGCTACGGCGCAGCGCCGCGACGGTCACCCTCGTGATCGTGGCGATCGTGCTGCCCTACATACTCGCGGTCGCGTCCGTGCTGCCTTCAGGCGTCGCGGAATGGCTTACCCGGCTCACCCCGGCCGCCGCGTTCGCGATCCAGCAGAGCCTGGTCGCCTATCCGCAGGTCACGGCAAACTACACGCCCGCAAACGGCTACTTCCCGCTCTCCCCATGGGCAGGCTTCGCGGTGCTGTGTGCCTATGCGGCACTTGCTCTAGGGCTGGCGGTCTACCAATTGCGTCGGCGGGACGCGTGAGCCGGGCCATGAGCCAGGCGCCGTCTGTCGAGCCGCGAGCACTGACGACGTCGACACGGCGCGCGGATCTTGACCGAGAACCGTGCGCCGGACGGACACGCTGGCGGGAGACACTGCACGCAGAGTGGACCAAGCTGCGTACCCTGCCCGGCACGATCTGGCTGGTGCTGGCCATCACTGTGCTGACGCTCGCAGTGAGCGCGGCGGCGTCCTCCTCTGTCACCTGCCCGACCGTCGACTGCAACCAGGACCCTGGCAAGATCAGCCTCGCCGGCGTCGAGCTCGGCCAAGCGGTCGCGGCGATCCTGGCTGTCCTCGCGGTCAGTGGCGAATACAGCACCGGGATGATCCGTGTCACCTTCACGGCGATGCCGCGCCGCACGACAGTGCTGGCTGCGAAGGCAGCGTTGGTCAGTGGCTTTACGCTGATTGCGGGTTCGGTCGCGGTGCTCGGATCTGTGCTCGTCGCACGGCTTGTCATGCCAGGCCACGGCTTCACCGCAGCACACGGATATCGGCTGCTCTCGCCCACCGACGGCGCCGTGCTCCGCGCCGCCGCGGGTTCGGTTCTCTACCTCGCGTTGATCGCGTTGCTCAGCCTCGGCATCGCAGCACTCGTACGGGACTCCGCCGTGGCCATCGGGCTCGTGCTCGGCCTGCTCTACCTTTCGCCGATCATCGCCGGAGTCGTCACCGACCCGCACTGGCACAGCCGCATCGAGCGCTACGCACCGATGAGCGCCGGTCTTGCCATCCAGGCCACGAGGAACCTCGCGGCGCTACCGATCGGCCCCTGGGAAGGCCTCGGCGTTCTCGCCGCCTGGGCCGCCGCAGCACTCCTCACCGGCGGCGCTGTTCTCCGCCTGCGGGATGCGTGAGGCGGGCGGGCGCACTCCACGACGTATGCCGCTGGTGATGCGCAGGGGCATCACCAGCGGCAACGTCCGGGGTTGACCGGTTTGCCGTTATCCGCGAAGTCGGCGGACGCGCCAGAAGCAGGCGGCGGCGAGCAGTGCGGCCAGGACGGCGTAAACGGCTGTCTCGAGCCACTGCAGCGGCCAGTAGCGGCCGGCGGGCTGGTAGGTGATGTCGACGTGCAGGTCGAGTGGCGCGAGGCAGGTCCCGAGGGAGCCGAACCCCGATGATGCGCCCTTGAACGCGGGCGGGCCTTGGGCGAGCATCTGGCTCCAGCAGTTGAGGATCTCGCTGGTCTGGATCGGTTGGCCGGCGCTGTTGAGGGCCGGGGTCTGAGACAGGGCCCAGGCGCCCGGCGGCGCGGGCAGGTCGATGGTGACGGGGCCGGTCACCGCTTCGGAGCGGTCGAACCTCTCGGCCTGACTCATAGTGGTCTGGTTGATCGGTACGGTGGTCGTCGTCGCGGGCAGCAGGTTCGGCCGGACGGCCGCGGTCATCAGGACCTGGACCGCGATGAAGACCGCGAGGGTGGCGGCCATGGCGGGCACGGTGCGCCGGAGCAGCAGTCCGAGCGTGACCCCGAGCGCGAAGGCGAAGACGGCATAGCCGAGCGGCGCGATGTCGCGGGCGTTGAAGGCCCTGGTGCCCCACCGGTTGCCCGCGATGGTGTCGAGCGGGCTGGCCCACCAGGTGATCAGGAGGCTGAGCAGGCCGGCGGTCACGACGGACACGAGCGCGAGGGCGGCGAGCTTGACCGCGAGCCAGCGGGTGCGGGTCACGGACTGGTTCCAGACCATGTGATGGGTGCCGCGCTCGAGTTCCCCGGCGATCAGCGGGGCGCCCCAGAAGATCCCGATCAGGGCCGGCGCGGCCATCACGAAGAATTCGGCGAGAAACTGCGGGCCGCTGTACTGGTCTTGGAGCGCGTTCAGCAGCCCGAGGCAGCTGTTCTGCGGCTGACAGCTGGCCAGGTCGGTGGTGTAGGAGTGCCGCAGCTGCGTCCCCGTGATCAGCAGGTAGACAGCTGCTGCGGCGAGGATGGCCACGACCGCAAAGGTCTGGGTGCGAAACTGACGCCAGGTCAGCCAGATCATCGCCCTGCCTCCTTATTCGACGCAGCCTTATTCGACGCTGCCTTATTCGAGACAGCCTCGTTCAACACAGCCTCATTCGACGCAGCGTCATTCAATACAGCCTCCGAAACCGGCGTCGCCGGACGGTGGCCGGGGCCGCCGGTCTCCATGTAGGTGAGTACGAGGTCTTCCATGCTCATCGGTTCTGCGGCCCAGTCCCCGGCCGGCAGCGGAGCGTCGGTGCGCACGACGAACGTGCTCTGCCGGTCGGTGTGCTCGGCCGAGACCACTTCCAGCCCGGCCGGGAGCGTGTCTGGCTCGCGTCGGGTGCACACGATCCGGTGGTGGGCGGCGATGAGCTGATCGACCTCGCCGGCCAGCCGCACCCGCGAGGTGACGAGCACGATCAGGTAGTCGCAGACCCGTTCGAGGTCGGAGATCAGGTGCGAGGAGAGGATTACGCTGCTGCCGTTCTCCACGACGGATTCCATCAGGTACTTGAGGAACTCGCGGCGGGCGAGCGGGTCGAGGCTGGCGACCGGCTCATCGAGCAGGAGCAGTTCGGGCATCTTCCCGGCGGCCACCGTCAGGGCGAGTTGGGCGCGCTGACCGCCGGAGAGTTTCCCGGCCTTCTGCGCCGGGTCCAGGTCGAGCTGAGCGATCCGTCGCGCAGCGAACTCCTGATTCCAGCGCGGGTTGAGGTGCGCGCCGAGCCGCAGGTGGTCGGCGACGGACAGGTTCGGATACACGGGCGCGTCCTGGGCGAGGAAGCCGACGCGGGCGAGTTGCGCAGGGCCCGAACCCGGGGCGTCGCCGAGCACGCTGATGCTGCCCGAGGTCGGGCTCAGCAAGCCGCTGGCAAGCTTGAGCAGCGTGGACTTGCCGGCGCCGTTCGGGCCGACGAGGCCCACCACGTGCCCGGACGGGATGTCCAACGTGCAGTCCGTGAGCGCCCGGCGTCGCCCGTATTGCATGCCCAGTGCGTGGGCTTCCAAGATCGTGGTCATCTCTCCTCTTCGACGGAGACGCGGAACGTGCTGTGGATCAGGGCCTCGATCTCGGCCTCGGTCAGGCCCGCGGTGCGGGCCCGAGTCAGCCAAGCCTCGAGGTCGCGGCGCAGCGGTTCGTGTTCGGTGAGCGAGGCCTGGCCCAGGGTTTTCGTGACGAAGGTGCCCACCCCGGGCTTCGGCGAGACCAGGCCCTCGCGCTCGAGCTCCCGGTAGGCCTTGAGCACGGTGTTCGGGTTGATCGCGACTTTCATCACGACCTGCTTGACCGTAGGCAGCTGGTCGCCCTCGGACAGCAGGCCCAGCAGCAGCGCCTGGCGTACCTGTTGGACGATCTGCAGGTATGGGGCGACGCCGGAGCGTGTGTCCAGGTGGAACTCGATCACCAGTTCCTCTATTCATCTAGTTCCCTAGCACAATAGAGGAAGGATGGGGCACGGTGTCAATACGCGGCGTCAATGCGCGCTGTCAGTACGCCGGGGCTCGGACGGTGGTCGCCGACAGAACTCAGCGGCGGCGAGACCGGCGGTCCGGCTGCCGGATGGCCGGAATGAGCAGAGCGGGCCGCAGATCAGCGGCCCGCTCTCATGGTCGGGAGCGGCTCAGCGGGGTGCTTCCCGCATGCGGGCCGGCGCGGTCAGACGACGACCTTTCCGCGCAGGATGACGCGCTTCGGGTGGGCGAGCACGGAGACGTCGAGTGTCGGGTCGGTGTCGTAGGCCACCAGGTCGGCCGGGGCGCCGTCGGCGAGGCCGGGCAGCCCGAGCCAGGAACGGGCGATCCAGGAAGCGCCACCGACCGCGGCCTCTGGCGGAAGCCCGAAGCGTGCGAGCAATTGCGCCTCTGCGGCCACGGTGCCGCAGGGGAAGCTGTCGGTGCCTGCCAGCACGGTGACCCCGGCTTCATGCGCGGCGCGCACGAGCTGCGGCATCGCCTCGAAGCCGGACAGGAACCACTGCCGCCGAGGGGTCGGCTCGGCGGCTCGCGCCCGCTCGGCCCCGGCGTTGAAGACGCCGAGCGTCGGGACCAGCGCGGTGCCCTGCGCGGCCATCCGATCGAGCAGCCCTGGGTCCAGGTGCATCCCGTGCTCCAGGCTGTCGGCGCCGGCTTCGACCGCGTTGCGGCAGCCCTCGGCGGTCTGGCAGTGCACGGCCACCTTGCCGCCCTCGGCGTGCACGGCCTGGACCACGGCGGTCAGCGTCTCCAGCGGCAGCGCCGGCTGGTCCGGCATCCAGTCGCCGATCACCTTGCACCAGCCCGAGGACGCCGCGGCCTCCTCCACCGCGGCCGCGAGCAACTCGTCCTCGGTCACATCGCGTCCGTGTCCGGGGAAGAACCGCCCCGGCGTCGCGAGCCACGGACCGGCCGAGCGCACCCGCGGCAACTGCGGATCCTCGTCCACCCAGCCCGGAATCCGCCCGGCCGAGCCCGGGGTCCGCACCAGCAGCACCCCGGCGTCGCGGTGATCGATCAGATGCTTTCGCAGCGTTTCGTCGTCCAGCCGGGTGCCGATCTCCTCGGTGCCCGGATGCGTGTGCACGTCGACCAGACCGGGCAGCAGCCAGCCGCCGTCGACCACGACGTCCGCATCCGCTATTGGTTCCTCGCGCAACCGGTCCCCGTCGATCCAGAACGACCGTTCCTCGTGCTCGGGCAACACGATGCCCCGTACCTGCATGACCACCATCAGGCCCCTTCCGCCCCGTCGCATCAGGTGTGCAGCTCGGTCCACGATAACGCGCCCGGCGCCTGGAGATCAGCCGCGGCGAACCGAGGGGAGATCCCGGGTGCCGCAGCAGTTCTGACGGCATCAGTCAAAATTGCACTGTCCTTCACACCTTGAGCATGAGATCGATGGCCCACTGCCACAGATAAGTCTGTCTTTACCCTGAAGATCGTCGCAATGTTGCTTTCTCGGCCGTCAACAGTCTTGACTTACATCTAAAGTCAGCTGAATATGTGTGCTGCCCCACAGGGGGAGCCTTCGCTTATCCGCGCGTCACCGCGAAGCGCGATCTCTGTCGGTCGGACCCGCCTTGGAGTCTGTCCCCGCCGCCCACACCGCCGCCACGGCGCTGCCCCGAGAACCCCCAGCAGGTCCGGCAGACCGCGACGAGACTGATCTGACGGAGGTATTCGTGCACTTGCTGTCCAAGCTCAGACGCCGGACGCGGCTGGCCGCCGCCTTCCTGCTGGCCGCCGCGATCGCGGTGCCCGCGTTCGCCGCCGCGACACCTGCTTCCGCGGCCACGTCGCTGCCGTGCGACATCTACGCCTCCGGCGGGACGCCGTGCGAGGCGGCCTACAGCACCACCCGGGCCATGTTCGGCTCCTACAACGGCCCGCTCTACCAGATCCAGCGCGCCTCGGATGGCAGCACCCTGAACATCGGCCTGCAGTCCGCCGGGGGTGTGGTCGCCTCGGCGCCGCAGGTCTCCTTCTGCTCCGGTACGACCTGCACCATCACCCAGCTGTACGACCAGACGTCCAACGGCAACAACCTGCCCATCTCGCCCGGCAGTTCCTGCTCCGGCTGCTCGAGCGGCCTCTCCGGCCCCGGCCCGAACGGCTCCGACATCGGCGCGAACGCGATGGCGCTGCCCGTCACCATCGGCGGCCAGCCGGCCTACGGCGTGGTGGTCGACAACATCGGCACCGGATACCGCAACGACAACGTCAAGAACGTGCCCACCGGCTCGCAGCCCGAGGGCATGTACATGCTGACGTCGTCGAACCTCACGAGCGGCAGTTGCTGCTTCGACTTCGGGTCGGCCGAGACCAACGACTCCGACGACGGCAACTCGACCATGAACGCGATCTACTACGGCACCGCGTGCTGGACGGGCGGCTGCACCGGCTCCGGTCCCTGGGTCGGCGGCGACCTCGAGAACGGCATGTACTTCAGCAACACCGGCCCCAACCCCACCAGCATCCAGAGCGAGACCGGCTCGTTCGTGTCCGCCTGGGAGAAGAACAACGGGACGACCAACTTCACCCTCAAATTCGGCAGCGGGCAGTCAGGCGGGTTGACCCAGTCCTATTCCGGGCCGCTGCCCAACGGCTACAACCCGATGAAGGTGCAGCCGTCCATCGAGTTGGGCACCGGCGGCGACAACAGCCCGGAAGGCACGGGCGAGTTCTTCGAGGGCGCCGTCACGGCCGGCTTCCCCTCCGACGCCACCGAGAACTCCGTGCAGGCCAACATCGTCGCGGCCGGCTACACGAACAACACCACCACGTTCCCGCCGAACACCGAGTCCGTGATCAGCCTGCACGCCCACGCCAACGGCAAGTACGTCGACGCGGCGAACAGCACTACCTCGCTCATCGCGGACGCCACCTCGATCGGCGCCAACGAGACCTTCGACATGATGGCCAACAACGACGGCACCGTGAACCTGAGGGCGCACTCCGACCACGACTGGGTCACCGCCGAGAGCGACGGGAACTCGCCGCTGATCGCCAACCGCGGTGCGCCCGGCCCGTGGGAGACGTTCTATCTGATCCACAACTCCGATGGCAGTGTCAGCCTCCGTGCTTACAACAACCAGCACATCGTGACGGCCGACAACGCCGGCGCGTCGCCGCTGATCGCCAACCGGACGGCGATCGGCCCGTGGGAGGAGTTCGACCTCGTCCACGACACCGTGCCGGTCAGCTTCCGCGCGCACGCGAACAACGACATCGTGACGGCGGACAACGCCGGCGCGTCGCCGCTGATCGCGAACCGCACCGCGATCGGCGGGTGGGAGACCTTCGACCTGATTCAGAACAGCGACGGCAGCATCAGCCTGCGCGCGCACGCCAACGGTGACATCGTCACCGCCGACAACGCGGG
>NZ_DASZGI010000330.1:0-13646 GCF_035938995.1 Actinocrinis sp.
GACGCGGACCGGGCACATACCGAGGGACAAAGCAGCATGGCGAACTACACCACTGCGGACGTCAAGCGGCTCCGCGAGCTGACCGCCGCCGGAATGATGGACGTCAAGAAGGCGCTCGACGAGACCGACGGAGACTTCGACAAGGCCGTGGAATACCTGCGGGTCAAGGGACTCAAGGGCGTCACCAAGCGCGAGGGCCGCTCCGCCAGCAACGGCCTGGTCACCGCCCAGATCGAGGTCGGCAACGGCAAGGGCACCCTGGTCGAGCTGAACTGCGAGACCGACTTCGTCGCGAAGGGCGACCGGTTCCAGCAGGTCGCGACCGAGCTGCTCGCGCACGTCGTGGCGACCGGCCCGGCCGAGGTCCCGGCGCTGCTCGCGTCGAGCTTCCCGACCTCGGGCAAGACCGTCCAGGAGTTCCTCGACGAGGCCAACGCGACCCTCGGTGAGAAGATCGAGCTGCGCCGCTTCGCCGTGCTCGAGGGCGGCTACGTGGCCACCTACCTGCACAAGACCTCCCCGGATCTCCCCGCGCAGGTCGGCGTCCTGGTCCAGCTGGACAAGGAGAACGCCGAGGTCGCCAAGGATGTGGCCCAGCACATCGCCGCGTTCGCGCCGACCTATCTGAGCCGCGCCGACGTCCCGGCCGACGTGGTGGAGAACGAGCGCCGCCTCGCCGAGGAGACCTCGCGCGAGGAGGGCAAGCCGGAGGCCGCGCTGCCGAAGATCGTCGAGGGCCGGGTCAATGGGTTCTTCAAGGAAAACGTCGTGCTCGAGCAGGCGTTCGCGAAGGACCCGAAGAAGACGGTCCAGAAGGTTCTCGACGAGGCCGGCGTGAGCCTGCAGGCCTTCGCGCGCTTCCGCGTCGGGGCGTAGCGCTCCTCGGGAACGCTGGACAGCGGGAGCTCGTCTGACCGGCCGCGATCCGCGACCGGTCAGACGAATTTGCCGGGTGGCGCGCGCGCCGGGCCGGCGGGACTGGAATGATGGGTCCGGGGAAGACACACACGTCCGATCGGGCGGGGTCGGCGGGCTGATGGCGCCCGGCGGTTCCGGGGTTGCGCGATCGGGTCGAGTCGGTCCGGTGCTTCTGGCTTCGCTGGGGTGCGCCTCGGCGGGTTGCGCCGAGCCGTCTGGCGGGCTGAAAGCGGCCGGATGTTCGAACGGTCGCCGCCTGGGCACTCGGCTCGGGCGCCGGTATGCCGCGGACACCGACTCGGCCGGGCTACCGACTCCGACGCCGACACTGAACGGTGCGGCCGACCGGCGGGCGTGACGCGACAGACGAAGGAGGCCGCAGTCGTGGCTGGTATCCAAGACACCGACCCGGCTGCGGCTTTTCCCGCGCAGCATGGGGAACCGGCGCTGTATAAGCGCGTCCTGCTCAAGCTCTCCGGCGAGGTCTTCGGCGGGGGCAAGGTCGGCGTGGACCCGGACGTGGTCCAGGCCATCGCCCGCGAGATCGCCCATGCGATCCACCAGACCGGCACGCAGATCGCGATCGTGGTCGGCGGCGGCAACTTCTTCCGCGGCGCCGAGCTGAAGCACCGCGGCATGGAGCAGGTGCGCGGCGACTACATGGGCATGCTCGGCACCGTGATGAACTGCCTCGCGCTCCAGGACTTCCTGGAGAAGCAGGGCGTCGAGACCCGGGTGCAGACCGCGATCACGATGGCCCAGGTCGCCGAGCCGTACATCCCCCGGAGGGCCATCCGGCACCTGGAGAAGGGCCGCGTGGTGATCTTCGGTGCGGGGGCTGGGATGCCCTTCTTCACCACGGACACCACCGCAGCTCAGCGCGCCCTCGAGATTGGCGCCGAGGTCGTGCTCATGGCTAAGCAAGGCGTCGACGGGCTCTACGACTCGGATCCGAAGACCAACCCGGACGCCGTGAAGTTCGACACCCTCACCCCGCGCGAAGTGCTCAATCGCGGGCTGCGTGCGATCGACGCGACCGCCGTGTCCCTGTGTATGGACAACGAACTGCCGATCGTGGTCTTCGGCTTGGTCGAAGGCAACATCGTGCGTGCGGTATCCGGCGCGAAGATCGGTACGCTGGTCAGCCGTGATGACGGCCCGGTTGCGCAGTAGTTTGTCTCGTGGAAGGGCGTCGGCAGCTACCGCGACGCGGACGCCCTCCACGGTGCAGGGCGGAGAATGTCCGCCGCCGTGCCGAGCCTCTTTCCCAGACGCGGGCGGACAAGGAGCCGAGAAGTGATCGACGAGACCCTCCTCGAGGCCGAGGAGAAAATGGACAAGGCCGTGGCGGTCGCCAAGGAGGACTTCGCCGGCATTCGCACCGGCCGGGCCACCCCCGGCATGTTCAACAAGATCACGGTGGACTATTACGGCACCGCGACCCCCATCCCGCAGCTAGCTTCGATCCAGGCGCCTGAGGCCCGCATGGCCGTGATCACACCGTATGACAAGAGCTCGCTCGGGGCGGTGGAGAAGGCGATCCGCGACTCCGACCTCGGGGTGAACCCCGGCAACGACGGAAACGTCATCCGGGTGGTGTTCCCGCAGCTGACGGAGGAGCGCCGCAAGGAGTACATCAAGGTCGCCCGCGGCAAGGCGGAGGACGCGAAGGTGTCCGTCCGCAACATCCGCAGGCACGCCAAGGAAGCCATCGACAAGCTGATCAAGGACGGCGACGTCGGCGAGGACGAGGGCAAGCGCGCGGAGAAGGAGCTGGACGGCTTCACCGCGAAGCACACGGCCCAGATCGACGAGCTGCTCAAGCACAAGGAAGCGGAGCTGCTCGAAGTCTGAGCCCGGCCGGACCCGATCCAGGGCGTGGGGTCGGCCCGGGCGGATGTCCAGGTCGTCACATCGACAAAGGCCGCGAGCTCGGCAAGAAGGCGAGATCGGCGGCTACGGAACAGGGCACGAGTGCCGGCCGGAAGCTGAACCGGCGGCCGTGGCGGACGATTCGGGCGCCGCGGCCGTCACGTTCGGTCTCGGGACTGCGGACCGGTGGACCGGTGGACCGGTGGACCGGTGGACCGGTGGACCGGTGGACCGGTGGACCGGTGGACCGGTGGACCATCGCACGCATGGCCGATGGTCTTACCCCTCCAACGCCCTCTTCACGCGGGGGGCGCTGCTCCTTGGTCACCCGAAATCGGGTACCGTCATGCGCTGGTAGATGATCCGGCTCGGGAAAGGCTGCGCGAATGACGAGCGCCGTCAAGCGGAGGGAGCAGCCTGTGGCGTCGCCTGGTCGGCAGAGCCGAGCCGGGCGCAACCTCCCCGTCGCGATCGGTGTCGGTCTCGGCCTCGGCGCCGTGATCATCGCCTCGCTGTTCATCCGCAAGGTCGCCTTCGTCGGCGTGGTCGCGACCGTCGTCGTCATCGCCCTGCGTGAGCTGGACAACGCCTTCCAGGAGCGCGGCATCCGCTTCCCGCGCCTGCCGGTCACCCTCGGCGGCCTCGGCATGCTGGCCACCGCCTACTTCCGCGGCGAAGGCGCCCTCGCCGCCACCCTCGCGCTCACCGTCGTGGCCACCATGGTCTGGCGCCTGGCCGACGGGTCCGAGGGATTCCTGCGCGACGCGAGCGCCGGGGTGTTCGCCGCCGTCTATGTGCCTTTCCTCGCCGGATTCGCCGCCCTACTCACGGCCGCGGACCACGGACCCCAGCGCGTCCTGATCTTCCTGATCCTCGTGGTCTGCAACGACACCGGCGGCTACACGGCGGGCGTACTGTTCGGCCGCCACCCCATGGCGCCGACGATCTCGCCCAAGAAATCCTGGGAAGGCCTGGTCGGCTCGCTGCTGCTCTCCGGCGCGGCGGGCGCGATCACGCTGGTCACCATGCTCCACGCGCACGCCTGGCAGGGCGCCGTCCTCGGCGTCGCGGTGGTGGGCAGCGCGACGCTCGGCGACCTGTGCGAATCGATGATCAAGCGCGACCTCGGCATCAAGGACATGGGCAACCTGTTGCCGGGCCACGGCGGCATCATGGACCGCCTCGACTCGCTCCTGCCGACCGCTCCCGTCGTCTGGCTCCTGCTGTCGCTCTTCGTGCCGGTGGGCTGATTTCCGCATGGGACAATAGGGCGGATGAACGCGCAGGATCTGCCTACACCGACCACCACCCGCCCCGCTCCCGGCAAACTGCTCTTCGAGGCCCCGCGGCGCGGCAAGCCGCCGCGCCACCTGGCCGACCTGAGCCCGGCCGACCGCAAGCGGGCGGTGACGGAGTTCGGGCTGCCGGGATTCCGCGCGGCCCAACTCTCCAAGCACTACTTCGAACGGCTGGTGGACGACCCGGCCGAGTGGCCAGACGTGCCCGCGGCGCTGCGCGAGCAGCTCTACAAGACCTTTTTCCCGCGCTTGATGACGCCGGTGCGCGAGATCACGTGCGACGGCGGCACGACCCGCAAGACCCTGTGGCGGCTGTACGACGGCGCGCTGGTCGAATCCGTGCTCATGCGCTATCCCGACCGAGTGACGATGTGCGTTTCCTCACAGGCCGGCTGCGGCATGAACTGCCCCTTCTGCGCCACCGGACAGGCCGGGCTCACCCGCAACCTGTCCACGGCGGAGATCGTCGAGCAGGTCGTCGCCGGGGCGCGGGAGCTGGCGCGGGGCGAGGTGCCCGGCGGGCCGGGCCGGGTCTCCAACGTGGTGTTCATGGGCATGGGCGAGCCGATGGCCAATTACAAGGCGGTCATCGACGCGGTGCGGAGGCTGACTGACCCCGCCCCGGACGGCCTCGGGCTGTCGCAGCGCCACATCACGGTCTCCACCGTGGGACTGGTCCCGGCGATCGAGAAGCTGACCGCCGAACGGCTGAACGTGACTCTCGCCGTCTCGCTGCACGCGCCCGACGACGAGCTGCGCGACGAACTGGTGCCGGTGAACACCCGCTGGAAGGTCGGCGAGGTGCTGGGCGCCGCCTGGGACTACGCGCACACCACGAAGCGGCGGGTGTCGATCGAGTACGCGCTGATCAGGGACATCAACGACCAGGCGTGGCGGGCGGACCTGCTCGGCAAGCGGCTCAGGGGCAAGCTGGCGCACGTGAACCTGATCCCGCTCAACCCGACGCCGGGCTCGAAGTGGACTGCCTCGCGGCCCGAAGACGAGGACGCGTTCGTGCGGACGCTGGAGGCCTACGGCGTGCCGGTGACGGTGCGGGATACGCGTGGTCGGGAGATCGACGGGGCGTGCGGGCAGCTCGCGGCGGCCGGGTGAATGAGAACGAGGCGCGGGTGACGAGGGCGGTCGGCCCTTTGGCGCCGGTGTCCGGGCGCTCCGCTAGGTTGATCGGGTGATCCGACACATCGTCTGGGACTGGAACGGGACGCTCTTCGACGATCAGGGACTCGTCGTGGACGCGACCAACGCCTCGTTGCGCGCCATCGGTGTCGACCAGCACATCACCAACGAGCGCTACCAGGAGCTTTACCGGCGTCCGATGGAGGAGTTCTACGCCGAGTTGATCGGATTCCCGGTGACAGACGAGCAATGGCCCGTCTTGGACGTCGCCTTCGCCGGCCACTACCGGTCACACGTGCGGGACTGCGGCCTCAACAAGGACGCGCTCGCTGCCATGGACGCCTGGTCGGCGCAGGTGCCGCCGCCGCGCAGCCAGTCCCTCCTCTCCATGTACGGACACACTGCCCTGCTCCAGCTGACTGGCGAGTTCCAACTGCACGCCCGCTTCCACCGCATCGACGGGCGGCCGAACGACCCCGACTTCGGGCCCAAGGCCAAGTACCTCGTGCGGCACTTCGAGCACCTGAGGACCGAGGACCCGACGCTGACCGCGGACCAGATCGCCCTGATCGGCGACTGCGCCGACGACGCGCACGCCGCGTTCCACATCGGCGCCACCGCCGTCCTGTTCACCGGCGGCTCGTCCAGCCGGGCTCTGCTCGAGAAGGTCGGCGTCCCGGTCGTCGACTCGCTTACCGAGGCCGTCGCGCTGCTCGCCGCGCGCTGATCGACGCGGTTCTCAGCGCTGCCCAGACGGGGCTGACGACCCGTTCGACCCGGGACCAGGGAAGCGCGGCCCACGCGGCGCGCAGCCGCATATCGAGGCGCCGCCATGCCGGGGAACTGGCCAGCAGCGCGCCGAGCACGACGAGGATGACCGTCGCCACCAGCGCCGCGGACCACGCGGCACCGCCGACCGCCAACATCGGGCGCAGCGGCGAGTGGTTCGGCAGCAGGCGGCGCAGCGGTGCGTGGAACACGATGACGCACACGCCGCCAATCAGCGCGCCCGCGCCGGTGAACAGCACCACGCGGCAGGTCGCCATCATCCATGCCGAGCGCTGCTCCGCCCCGGCCTGGCGCAGCGCACGCAGCGCGCCCGTGCGGCTGTCATACATTCGCGCCGCCGACCACGCCGTCGCGGTCGCGCCCGGCAGCGCGGCGCACGCGAGCCCGAGGACGCCCGCAGTGCCGAGTGCCGAGACCGGCGCGGCGAGCCAGACCGTCAAGGGGAGTGCCGCCAGCGCCGCGGACCAGGCCAGCCGCATCGCGTCGATGCGCGCGGAGCCCTCGACCGGCAGCACCAAACGCAGCGTCAGCCGGACCCTGAATCCGTTCGGCTCGGCACCCGCGGCGCGCTCGACGGTACTCATCGCGCTGCCTTGACCGGGCTTGGCCTGGACGTCGAGACAGCAGTCGGCGCGGGCGCGCCGACCGGAGCTGCGGGCGTGACAGTGGCGATCGGCACCGGTTCGGCCGAGGTGCGGCCCGCCACGAGGTTGACCGTGCGCTGGCAGCGCGCCGCGGTGGCGGGATCGTCGGTGAAGAGGAGCACCGCGGTGCCGTGCGACAGCGCGATCGAATTCAGGACCCGGCCGAGCGTGTCCGCGCTCTGCGACGGCAGCCCGGCGAGCGGCTCGTCGGCCAGCACGAGAAGCGGATCGTTCACCATCGCCCGGGCCAGGGCGGCGCGCCTGACCAGGTCGAGCGGCAGGCCGGTGAGCCGTGCGTCCGCCGCTTCGGCGATCTCGAACCGGGCCAGCCAGGTCAGCGCCTTGCGCCGGGCCCGCGCCGCGCCGACCCCGGCGAACCGCAGCGGAAGGGCCACGTTGTCGGCGAGGGTGAGCTCCGGCAGGAAGACCGTGTCCTGGTATACGAGGCCGTAGTGGCGCAGCCGGAACGCGCGCTTGGCCTCGGGCGGCATGAGGTGGAAGGGCTTTCCGTTAGTCCACACGGTGCCGCCCGCCGGATCGAGCTCCCCGGCCAGGCAGGCGCGCAGGACGGACTTGCCGGCGCCCCGCGGGCCCAGGACCGCGACCGTCTCACCCTCGCCCACCGCCAGGTGGACCTGGCGCAGCACCGACCCGTCGGCGGGAAACACCAGGCCGCGGACGTCGAGGACGGGGTTGTCGGAGGGAAGGCTCACAGCGTAACTGTCCCCGACGCGGCGGACCGGTCCACCCAAACCCGGCAAAGTTCATCCAATCTGACGAGTCATCAGCCCTTGACTTAGCTGAATTCGCCGCCTGATCGGATGAAAGTCGCCCGCGACCAGTGACCTTTCCGGATTCCGGCCGGTGCGGTGGTCGCGGCCGCGTTGCTGAAAGACGCGGTGCACAAGGTGCCGCGGTCAGTGTCCGATGAACCGGCCGAAGATCGCGGCGCGGCGGGAGGGGCGGCCGGTGCGCGCTTCTTCCGCGTCGGCGGCGCTCATCACCCGCAGGCCGAGGTTCGCACCGAGCCAGCGGGCCGGCTCGGGCTCCCACCGGGGCGAGCGGTGCCCGACCCAGGGCAACTCCGTCAGTTCGGTGCGCTCGCCGCGCAGCAGGTCGGCCAGCGTGCGTCCGGCCAGGTTCGACGCCCCCACCCCGTCACCCACATAGCCGCCGGCCCACGCCAGCTTCGCCGCCCGGTCCACGCCGACCGAGGCGAACCAGTCGCGGGGCACGCCGAGCGCTCCGCCCCACGTGTGGGTGATCTTGACGTCGTCGAGCACCGGGAAAAGCTCGACGAGCACGCTCCTGAGCTCGGCGTGTACGCGAAGTTCCCGGTCGTACTCGGGCTTGATCGACGAGCCGAAGTGATAGGGCGCGCCGCGTCCGCCGAACGCCAGGCGGCCGTCCGCGGTTCGCTGGCCGTAGATGATCAAATGCCGGTGGTCGGCGAACGTCTGGCGGTCCGTCAGCCCGATGGCGGTCCAGGTCTCGTCCGAGAGCGGCTCGGTGGCCAGCATGAGCGAGTAGACGGGGGCGATCGCCCGCTTGAAGCCGCGCAGGGTCGCCGTGTAGCCCTCCGTGGCTCGCACGACGATCTCGGCGCGGACGGTGCCGTGCGGGGTGCGCACGACTCCGTCGCGGATCTCGGTGACCAGCGTGCGCTCGAAGATCGGCACGCCAAGACGCTCGACGGCCGCCGCCAGGCCGCGCGCCAGACGTGCCGGATGGATCGCGGCGCAGTGCGGGGTGAAGGTCGCGCCGAGCACGTCGGCCGCGTGCGCGTGTTGCGTCGCCTCGTCCGCCGACAGCAGGCGCAGATCCTCCTCGCCGAAGCCGAACGCGCGGCCCTCCTCGACCTCCTCGTGCGCCCGCTCCAGTTGCACCGGCGTCCGGGCGAGCACCACCGTGCCGCCCTTCGCGTAATGGCAGTCAATTCCCTCAGCCGCCGCGATCCGGCCAACCTCGTCCACGGTGGCGTTCAGGGCGCGCTGCAGGGCGGTCGCCGCCGCGGGCGATCCGGCCACCTTCGCGACCTTGGTCAGGCTGGACGGGAAGATCGCCGAGCACCAGCCGCCGTTGCGCCCCGAGGCCCCGAACCCGGCGAACTCGGCCTCGAGGACGACGATGCGCAGCGCCGGGTCCGCCCTCTTGAGGTAGTAGGCGGTCCACAGGCCGGTGTAGCCGGCGCCGACGATCGCGATGTCCGCGGTCTGATCGCCGGGCAGGCCGGGCCGGGGATCGAGGCCGCCGGGGACGGTGTCGTGCCAGAAGGAGAGGGCGCGGCGGGATGTGTCGGCGTCAGTCGGGGCGTGGTTCATGGGAGGTTGCCAGGGGAGTGCACAGGATGCCAGTTTCCACTGTGCGGCGGTGCGGTCAGCGCCGCCAGCGTCGGATGTAGTCGGGAACCGAGGCGAGCTCGGGGGAGAGGTCGTCGGCGGGTATCGGATCGCACCAGGTCTCGGCGAGCGGGACGGTTCCGGCCCAAATCGGCAGGTCGGCGTCCCCGTCGGCGTCGCCGGGCCCGCCCGCGGAGACCTTGATCGAGCACTCCTCAAGGGGAAGCTCGAGCACCGTCGTGGCGCGCAGCTCCTGCTCCGAGGGGTGCCGTATCTCCTTCCAGCGGCCCGGCATCAGGTGCTCACTGATCCGCTCGAGAGCCTCGTGCTTGGCCCGGCCGTGCAGCACGGCGCAGTGGCCGAGCACCATGGCGCCGCGGTAGTTCATCGACGACTCGAACGCCGATCTGGCCAGCACCAGGCCGTCGAGCAGGGTCACCGTGAGGCAGACCGGCGCGCCGGCCGCGCAGAGCCTGAACAGCCGACTCGCGGTGGATCCGTGGAAGAGGACTGTCTCGTCGGCGCGGGCGTAGGCGACCGGGAGGGCGAAGGGCTGGGCAGGTTGTGCGGAAAGTTCGGGGCCGCCGCGGGTGTCGCAGACTGCGACGTGCGCGATGAGGCCGGCGTCGAGGATGCCGTGCAGGGTCTGGCGGTCGGTGACCGCCTTTTCGGGGAGGCGGCGGACCCGGGTCCGCGTGGTGGAACCCGGGTCCGGCAGCAGCGCGGTGGTCATGGCCGGAAACTACAGCAGAACTCTGTTATAGGCGCGTTACAGCCGCCGCCAGGCCTCGGTAAGGACTGTGCGCAGGATCTGCTCCATCTCGTCGAACAGCGCCTGGTCGCAGATCAGCGGCGGGGACAGCTGCACCACCGGGTCGCCGCGGTCGTCGGCGCGGCAGTACAGGCCGTTCTCGAACAGCGCCTTGGACAGGTAGCCGTACAGCACTCGCTCGCACTCGTCGTCGGTGAGCGTCTCCTTAGTCGCCTTGTCCTTGACCAGTTCGATCCCATAGAAGAAGCCGTTGCCGCGCACGTCGCCGACGATCGGCAGGTCGTGCAGCCGCCGCAGGGTCTTCAGGAACGCGCCCTCGTTGTCGAGCACATGCTGCGGCAGCCCCTCGCGCTCGAAGATGTCCAGGTTCGCCAGCGCCACCGCGGCCGAGACCGGGTGCCCGCCGAAGGTGTAGCCGTGCAGGAAGGTGTTGTCACCGGTGTAGAACGGCTCGGCGATCCGGTCCGAGATGATGCAGGCGCCGATCGGGGAGTAGCCGGAGGTCATCCCCTTCGCGCAGGTGATCATGTCGGGCACGTAGCCGAACTTGTCGCAGGCGAACATGGTGCCCAGCCGGCCGAAGGCGCAGATGACCTCGTCGGAGACCAGCAGCACGTCGTACTTGTCGCAGATCTCGCGCACCCGCTGGAAGTATCCGGGCGGCGGCGGGAAGCAGCCGCCGGCGTTCTGTACCGGCTCCAGGAAGACCGCGGCCACCGTCTCCGGGCCCTCGAAGAGGATCTGCTGCTCGATCTGGCCGGCGGCCCAGCGGCCGAACGCCTCAGGGTCCTGTCCCAGCGCTTCGACCCCGGAGATTTCGGCGGCCCGGTAGAAGTTCGTGTTCGGGACCTTGTGCGCGCCCGGCACCAGCGGCTCGAACGGGGCCTTGAGAGCGGGCAGACCGGTGATCGACAGAGCCCCCTGAGGGGTGCCGTGGTAGGCGACCGCGCGCGAGATGACCTTGTACTTGGTGGGCCGTCCGGTCAGCTTGAAGTACTGCTTGGCCAGCTTCCACGCGGTTTCGACCGCCTCGCCGCCGCCGGTCGTGAAGAAGACCTTGTTCAGATCGCCCGGCGTGTGGTTCGCCAGCCGCTCGGCCAGCTCCACCGCCTTCGGGTGCGCGTACGACCAGATCGGGAAGAAGGCGAGCTCCTGCGCCTGCTTGTACGCCGCCTCGGCCAGCTCCGTGCGCCCGTGCCCGGCCTGCACCACGAACAGGCCCGCCAGCCCGTCGAGGTAGCGGCGGCCGTTCGCGTCGAAGATGTAGGCGCCCTCGCCGCGGACGATCGTCGGGACGGGAGCGTCCCGGTAGGACGACATCCGCGTGAAGTGCATCCAAAGATGGTCGTACGCCTTGCTCGACTGCTCTGTCGTCATCGGGTGCCCCAGGTGTATGTCTGTTTGTGCAGCTTCAGGTAGACAAAGCTCTCGGTGCTTCTGACTTGCGGGATCGCGCGGATGCCCTTGTTGATGACCTCCAGCAGCTGGTCGTCGTCCTCGGTGACCACCTCGGCCAGCAGGTCGAACGCGCCGGCCGTGGCGACCACGTAGGCGACCTCGGCCATCGCCGACAGCGCCTCGGCCACCGGCTCGATGTCGCCTTCGCAGCGGATGCCGATCATCGCCTGGCGGCTGAACCCGACGGTGAGCGGGTCGGTGACCGCGACGATCTGGATCACGCCGGTGTCCTGCAGCTTCTGCACCCGCTGACGCACCGCCGCCTCGGAAAGGCCCACGGCCTTGCCGATCGTGGCGTATGCGCGGCGGCCGTCCTGCTGCAGCTGCTCGATGATCGCCTTGGACAGCGGGTCCAGGGCGGTTCGGGTCCTGCGGCGCGGACGCCCGGCGCCCGTGCCGCGCTCACCGCCCGCCTCGTGCTCCGCGGGGGTCTCGTGCGGTGCGTCGGGTTCGCCGGCAGGTTCGTGCGCCGCGTCGCTCCCATTCACACTGCTGGTCTCGTCCACGGCGTCCTGCTGCGCGCTCTCGGTCGACACCTTGTCCATCATGGCTTCAGATCCCGTCGCTTGGCAAGGTCTATTCGATGGAATTCGTATTTTGGACCGCTTGCAATCACTGATTCCCTCGTCTACTTGGCTCTGAGGTATCGCTCTCGGCAGCGGTTCGGGTTAGGCTGAGCGCTGACGGGACACCCCCGCCCCCACTGCGAATCACCAGTGAAGCTTCCCAATGGTCTTCCAACGAAGGATCACCGAGGAGAGTCCCCTATGG
Organism: Actinocrinis sp.; assembly: GCF_035938995.1. Lineage (GTDB taxonomy): Bacteria > Actinomycetota > Actinomycetes > Streptomycetales > Catenulisporaceae > DASZGI01. The sequence goes on from NZ_DASZGI010000330.1 coordinate 11,999, forward strand.
AGCCGCGCGCGCTGCGCAACATCGTCGGCGGCAAGCCCGTCGACACCGCCGAGGGTCGCACCAGCCCGATCGTCGACCCGGTCACCGAGGAGGTGATCGCGCACGCGCCGGTGTCCAGCGCCGCCGACGTCGACGCGGCGGTGCGGGTGGCCGCCGAGGCGTTCAAGGAGTGGCGCCGGGTCACCCCGGCCGAACGGCAGAAGGCCCTGCTCAAGGTCGCCGACGCGGTCGAGGCACGGGCCGCGGAGTTCGCCGCCGTCGAATCGCAGAACACCGGCAAGCCGCTGGGCCTGACGCTGAGTGAGGAGCTGGTGCCGATCGTCGACCAGCTGCGCTTCTTCGCCGGGGCGGCCCGGTTGCTCGAGGGCCGGGCCACCGCCGAGTACATGACCGACCACACCTCGACCATCCGCCGCGAGCCGGTCGGCGTATGCGCCCAGGTGACCCCGTGGAACTACCCGCTGCTGATGGCTGTCTGGAAGATCGCGCCGGCCATCGCCGCCGGGAATACCGTGGTGCTCAAGCCCTCCGACACGACCCCGATGTCGACGCTGCTGTTCGCCGAGGTGGCGCAGGAGTTCCTGCCCGCCGGCGTGTTCAACGTGATCTGCGGCGACCGGGACACCGGCCGCGCGCTGGTCGAGCACCCGATCCCGGCGATGGCCTCGATCACCGGCTCGGTCCGGGCCGGCATGGAAGTCGCCGCGTCCGCCGCGAAGGACGTCAAGCGGGTGCACCTCGAGCTCGGCGGCAAGGCTCCGGTCCTGGTGTTCGAGGACGCCGACATCCCGGCCGCCGTCGAGGGCATCTCCGTGGCCGGATACTTCAACGCCGGCCAGGACTGCACCGCGGCGACGCGCGTCCTGGTGCACGAGTCGATCCACGACGAGTTCGTGGCCCAGCTGACCGAGGCGGCGCGGAACACCAAGACCGGAATGCCCGACGACGAAGACGTGCTCTACGGCCCGCTGAACAACCCGGACCAGCTGGCCCGGGTGCACGGCTTCATCGAGCGGCTGCCGCAGCACGCCCGGATCGAGACCGGCGGGCGCCGGGTGGGCGAGGTCGGGTACTTCTACGCCCCGACCGTGGTCACCCAGCTGAAGCAGGACGACGAGATCATCCAGCACGAGGTCTTCGGCCCGGTCATCACGGTGCAGAAGTTCGCCACCGAGCAGGAGGCGGTCGACTTCGCCAACGGCACGGTCTACGGCCTCGCCTCGTCCGTGTGGACCAAGGACCACGCCCGCGCGCTGCGCTGCTCGCGGGACCTCGACTTCGGCTGCGTGTGGATCAACACCCACATCCCGCTGGTCGCCGAGATGCCCCACGGCGGCTTCGGCCACTCGGGCTACGGCAAGGACCTGTCGATGTACGGCTTCGAGGACTACACCCGGGTCAAGCACGTAATGTCGTCGATCGCGTGACCTGACGGCACCGCGGCTGTCGGTGAGCCCGGTAGTCCGGGCACCGTCGCCTAACCAACTGCCCCATCGCCGCTGTGGGCGGGCCCGGCGATGATGGCCGCATGACCACGGCGTCACCACTGCGCACCGAGCCGCTGTCCGCCGCCCGATGGCCCGACCTGCAAGACCTCTTCGGTCCACGCGGCGCGTGTGGCGGCTGCTGGTGCCAGTGGTGGCGTCAG
>NZ_DASZGI010000331.1:0-4408 GCF_035938995.1 Actinocrinis sp.
GGAGGTCCTGAAGTTGCAGGACGGTCGGATCGCGCTGCGCCAGTCCACCGACCCGGCGGGTCCTGCCCTGGTGTACACGGCCGGGGAGATGACCGCGTTCATCGAGGCGGCCAAGACCGGCGCCGCCGACTTCCTCCTCGACTGACCGGCCGTCGCTGCAAAGACGCAGCGGTGGCCGGAATCGTCAGGCGACGAGGACAACTTCATATGCGCCAAGCAAATAAGTGAAGTGAATAAGCTTTTCCGGTAGTGACCGCCGGGCCGGTTGCGGGCCCCACCCCCACGCCTTACCCCCACAGGCTGAGGGCCCGTATCCGGCCCGGTTTTTTATCGAAGCGTCCTTTGTCGATGTGTCGCCGTCATCGTCACAGTTCGTCGACGTGAACCGGGCGGCGGCCCGCGGCGAAGAGCGGATGCCATAGTCTGCTTCAGGGACCGCTCCGACGAGAATCGACGAGGGGGCCGGGTGGCCGAGCGGACGGTGGCCGACAAGCCGTCGGCGATGCGTCGGCTGCTGCGCCGGGCGGCTGACGCCGTCTCAGCGGTGCGGGATCTCGGCGAAGGCGAGGATCGGCTTCACGAGGCGGTCCGCGCCGCCCATGCGGAATATCGCACGGCCGAGGCGCGGCGGCAGCTGGCCGACATGCCCGTCACCCGCCTCACCGACGTAACCAGCACGCGTCTGCCCATCGCGAAGCTGCAGAAGGCCGGATACGAGACCGTCGGCTCTGTACTGGAGACTTCTGCGGCCCACCTGGCCGCGGCACCCGGCATCAGCGGCCGCGGCGCCCGCTACACCATGGCCGCCGCGCAACGGATCGCCGCGAACGCCGAGGACGACATCAAGGTCACCGCCGACCTCGACACCGGCGACGAACGCGCCGTCGCCCTGCTGTCCGCGCTGCATCAAGTCCACGGCGCCGAGCGGACGCTGACCCGCCTGCGCGAACCGGCGCGGAAACTGGGCGAGCAACTCGCCGCGCTCGCCGACGCGGCACAACCGCTGCGCAGCCGGGTGCGCCGGGCACTGGCCGGGGCCGAGCGCCGCGAACAAGCGCGTGACGCCGCCGAACGCATCGAGGTGCTGCTCGACGAGGCCGAGTCCAAGGGGCGGCTGGACCGGATCGCGACCGCTAACCAGAAGCTGCGCGCGGCCCCGGCCAAGCCCGCCCGGGTGCGCAAGGACTTCGAGCAGAACGCCGCCCGGTACTTCAGCACCCTGAGCCGGATCGTCACCACCCGCGTCGACGGCGACGCGGCCCGCGGCTTCCTGCCCGAGGACCTGGCCGAGCGAATAGCGCGGCAGGAGCTGGACACGACCCATCTGAAGGTGTCCCTGCGCGGCTACCAGGAGTTCGGCGCCAGGTTCGCGCTCGCCCAGCGCCGGGTGATCCTCGGCGACGAGATGGGCTGTGGCAAGACCGTCGAGGCGATCGCCGCGCTCGCCCACCTGCACGCCGCAGGACAGCGCCACTTCCTGGTGATCTGCCCGGCCAGCGTTCTGATCAACTGGATGCGGGAGGTGTCCGCGCACAGCACCCTGCGACCGCACCGGATGCACGGCCCGGACCGCGACGCGAACACCGCGGCGTGGGTGGCCCATGGCGGTGTCGGCGTGACGACCTTCGAGGCCGTCCAGAGCCTCGACATCCCGCGCTCGGTCCGCATCGCCATGGTGGTCGTCGACGAGGCGCACTACGTCAAGAACCCTGATACGCAGCGGTCGAGGACCGTGCGCGCGTGGACGGCGCGCGCCGAACGGGTGGTCTTCCTCACCGGCACCCCGATGGAGAACCGCGTCCAGGAGTTCCGCAACCTGGTCGGCTACCTCCAGCCCCGGCTGGTCGATGAGGTGCACGACGCGGACGGCGTGGCCGGGTCGCGGGCCTTCCGGCGCGCCGTCGCACCCGCGTACCTGCGCCGCAATCAGGAGGACGTGCTCGCCGAACTGCCGGAACTGGTGCAGGTGGACGAATGGGAGGAGTTCGGCCCGCAGGAGCTCGCCCTCTACCGCGAGGCGGTCGCCGCGCGCAACTTCATGGCGATGCGGCGCGCCGCCTACGCCACCGGCAGCGCCAAGAGCTCCGCGAAACTGCGCCGCCTGGTCGAGATCGCCGACGAGGCGCGCGACTCGGGCCGCAAGGTCGTGGTCTTCTCCAACTTCCGCGACGTGCTGGACGCCGTCTGCGAAGCGCTCGGCGGCCGCGCCCTCGGCCCGCTGACCGGCTCCGTGCCGCCGGCCCGCCGCCAGGAGATGGTCGACGCCTTCGCGAAGGCGAACGGCCATGCGGTGCTGGTCAGCCAGATCCAGGCCGGCGGTATCGGGCTCAACATGCAGGCCGCGTCAGTCGTGATCCTCTGCGAACCCCAGGTGAAGCCGACGCTCGAGACGCAGGCGATCGCGCGGGCGCACCGGATGGGCCAGATCAGCCGGGTGCAGGTGCACCGCCTGCTGGTCGCCGACAGCGTCGATCAGCGGATGCTGGAGCTGCTGGACGCGAAGACAGCGCTCTTCGACGCGTTCGCCCGCCGCAGCGAACTGGCCGAGACCACACCGCAGGCCCTTGACTTGACCGAGACGGCGCTGGCCCGGCGCGTCGTGGACGCCGAGCGCGCGCGGCTCGGGATCGACGAAGCGGGGGAGCAGCCCGACGGCGTGGAACGGGTTGGTTGAGCACGAACGCGTCTCGGTCATGCAGAAGCGTGTAGCCGCCTTCACATCGCTGTGGAAGTATTTCCGCGGACGCACCTGGAGCGAGTCGGTGGGGTGGAGTCGGCCTGCCGGTCGGCTGGGGAGGGTTCTGGGAGGCGGCGCGGGTGGGCATGGAGCCGTTGTCCGGTGACGATCCGGCGCAGATCGCCGGATACCAAGTGCGCGCCCGGCTCGGCGCGGGCGGCATGGGCAGGGTGTACCTCGCCTACACCCCGGGCGGTCGGCCGGTCGCCCTCAAGATCGTGCGCCCGGAGTTCGGCGCCGACGCGGACTTCCGCGAGCGGTTCCGGCGCGAGGTCGGTGCCGCGCGGCGGGTGCACGGGCTCTACACCGCCCAAGTCCTCGACGCGGACCCGGACGCCACCCCGCCGTGGCTCGTCACCGCCTACGTCCCCGGCCCGTCCCTCCAGGAGGCCGTCAAACAGCACGGACCGATGCCGCCGTCCTCAGTGTTCTCCCTTATGGCGGGCGTCGCCGAGGCGCTCGCCGCGATTCACGCCGCCGGGGTGGTGCACCGCGACCTCAAGCCGTCCAACGTGCTGCTCGCTCCGGACGGCCCGCGGGTGATCGACTTCGGCATCGCGCAGGCCGTGGACGAATCCGCGCTCACCCGGCTGGGCATGCGGGTCGGCTCGCCCCAGTTCATGGCGCCCGAACAGATCCAGGGCCAGCTCCCGACCCCGTCCGTGGACATGTTCGCGCTCGGTCATCTGGCGGCGTACGCGGCGCTCGGCCGTTCGCCGTTCGGCACGGGAGACCCGGCTGTGGTCTTCCCCCGCATCCTGCATCAGCCGGCTGATCTCGGGGACTGCGCCCCTCCACTGCGGACGCTGATCGAGCGGTGCCTGAGCAAGGACCCTCAAGCGCGGCCGACCCCGGCCGACGTCATCGCCGCGTGCCGTGAATACCAGAGCCCTCAGACGGTGCAGGTGATCGGCACATGGCTGCCGCCATCGATGGCCGCCGCCGTCGCCGGCCACCTTGCGCCGCCCGCCCCGACGCTTCCACCATCCCCCTACGCCTATGGCCCGACCGCGCCTACGGGGACACTGTCGCGGCTCTCGCGTGCCAGCATGACCAGAGCGGTCACTGCCGTCGCGATCATCGGCGCCGTGGCCGGCGTGAGCATCGTCCTGCTGCACGATCGCAACAACGGCGGTACCCCGACGTCGCAGCACTCTTCGTCCACGTCCACGTCCGCGACGGCGGTCACCTCCGCGCACGCCGCCGCGGCGGCCACGACGCCGACGCCGGCGCCGAGCCCGACCTCAGGGCTCGATCCGTGCGTGATAGGCACCTGGGCGCCCGTGTCCGAGGACGTCACCAACACCATCAACGGCAACCCCGTGCAATTCAGCGGCCTAGGGCCCAACGAGACCTACCGATCCGACGGCACCCTCATCGCAGACTACGGATCAAGCACCGGCTCCGTGTTCACCGCAAACGCCGGCGGCGAGTCGTGGGAGGAGATCGTGCGCGGCACTGCCACCGCCCAATACGAGACCCGCAACGGCACGCTCTTGGACAGTGACATCCGTCCGGTCGGGACCTGGACCCTCTACGAGAACGGGGTCTATAACAACAGCGGAGCGCTCACGGTCGAAACCGCGCCCACACCGTACACGTGCACGCAGAACACGCTGAAGATCTACCCGCCGAACGGCTCACTCGTGCTCGACCGCACGAGCCCGTGAC
>NZ_DASZGI010000332.1:0-3770 GCF_035938995.1 Actinocrinis sp.
GACCAGGTCGTCGCGGACCCCGCGTTCAAGGACGTGGGCGGCCTCGCTCATGTGAAGCTCACTCCCGACAGCCTGCCGATGAGCATCTGCGCGTGTCCGGCGACCGCGTCCGCGTGTCTGTGCAAGATCTGCGCGTGCGAATGCAGCTGCTCCGGATGGATCATGAAACCGGTGCTGGTGCTGGTGCCGACGCCACTGCGGGTGCCGCTGCTGGTGCCAGTGCCAGCGCTGCCGCCAGCGCCATTACCGGCGTCGGCGCCTCTGTCTTGGGCATGACCTCCTCCACCTCCACTCCCGCTTGCGCCACTGCTGGCCGCGATACCGAGGGCGCCTGCGGTCGCCTCGAACACGAAGCCCTTCATCGCGCTCTCGACCACCGGCTTGAGCGCCTTGAAGCCCCCCTCGATCACCTCGGCGATGATGAACTGCTCCAGCTGCTGCTCCAGGAACTCGACCGCCTTGCGGGCGGCCATCTCGATCGCGGCGAGCGCCGCCTCGGCTAGGCCGAACGTGGCGACGGCGGCGGCCTGGTCCGCTATGAACGACGCTGCGAGCGCGACCAGTTCACCGATCGCGACGACCTTCTGCGCCACGATGAAGTCCGCGGCCGCCTCGAGGGCCGTCACCACGACGCGGCAGGCGTCCAACAGGGCCGTCATGTGCGTGTTCGACTTGTCCGCCCAGCCCTGGACCAACGCATCGTACGACGTGCCCTGATACGCGGCTCCCGTCGCGTGGATCGCCTGCGTCGCGTCCTGATGCGAGGACTGGAGGTCGTCCGCGAACTCCTTCACGAATCCGGCGACCTCACGCACAGCGTCCTCGTTGATCATCGGCCAGTCGACCCCGATGAAATTCAGGAGCCGGACCACTTCCCCCGGCAGATCCAAAGCCATGCCGAAACCTCTCCCCGTTTTCGCCTTTGAAGACCTGCGGCGACATTAACAGCGCCACTTGGCTGCTCGGGAGGGCCGTGGATGCATCGGCAGAAAGCTGTGGAAAACTGAGACGCCGCCGGTTACCCGTCGCGATGGACGAGTTCCCGGCGGCGTCTGCCGCTTTGGTGGGCGATCCGGACCTTGTTAGTCCTGGTTGAAGAACCCCGGGTCGGCGGACGGGCTCTGCGCCCCGTCCATCAGCTCCGTGCCCTGCGGCGAGAGCAGGAACACCCGGGAGGCGACCCGCTCTATCCCGCCGCGCAGCGAGAAGATCAGGCCGGAGGCGAAGTCGACGATCCGCTTCGCGTCGGCCTCCTCCAGATCCGCCAGGTTCATGATGACCGGGATGCCATCCCGGAAGTACTCGCCGATGACCTTGGCATCGGTGAAGCTCTGCGGGCGCACGGTGGCGATGCGGTATCCGGCGCGAGTACCCAGCTCCTCGCCGTACCACCGCTCGCCGTCGTCGACCGGCACCAAATGCGGGGCGGTCGCCCTGCGGCTCGACACCATCGCACGCCTCCTTCCTGAAGCCGTTCGAGCACCTGAATGGGTGAACCCTTAGTGATCGTCTCACACGGCGTCACGCTTATGACGTCGCACCGTCGGGTTGCTCATTCGAGTGTTTCTCTTCTTAGCTGTCTACGCTAGCTGGTTTTCGGGGTGGAGGTCCGGCGACGCGCCGGTTCTGTCGGTGGCGCGTGGTATGGCAGCCGCTCGAGTACGACCGCACCGCCTAGTCCAGGTTGGCGTCGGCGTAGACCACGATCGCGTCACGCAGATACTGAGCTGTTCCCGGCCGGTGCTTGTCGTAGTTCTGCCGGAAGCGCTCGTCGGCGACGTACATTTCGCCGAGCCCCTTGTACGCAGCGGCGTTCGGCGTCCAGAACTGGCAGACGCCCGTGTAGTGCGCGGCGACGGCCGCTTGGGTACGCGGGTCGTCAGCAGCCACGCCGTCGCGCGCGAGGCCTGCGAACCGGCGCGCGAACTCGGCCTGCTTCCGCCCGGCCTCCTTGAAGTCCTCGGGTGTCCAGCCGGCGGTACGGCGGCGCGCCTCGGCGGCCTGCTCCGGCCACCGCTCGTTGACCTCGGCCTCGTACTCGGCCGGGTCGAAGCCCTCGAACAGCTCCTCGGGTTGCATTTCTGTTCCTCCGGTCATGGAGTCGAGGGTGCGCTGGACGGTGGTGGCCAGCCGGGCCAGCCGCTCGCTCTCATTGAGCAGCCAGTCACGGTGCCGGGCGAGCACGGCTTCCGTGCCGCGCTCGTCCTGCTCGTCGAGCACGGACGCGATGACGTCGAGCCCGAGTCCCAGCTCACGCAGCAACAGCACGCGTTGGAGGCACATCAGCTGTTCGCGCTCGTAGAGACGCACGCCGCCCGGCCCGACTCCGGCGGGCGGCAGTAGTCCGATCGCGTCGTAGTGCCGCAGCGCGCGCGTTGTGATCTTCGACATCCGCGCGACTTCCGCGATGGTCCACGTCACGGTCTCATCCTCCGCCGTCCGCCCGGTCGCGACCCTCAGGCCGGTCTTTCCGGCCTGTCGCCGACGCTAGAAGTTGACGTTGCGGCAAGCGCAAGTGCGACCGTTCGAGGGCTACCTGCGCGTTTGCCGAGTGGTCCGATGAGCGCATTTCCGCTGACGGAACATTCAGTTGATCGTAGGTTCGCCAAAAAGAAGGATCAGCAGATCGTATCCGTGCCTCGGCGCGTTCAGGCCTCGTTGGGATGCACGTGGCGCCGGGCGGCACTGCGACTCTCGGTGCCGTCCGCACGTCGGGACGGCCAGCCGCCGCGACCCCACCTGCCCTGTATCAACTGAACCGCGAGGTATCTCTCGATGAAGCTCAAGAAGATCGTCGCCCTGACCGCGGCCGCCGGCGGCCTGATCGTGGCCGGCGCCGGCGCGGCGATGGCCGACACCTCTGCCGAGGGCTCGGCGTGGAACTCACCCGGCGTCGGCTCCGGCAACAACACCCAGGTTCCGGTGCACGCGCCGATCAACATCACCGGCAACGGCGTTGACGTCATCGGCGTGCTCGACTGGGTCTTCGGCAACCACAGCGAGAACTGACCCACAGCCGGGACCTCCGGCGAGTGGTGGAGCCCGGACCGGCACGTGCGGTCCGGGCTCCACCCGTTCGTCGTCGAGTTCGAACACGTCGGTTCCGATTTCACGGCGCCGCGCGGTATGCCGCGCCGACGACGGTTGTGCGATCGGCGCGCAATTCACTCGTCCGCAGGATTCGTCAGATTTGCCGAAACCCAGATCGTCGCACTTCGTTCTTTCCGGATGAATCAACCAGGCGGCGTCCAACTGAAGGGCTTGGGATTCCACATGTACTACTCCACTCGACGACACGTCGCGCTGGGTCTCACCACGGGCGGCCTGCTGATGACCGGGTTCGGCATGACCACCGCCCAGGCCGACACCGGCGCCACCGCGTCCGGTGACGCGGCCGGCTCGCCGGGCGTCGCCTCTGGCAACCTGCTCGAGATCCCGATCAACCTGCCGATCAATATCTGCGGCAACCAGGTCGGCGTGATCGGGATCCTGGACACCGTGGCCGGAAACGACTGCGCCAACTCGGGTGGGGGCGCGAGTGCCTCGGGATCGAGCCACGGCTCCCCCGGCGTCGGCTCCGGCAACCTGATCCAGATTCCGATCAACGCGCCGGTCAACATCTGCGGCAACCAGCTCGACATCATCGGCATCGGGAACAACGACCGCGGCAACTCGTGCAAGAACAGCGGCGAGGGCGGCGGCACGTCCGCCTCCGGCTCTGGTTCGAATTCGCCGGGCATCGTAGCCGGTAACGTCCTCCAGGTACCGGT
>NZ_DASZGI010000333.1:0-7291 GCF_035938995.1 Actinocrinis sp.
GGACCATGCAGTGGATCTGCGCCCTCGGGACACAGTGCTCGCCGGTCGCGGTCACCCTCGCCGGCCAGGCTTTCGTGCGCACCGCCACGCTCAACCTGCTGACCGCGTTCGCCCAAGGCCCGGCAGGCAAAGCCCATCCCGCCACGGACAACACCGCCGCGGACCACGTCCCGACGGATGAAGGTCTCGGCCTGGATTGACCGCGCGGCCTCGCTCGAAGGAATCGGATTCCCTCGCCTCCGCCGCTCAGCGGCCGCACGCACCCTCAGCGGCGCGTCGCATGGTGATGCGCCCCACGAACGTCTAATCTCACTCATTGTGCCGAATATCGCACGCTTAGTAATTCCTTTTGCGACGGTCGCGACCTCCGTTGCGGTCACCGCTCTCGCAATCGCACTCGTGCCACGCTCAGCGGACCTGGCGTCCGGATCACTCGGCGGCCCCTCTCCGCAAGACCGTGAGGCACAGCAGTCGGTCATGCAAACGGTGACCGCTGACCGCATCGACGCGGTGATCGGCCAGAAATACCGCCTGCGCTTCAGTCCTGACACCGGCGGCGGCCACGTCGACGAATCCAGCGCTCGGCTCGACGGCGGCGGACGGCTCGACGTCGTCCTGTTCGGCGGCCTGCCCAGATCCGTGCACGCCATGGCCTGTGAAGTCACGCAGATGGACCAGCGCGGCGCCGCGGACCTGCTCGGTGACTGCGCCCGCGTCGTCGCCGGAGACGGCGGCGCACCGGTGGTCGCGTCCTGGATCCAGACCTCGCTGCGAACTCCGCCGAATGCCGACAGCACCTCCGCGATCGTGGGCGCCACTCGCTACGCCCTGCGCACAGTCCCGGCAACCGGTGCGTGGGTGCTCTGCATGAACCCGGCTACTTCTGAAGCCCCGGCAGCGGCGCACCAATCCCGGTGACACGCATGGCTTCCAGAGCGCCTATCGTGTGATCATGCCTGGGAATCTAGACAGCCCCGAGCCGAAGCCGAGCTCGGCGACCCGCATCTCGCTGAGCCGGGTGATGACCCAGCTCGACGTCAACCTGCTGGGCAACGTCCACGGCGGCGTGATGATGAAGCTCGTCGACGACGTCGCCGGCCTGGTCGCGACCCGCCACTCGAACGGCCCGGCGGTCACCGCGTCCATGGACGAGATGGCCTTCCTCAACCCGGTCCATGTCGGCGACCTGCTGCACACCCACGCACAGGTGAACTGGACCGGCAGCACCTCGATGGAGATCGGCGTCCGGGTCGAGGCCGAGCGGTGGGACCGCGCCGGTGCCGAGCCGATGCACGTGGCCAGCGCCTATCTCGTCTTCGTCGCCATCGACGCCGAGGGCAAGCCCCGCCCCGTGCCGCCGCTGATCCTGCAGAGCTTCGAGGACGAGCGCCGCAACAACGAGGCGCGCATCCGCCGCACCCACCGGCTCGCCCGCCGCGCCGCGATCCTCGCCTCCCGCGAGGCGCCCTGACCGTTTCCTCAGCGCCTGCCGCGGGTTCGGCGAACGCCGTGACCGCACCCCCCGTCAGCCGATAAAGTCCCACCGAAATGGACGCGAACCCCATCACAACCCCTCCCGCCCCCACCGCCGACCGCGCTTCGATCCCCGCCGCCTCGAGCGTCGGCGAACCGGCGGCCTGGCCCTCCGTCTCGGTCGTCATGCCGGTGCTTAACGAGGAACGGCACTTGGCCGACGCGGCGCGGCACATCCTGGCGCAGGACTACCCCGGACCGCTCGAGCTCGTCATCGCCCTAGGCCCCTCCACGGACAGCACAGACGCGATCGCCGCCGCACTCGCCGACGCCGATCCCCGGGTGCGCACCGTCACCAATCCCTCCGGCCGCACTCCGAGCGCCCTCAACGCCGCGATTGCCGCCTCCAGCAACGAAATCGTCGTCCGCGTCGATGGACACGGGCTGCTCGCCCCCGGCTACATCCACACCGCCGTACGGCTGCTCGCCACGACCGGCGCGGACAACGTGGGCGGCGTCATGCACGCCGAGGGGCAGACCCCCTTCGAGTGCGCCGTCGCCGTCGCGATGACCTCGAAGCTCGGTGTCGGCAGCGCGAAGTTCCACACCGGGGGACAGCCTGGTCCGGCTGAAACCGTCTACCTCGGCGTGTTCCGCCGCGCCGTCCTGGAAAAGCTCGGCGGCTATGACGAGGCGTTCGTCCGCGCGCAGGACTGGGAGCTGAACCATCGCCTGCGCCAGAGCGGTGGGCTGGTCTACTTCTCACCTGAGCTGCGCGTCACCTATCGCCCGCGCCCAAGCGTTAAGGCACTGGCGAAGCAGTACTACAACTACGGCCGCTGGCGCCGGGTCGTGATGCGTACCCATGCCGGAACCGCAAGTGCCCGCTACCTCGCCGCACCGGTGGCGTTGCTCGCGGTCGCCTTAGGTATCGCGCTCGGTCTCGCCGGGGCCGTCGCGGGCGTGACGTGGCTCGAGCTGGGATGGCTCGCACCGGTCGGCTACGCGGCCGGCATCGTGGCGGGCGCCGCGCTGGAGAGCCGCGACCAGCCCTGGGGCGTGCGGCTGCGGCTGCCCGTCATCATGGCCACGATGCACTTCTCCTGGGGCTGGGGTTTCCTGACCTCGCCGCGCGCGCTTTTCGAATCCACCCGACACTAAGACGAGCAGCTCGGCCCGCCGCCGCTTACTGCTGCGGCGGGCCGTAGTTCAGGTCGGAGCAGGGGTCTGAGTCGGCGGGCCGGATGTTGTCCGTTATCCCGCTCGGAATCACGCTCGGCAGGGGCGAATCGGCCGAGCCGCTGCTGGTGCCGGCGTCAGCCGACGGCAAGCCCTGCAATTTCGCAGCCTGCTGAGATTGCGCCGCGATCGAGGGCGCGGTGTCCGCGGAACCGGTTCCCGTCGCGGTCGGGGTCGGTGAATCGGTGCCGGTCGTCGGGCTCACGCTCGGCGTGGACGCTCCCGAAGCGTCGGCTCCCTCCAGCGTTTTGTCCGCCCGGAGCAGCGACCACAGGATGCCGGTGTCCGGCTCGATCAGGTCCACGCGCGCCCCGTCGTACTGCCAGGGCGCCGTCACGAACTCCACGTTCTGCAGCGGGATCGACTCGAACTGCATCGCCAGGTTCTCCAGGGAGCCCACCGAGTCCAGCGACGGGTCCACGGTCAGCGAACTGGTCGCCGCGTCGGCCAGCCGGTAGAGCGCCACCGGATCGGTGTAGAGGCCGGCATCGACGACCTTCTTCACCAGTGCGGAGAGGAAGGCCTGCTGCCGCTTCATCCGGCCGATGTCGCTGTTGTCGCCGAAGCCCTCGCGCGCCCGCACGTATTCGAGTGCGGACTTGCCTGACAGTGTCTGGAGACCCGGTGTCAGGGTGACGCCGTACGCCTGCTCCAGTTGCGTGTTGTCGACCGGCGGCACGCACACCTGCACCCCGCCGACCGCCGAGCTCATCGTCGCGAAACCGGCGAAGTTCAGCACGATCGTGTGGTCGATCCGGATCCCGGTCATCGCCTCGACCGTGTTCTGCGTGCAGCTGGGGTTCCCGTCCGGCATGCCCCCCTCGGAAAAGGCGCTGTTGAACATCACATCCGTCTGTGGCTGATACGGCGTGCCGTTCGCCTCGCAGGCCGGGATGTTCACCAGCGAGTCGCGCGGGATCGAGACGCCGATCGCGTGCTTACGATCACCGGATATGTGCAGCAGGATCGTGGTGTCCGAGCGCGCCCCGCCCACGTCGGCGCCGCCCCCGAGCGCTTCGTTTCCGTTCGCGCGCGAGTCCGAGCCGATGAGCAGGAGGTTGATCGGTGGCTGGGCGGTCGGCGCGGCCGGCGTCGCCACCGGCGGCCGGCTCGTCGAGATCCCTTCGGGAGTGAAGGTGTGGATGTTGTGGTTGAGATGGATATAGACGTACGCGAACAGCCCCACCGCGACCGTCGTCAGAGCCGCCACCGTCGCCACCGCCACGCGTACCGCCCGCGCGCGGCGACTCCCCAGCGTCGCCATCCCACACCGCTTTCTCGACCAGCCCCACCCCGTACCACCGACAAGAGACAGCCCGGCTGATCAATCGGTTGCGCAGATAAGCTAAGAATCACGTTCATTTAACCTCGCTCGTCAGCCCAGCGCGAGCCGGGCCGTCGCGCGCTCCGTCGCCGCGATCCGGTCCAGCCGTTCGGCCTCGCCGCCGCGCACCAGGACCACCGAGGCCCCGGCGATGAGCGGCGCATAGAGCCATTCGAGTAAGTCGGCGCCGTCGAAGCGGACTGCACGCGCATCCACCAGAAGCCGGTCCCCGTCGCTTAGACCGCCCCGTTGTGCGGCGTCGGCCGCCGCCTCTATCAGCTCGCGATGAGTGAGGGTTTGCTCGCTAAGCACCAGTGCGGCCGTCTCGGGCCCGGGCGCCTCGAACGGCACGAAATGATCGCCGTGCACGCGCACCTCGGCCGAGTAGTCGCGAAAGCCCTCCGGAACGACGGCGAACGGCCGTCCGAGCGGCAGCAGCGACAGCGCGAGCCGTTCGCCAGGGCACGCCCGCGCCGCGGCCAGAGTCTCTTCATCGGCGTAGGCGACGGCCGTGTGCGCGGCGGCCGGGTTGCCCCAGGGAGCGACCGTGACGCCGGTGAGCAGCGGCGCCACCGCCCAGACCGCGGTGATCCAGTGCGGCGGCGCGCTCACCGCGATCAGGTCCCCGTGTTGCGCCATCAGGTCGTCCTGGATGAGATTCGCCGTCTTGGCCAGCCAGTTGCCGAAGGTCGTGTAGGAGAGTTCGACCCGCTCCCCGGTCGTCTCGTCCAAGAACGTCAGGAACGGTCGCGGTCCGCCCGCAGCCGCCCGCTCCCGCCACACCGCCGCGAAGTCCGCCCGCACCCGATCTTCATTAGGCATGCGGGTAAGCCTATGCGTGCCCGGCACCGTGATCGCGCGGCATGGGCGCGCGCATGCTGTCCTCCCCTTCGCCCTAGGCTGGAGCCGTGAGTCGCTCCGCCGCCGAGACCGCAGCACCACCCGCCGCGCCCCGCGCAGCGGTGTCAGCGGTCCGGCGCGCGAGCCGCTCCGGCCACTTCTGGGGCGTCGCCGGGCTCGCCGCCGCGGTCGCCGCGCTCCAGGGCGCGTTCGGCGTGCAGCAGTACCACCGGTTCCGGCTCGGCGGCTACGACCTGGTCATCTTCGACCAGGCGATCCGCAACTACGCGCACGGCGACTGGCCGGTGTCGGTATTCAAGGACGTGCACGACGCCGCCCAGGCGGACCCGACCTACACCGCCCCGTTCACGATCCTAGGCGACCACTTCTCGCCGATCTTCGTCCTGCTCGCGCCGCTGTACTGGATCTGGAACAACCCCCAGGTCCTCCTGCTCGCCCAGGCGGTCCTCTTCGGGCTCGCGGTGCCGCCGGTCTGGGTGTTCGCCCGCCGCGCGCTGCGCCGGATCGCCTCGCCGCGGTTCGCCGCGGTCGCCGCCTACCTGATCACCGCGACGTTCGGCCTGTCCTGGCCGCTTCAGGAAGCCACGCAGGCGGGCTTTCACGAGGTCGCGTTCTTCGTTCCGGTCAGCGCCCTCATGATCGAGCGGCTGCAGGCGGGACGGCTCAGACAAGCGGTCGCCTGCGCCGTCGTCCTCCTCTTCGTGAAGGAGGACATGGGATACGTCGTCGCAGCCTTTGGGCTGATCCTGCTGCTTACCCGCAAGACGAATGGCGTCCGCCTCGACCACGACGCGCTGCGCCGTTACCGCATCACGGGCGCGGTCCTGATCGTTGGTGGCGTCGCCTTCGCTATGGCCGTGCTGCACCTTTGGATTCCGGCGTTCGGTGGCCGCTCCGGCTTCTACTGGTACTACGGCCAGCTAGGCCCGAACATGCCGGACGCACTCAAGACGCTGGTGACCAACCCGTCGTACGCCTACCAGGTCGCTACGCAGCCTCACGTCAAGGTACATACACTGTTCTTCCTGTTCTGGCCATACCTGTACCTGAGCCTCGCCTCGCCGATCTGTCTGCTGGCTGTCCCGCTGCTGGCCGAGCGACTATTCTCCGACAAGCCCGAGCACTGGGGCCTGGATCAGCACTACAACGCCTTCCTCGCGGCGATCCTGATCATGGCCGCGGTCGACGGGCTCGTGCGGCTCTCCGGCGCGGCCCGGCTGCTGCGGGTGCGCTGGCGCGGGCATCTCTTGCGACCAACACCGTGGCTAGGGCGATGGACGGTGCTCGCCTGGTCGACCGCGATCCTGGTGTTCGCCGTCGTGATCATCCACACCTTCCCGATCCGCAGCGTCCTCGACGGCAACCAGTGGACCGACGACGAGTTCACCAGCGCCGAGGCGGCCGCGGTGGCGATGATCCCCAGCGGTACGTGCGTCGAGGCCGACAACAACATCGCCACGCACCTGACCAGTCGGACTCAGGTCCTGCTCCTCGATCAGGTACCGCGCGGATGCCCTTGGGTGGTCCTGCAGACCTTCGGGGGCGTCTACCCGATAAGCGACCCGGTCGTTGTGTCCGAACGTGCATTGTGGCTGCAGGCGAATGGGTACGTTCTGGTGTATAGCCAGTCGCAGGTCTTCGTCTTTCACCAGAATTAGCCCGTTCACACTGGGTGAAAAATCTGACCGATAGGGTTAGCTCGACCGGCTTTCGCGACAAGCAGGATGGGAGATCAGGGACCGTGGCTGAAGCGATCCTCCTCGTTGGCGGTAAAGGCACTCGACTGCGGCCACTGACCGTATATACGCCCAAGCCGATGCTTGAGGTCGCGGGAGTGCCCTTCCTCAGTCACCAGATCGCCCGCGCGAAGGCGGCCGGGGTGGACCGGATCGTGTTCGCCACCGCCTACAAGCCAGAGGTCTTCGAGGAGTACTTCGGCGACGGCGAGCGCTTCGGCGTGCAGCTCGAGTACGTCACCGAGACGGTCGCGCTGGGCACCGGTGGGGCGATCCGCAACGTGGCCGACCGCCTGGTCAGCGGCCCGGGCGAGCCGGTGCTCGTGTTCAACGGCGACATCCTGTCCGGGGTGGACCTGGTCGCGCTGCTCGCCGCCCACCGCGACCGCGACGCCGACGTGACGCTGCATCTGACCCGGGTCCCGCGCGAGCGGCTGAGCGCCTTCGGCCAGGTGCCTACGGACGCCGACGGCTGGGTGACCGAGTTCCGGGAGAAGCCGCAGCGGCCCGAGGAGTTCGACATCACCGACCAGATCAACGCCGGCTGCTACGTCTTCCGCCGCAGCGTGATCGACACCATCCCGACCGGCCGCCCGGTCTCGGTCGAGCGCGAGACCTTCCCCGGCCTCGTCGCCGCCGGAGCAAAGGTTCTCGGCGT
>NZ_DASZGI010000334.1:0-17893 GCF_035938995.1 Actinocrinis sp.
GGCCTGCCGCAACGGCTCGACGGCGTCGTGGAAGTACTCCCACGCTTGCGCCATCAACCAATCCGGCGCACCGCCCGCCGCGATCCACGCGGTAGATCCGAGCCCCTCGCGCAGCTCCACGGGAAGCGACGCGGTCCGGACACGATGGCCGGTCAGCAGTCCGTAAGCCTTCACGTCCATGACGAAGGAATCCGGACTACTGCGCACCCACCCGTCCACGGTCGAAGGGAGCGGAATCGCGTAGTACGACGAGTCGACCTCGACGAGCGGAAACCGTTCGGCGTAGTACCGCAGCCGATCGGCTGGCCTGCGCACCCCAGGCGGATACCAACCCGAGGCGATCAGGTCCTTGTCGGCCCACCCCGCCGTCCCGACGAGGATAGACATCGCAGCCTCCTCCCGCGCAGCCCGCTGTCCACGCAGAATGCGCCAGCCCACGCGGAATCGCGCCGACCAAGCACACACCGACCGCCCAATCAAACGAGCCGCCCGTCGACCGAGTACCCCGCCACCGCGCGATTCAACGAGCGGCCCCGCCGACCGAGCACCGTCCGGCCGCGCAATCCAACGAGCCATGCCGCCGATCGAGTACCCTCCGACCGGGATCCAACGAGCCACGCGGCCGATCCGTCGCAATCGTGCTCGAGCGGCGGGCAGCGCGTACTTAGCACTTAGCCCACTCTCACACGCATGCCGCCCAAGTGCCCGCGGTCCGTAACCACCCCTACCGCCATCCCACCGCCTCAAGACTCGTGGGCCTGTTACTGGCACTCGCTGACGACCGGTCGGGGTGGCAGTTCGAACAGCGGGAGAGTCGCTCGGTGTCGAGGACGTACGTGACTCCGGCGAGACGCCCTTCTCCGATCTCCAGGACCTGCACGGCCCAGGGCTGTTCGGCGCCTTCGCGGCACTGCCGAACGCCAGCACCCGGGTGTCCGGGACCGGCCCCGACCCGCGCGCTCTCCGGCAACGTGTGCGGCTCGGCCTGAGGGCGCCGGCTGGCGAGGGCAAATCCATCGGACGAGCGCGACGCCGGCCGCCGTCGCTCATGTCGAGGCGCGACGTGGAGCTGGCGTTTCCGCTTAGACGGTCAGCTCGGCGGAAGCTCGCGAGGTTTGTCGGTCTTTGGCGCCGACTTCCGCTTGACCTGCACGCCGGCCCAGAACGCGATGCCGGTCACCCGCACAACCGGCGCGCCGGGCGGCGGTTGGCGGGTTGCCGGGATCTCGTCGTAGCCGCCCATGATGCCGACGCCTTCGAGGTGCACGTGAACGTCGTCGGGAACGATGATCTCGATGCCGCCCATCAAAGCGTTGGCCCGGATGACCGTCTCTTGTTGGGCGTAGGAGGCCTGACGCAGGTCGAGCACGACGCCGCCCCAGAACGCGAACGCGTTGTAGCGGGGCGGCACAACCCAAGTGCCCCGCCGCGTCGCGCCCGACATCACCGCGATCGACCAGCGCTTGCGGCTGGCTGTGCCGCCGACTCGCGCGGACATTGCGGCGGAGGCAGCACCAGGCGCGTAGGAAGCACCCGCGTCGGTGTCAGGCAGATCGCGGATGATCGGCTCGAGCTCCGCGTAGGTCTTCGCACCGTACGCCCGTTCAAGGCGCTCTTCGAGCTCGTCCATCGTCAGCCGTCCGTGCCCGGCCGCCACCCGAAGGCGCTCGGCGATCCGTTCCCGGTCGGCATCGGAGGCGCGCATTTCCAGCGCGGCGTTCGGGTCCTGGGCATCGGTCACGCCCGGATTCTAGTCTCGGGCCTGTCGGTCTTCATCCAGCGGGCACGCTGCGGGACGCAGGAGATTGACGCGATGGGCGCAGGACCGGCCGGACGCCACGGCTCGACGGCTCGACGGCTCGACGGCTCGACGGCTCGACGGCTCGACGGCTCGACGGCTCGACGGCTCGACGGCTCGACGGCTCGACGGCTCGACGGCTCGACGGCTCGACGGCTCGACGAGGGACGATACTGCGGCGACTCGAACGGACGCGCAGGACTCTTACGGTCAGGCGGCTATCCGGGCGGCGACAGCGCGCGCATGCGAGTCGGCGGCGGCGTGCGCCCCTGAGCGTATTTCCTTGGCCTTCGGGATCAGGTCGGCCATCGCCGGGTTGCGCTCGGCGAGGGTCAGTTCCGCCTTGATGAAGATCACGTCCAGGCCGAGCGCCTTGCCCAGGACGGTCTCCAGGTAGGGCTGCACGAAGTCCCAGCCCTCGCGCGGAGTACCAGGGCCGTAGCCGCCGCCGTAGGCCAGGATCACGGTCGCCGGCCTACCACCCAGCGGCGGCTGACCATCGAACGTCAGGGTCCGCCCGCCCTGGATGATCTGGTCGATCCAGGCCTTGAAGGTCGCCGGGACGCCCCAGTTGTACATGGGCACGGTGAACAGATACGCGTCGGCCTGTTCCACCTCGCTGATCAGCTCATCGCGCCGGGCCGCTGCGGCGGCCTGCTCAGCGGTCCGCTGCTCAGCGGGGATGAAGGCGGCACGGATGTCGGCCTCAGCGATCGGGGAGACCGGGGTGAGCCCGAGGTCCCGGTAGGTGACGACGCCGTCGGGATGCGCTTGCGCCCAGGCCGCACGAAAGGTCTCGGCGATCTCCTTGGAGACCGAGCCGGCCGACAGCGCGGACGAATCAATGTGCAGAAGGCGGGCCATGTCTGTACTCCTCGTGGACCTGGAGTTGATCTGCGAGACATCTTGTCTCTGAACAAGACTGTCTGTGATCCAGACTATTTGTCAAGCAGCAGATGTCGGGTATTATCGAAATCGGTGGATGCGGCCCGGATGGCCACGTCTTTGACGCGTCGCGGTATGGCATGGTGGTCGGCATGACACAGCTCGTGCCGGGGGATTTGCCCGCTGGCCTGGAAGACAACCTCGGCTGGTTGCTCTCCCAGTGCTTTCGGGCGTACGCCTCGGTGATGGACCGGGTGCTGGCGGACCTTCCGCACGGGCCGCGTGGCTACCAGGCACTTTCGGGTGCCGCGAACTGCAGCGCAGACAACCAGGCACAGCTGGCCAAGCAGCTCGGTGTGGACCGGACGGTGATGGTCTACCTGGTCGACGATCTCGAGCGGGCCGGGCTCGTCGAGCGGATTCCGGACCCGAACGACCGTCGCAGCAGGTTGATCCGTGCCACGCCGGCCGGGCACGACCGGCTGAGGGAGACCGAGGCGGCGATCAGCGTCGCCGAGGCCGAGTTGCTCGGGGCGCTCAGCGCGGACGACCAGGCCAGGCTGCGAAGCATGTTGCGCGAGATAGCCGCCCAGGTTTGCAGCGGCAAGTTCGAAGGCCCGTGCGGGGCGGCAGAAGCCGCGCAGGGCTGCACCGGCGGCGAGGGAATGACGGCGGCGGTCGGCCAGACCACTACCGCAGGCGAGTGACGCACGAACGCTGCGATAGCTGAGGGCACGCATCAACCGGCCTAGGGGGACCGCGCCACGACGAGGCCGGGGGCGAAGGCGCCCGACTTGCCGACTGTGGCCGTCCCCCCATCACCCCGCTGACCTCGACAGACGGGGCCGTGGGGCGCGCCTTTCACGCAGTGTGACAGGTCCGGTTTGACCGTTGCCCGCCAACACGGCATTGTCTTGCCACCGTTCATAGCTTTGAGAAGGTAGGCAATGGCCGATACGCCCACGGGTGAGGAGCTGCTCGCGATAGCCGCGGGCGGCTGGGGGTTCACCGATTCCACGTGGATCGACGGCTGGCAACTGCGCGCCGGCGGCGGCTTCACCCACCGCGCCAACTCGGCCTGGCCGGTGGGACCGCTCTCGCGTCCGCTGCCCGACGCGCTTGCCGCCGTTCGCGCCTGGTACGCCGAGCGCGAGCTCCCCGCCTTGATCCACATCGTCGCGGGTTCCGAGCTGGACCGCGAGATCGAAGGCCTCGGCCACGGCGAGATCTCGCACGGTGCGCTGCGCCAGACCGCCGACATCGACGACGTGCTCGATCTGTTGCTGGACGTCGCACCGATCGGGGTCAAGGAGACCTTCGCCGACGCGCCCGACGACCAGTGGCTCTCGCTCTACCGCTCCGGCCAGGCGCCGCCGGTCGCCCGCGAAATCCTCGGCTCCGGCGAAACCGTCCGCTACGCCAGCGTCTTCGACCCCGAGTCCGGCGCCGTGCTCGCGATCGGCCGCGCCGCCCTCGCCATGCGGCCAGGAGACGAGGGACCGGTGCGGTGGGCAGGGCTGGCCAGCATCGAGACCGCGCCCACCGCCCGCCGCCGCGGCCTGGCGAAGCTGGTCATCGACGGCCTGCTCGAGTGGGCCGCGGACGAGGGCGCTACGCACGCGTATCTCGAGGTCGGTGCCGACAACATACCGGCCCTCGCGCTCTACGAGTCGCTCGGCTTCACCACCCACCACGCTTACCATTACCGGGTGATCAGCTAGAGTCCGATCCGGTCGTTCGGCCGCGATCCCGGCCGGACGCCGGTTCGAGGCGTGAAGGGGCGGGCGATTGGCTGAGCGGTCCAAGTTCGACACCGTGGCGGAGCTGTACGCCGCTGGACGCCCCGACTATCCCGCCGAGCTGTACGACACCCTCGAGGCGATACTCGGGCGGCCGCTGGCCGGTGCGCACGCGGTGGACCTCGGGGCGGGCACCGGCATCGCCTCACGCCAGCTCGCCGCGCGCGGCGCCCGGGTGACCGCGCTCGAGCTGTCTGGGCCGATGATCGCCCAGCTCACCGCCGACTCAGCTGGCTCGGCTGGCGTGCGCCCCGTTCAAGGCAGCGCCACCGCGATACCCTTGCGCGACTCCTGCGCCGACTTGGTCACGTGCGCGCAGGCCTGGCACTGGATCGACCCGGCGCTCGGCATCCCCGAGTTCCTCCGCGTGCTGCGGCCCGGCGGTGTCTTCGGGGCCTGGTGGAATCGCACTCTGCGGGAACTGGACTGGGAGCGGGCGCAGGAGGCGAGGATCGACGCAGCCTGTGGCACGTGGGCGCAGGTGTACAGCCTGCCGACGGACTTCGACGAGCGCTATGAGCTGACAATCGCCAAATACGACTTCTTCTGGGACCGCCGCGTCATGGTCGACCGGCATCTGGAGAATCTGGCCTCGAAGTCTTACATCGCCGAGCTGCCGGACCCGGCCGCATTCATCGCCACCGAGCGCGAGCTGCTGCGCGAAGCCTTCCCGGACGGCCGGCTCACCGAACGGTTCGCCACCCATCTCATCGCCGTGCGCACTCCGGCCGACACCACCGCGGCGTGAAAACAAGCCTCGAAGACACCGCAGCTCGAAAACACGTTGCCGCGGTCCGCGGTATATGAGTTCATAGACCCCGGCGCGGCCGACGGCCCGGACGGTGCGGGCGGGCGCGCGCGGTACGTCGCTTCCACCAACGTACCGCGGACCGAGAGAGGAGACCTCCAGCGATGCAGCGCCATCACCCGCTCCGCTGTGGCAGGTCCCCTCGACGCAGGCGCCGGTAGTCCCCGACCGGCTCGGCCGCGCCCACCCACCTGCGAAGCGAGGGCGCCGCGGCCGCCGACGTCGCCGCGATTCCGCCCTCCTTCTCGCACGCTCCGAACCCGATCTTTCCGCGCTGAGCGCCGCGCGCACCGGCCGTAATTGCGTCGCGCCGCTGCGCCATGCGCGACGACAATGACCTTGGAGGTCTGACAACGATGGCCATGACCGAGCTGCCCGGACACCACGTGCCGATCCGCCTTTGGGCGGACCCCGCGACCGTGGAGCCTCAGGCACTCCAGCAGCTCTACAACGTCACCACGCTGCCTCAGGTCGCGGGCGTTGCGGTGATGCCTGACGTACACGTCGGGATCGGCGCGACGGTCGGCTCAGTCATCGCGATGCGCGGCGCCGTGTGCCCGGCGGCGGTCGGCGTGGACATCGGCTGCGGTATGTCCGCCGTGCGCACCGCCCTGACCGCGTCCGACCTGCCCGACGACCTGTCACGGCTGCGTTCGCGGATCGAGGCGGCGATCCCGGTCGGGCGCGGCGCTCACGCGAGCGCGGTGGACCCGACCCGTTTCCGCGGCTTCTCGGCGACCGGCTGGGCGGCGTTCTGGGCCCGGTTCGACTCGCTCGCGCCGCAGGTCAAGGCGCGGCGGGAGCGTGCGCTCGGGCAGATGGGGACGCTCGGCTCGGGAAACCACTTCATCGAGTTCTGCCTCGACGAGGAGGACCGGGTTTGGCTGATGCTGCACTCCGGGTCGCGCAACATCGGCAAGGAGCTGGCCGAGCACCACATCGGCGTCGCGCGGTCGCTCGCCCACAACCAGGGCCTGGTCGACCACGACCTGGCGGTGTTCCTCCAGCACACCCCGCAGATGGAGGCGTACCGGGCCGATCTGTTCTGGGCGCAGGAGTACGCGCGGCTGAACCGGGCCGTGATGATGGCGCTGTTCCAGCAGGTCGTGCGCAAGGAGTTCGCGAAGGCGCGGGCCGGGAACGGCGCGGCGGCCTTCGACGAGGTCATTTCCTGCCACCACAACTATGTCGCCGAGGAGGAGTACGACGGCGAGCCCCTGCTGGTCACCCGTAAGGGCGCGATCCGGGCCGGGCACGGCGAGTACGGGATCATCCCGGGGTCGATGGGAACGCGCTCATACATCGTGCGCGGCCTCGGCAACGCCGCGGCGTTCAACTCCGCCTCGCACGGGGCCGGGCGGGCGATGAGCCGGGGCCGGGCCAAGAAGGTGTTCACCACGCGGGACCTGGAGCAGCAGACCGCAGGGGTGGAGTGCCGGAAGGACTCCGGGGTGCTGGACGAGATCCCGGGCGCGTACAAGCCGATCGAGCAGGTGATGGCGGCTCAGACCGACCTGGTCGAGGTCGTCGCGCAGCTGCGGCAGGCGGTGTGCGTGAAGGGCTAGGTGCGCGAAGCGCTTAAGCGCACCTGTCGGCCGTGCGGACGGATCAGCCGGCTGGGGGGCTGATCCGGCCCCGGCGAAGAGCGAAGGGCGGCGTCACGAACGCCGCCCTTCGCGTGCTCGGCGGCCATTTACGTTCCGCCGTTTGAAACGGCACGCGAAGCGTCGCGCGCCGGCGCGTGCTGCACCTGCCGCTACTTCACCGGCTCAAGTACGACGATCGGGATCTCGCGGTCGGTGCGCGTCTGGTAGGCGTTGTAGTCCGGCCAGATCTGCGCCATCCGGTCCCACAGCCGCGCACGCTCCTCACCCTGCGCGACGCGCGCCCGCGCGGTCAGCTTCTCCGCTCCGACCTGGATACCGACCTCGGGGTGGTCGGCCAGGTTGAGGAACCAGGACGGGTGCTTCGGCGCGCCGCCCTTCGACGCCACGACGACGTAGTTGTCCCCGTCGCGGCCGTAGATCAGGGCCGTGCGGCGCCAAACCCCGGACTTGCGGCCGAGCACGGTCAGCAGCAGCGTCGGCACGCCTTCCTTCCACTCGTGCCCTTGCTCACCGCTGGACTCGACGTAGGCGCGGATGTGTTCGGCGACGAACGACGTCGGGCTGTCGACGACCTCGGCGGGATTGCGGTCCTCGCTCACGGATGCTCCTCCTTCTTGTGCGACGGCCATCGTAACCCCATGGGTGATCGCCCGCATTGTGATACAGGTTTGCTCACCAGATGAGAACACCTGCTACCGTCGAATCGTGGCACCGCCCTCGGGGACGAAGGAGTCTGACACGATGAACGGGAAGCCGGCCGTCTACACGCACGGTCACCACGAGTCTGTGCTGAGCTCTCACACCTGGCGCACCGCCGAGAACTCCGCGAAGTACCTGCTGCCCCGTCTCGGGCCCGGCATGACGCTGCTCGACGTCGGCTGCGGACCAGGCACGATCACCGCCGACCTGGCCGCGCTGGTCGCCCCCGGCCGCGTGGTCGCGATCGACGCCGCGCCTAGTGTGCTCGAGCAGGCCGCGCGCCACGCCGCCGAGGTCGGCCTCGCCGACCGGATCGAGTTCGCAGTCGGCGACGTGTACGCGCTCGACTATCCCGACGGCTCCTTCGACGTCGTCCACGCCCACCAGGTTCTGCAGCACCTCGGCGACCCGGTGGCAGCGCTGCGCGAGATGCGGAGGGTCTGCGCGCCGGGCGGCATCGTCGCGGCCCGGGACAGCGACTACAGCGGTTGGTTCTGGTACCCAGCCTCGGCCGTGCTGGACGACTGGCTCGAGCTGTTCCAGACGGTGACACGGGCCAACGGCGGCGAGCCGAACGCGGGCAGACGGCTGCACGCTTGGGCGCGCGAGGCCGGATTCGCGCAGGTGACCGCCTCGGCCTCGGTCTGGTGTTTCACCGGGGCCGAGCGGGAGTGGTGGGGCCGGATGTGGGCGCGAAGGGTCACGGAGTCCGACTTCGCCCGTAGCGCCGTGGCGGGAGGACACGCCGACGAGGCGGAGTTGGCGCGGCTGGCGGAGGGCTGGATCGCCTGGAGCACCGAGCCGGACGGATGGCTCGCGATCCCGCACGGCGAGATCACCGCGGCGAACGAGATTCACACTGGTCGCGTTGGGTGACCGGGGCGGCGGCGAGGCTCAGCTGCGCCGCGCGAGCGCCTGGTAGGCCGGGCGCAGCAGGTCCCGCACGTCGCGGCCCTCGACCTCGACGCCGACCGGTCCGAGGCGGTCGAGGATCGCCCCGACCGGCGCGGCGGTTGCATCAGGGTTCGTGTGCGGCGGCGCGGCCGGAAGCGGCGCGGGCAGCCGGGCCGCGCAGCTCCAATAGTGGTCGACGAGCTCGGCCAGCGCGGGCTCCTGCAGCCGACCGTCAGCCTCCTGCCACGCCTCCTCGTCGCGCAGTTCCTCGATCCGCCGCAGCAACTTCGCCCGGTCGCGCCCGCGCCAGGCGGTCATGGCGAACGGGTCCTCGTCGAAGAGCTCCGCCAGGATGTAACAGACCGCTGCGACGTGCTTGCACGGACGCATCATGTCAGGGCACGTGCAGTCGGTGCCGAACTCGCGGCGCACCGGGAAGAAGGTCAGATTGCACGCGGCGAAGACGTCTTCGATGCGCTCGGGCATCCGCCCGTCGAGCAGCGTCGCGGCGTACTCGGCGCTGCCAGCCAGCGCCCGCGCGACCCGCTCCCACTGCTCCGGAGTGTAGACATTGATATTGAGCAGCACGCTATACGGCTTGCGGCGGCTGCCCTGCACACTGGCCGCGACCTCGCCGGGTCGCACCGAGAGCTCGAGCACGTTGCCGGCCCGCGCGTAGGTGCGACCACGGCTCATCCGGGGGCCGTGCCCCATCCCTTCGAGCACTGCGATGAACCGCTGCGACCACCACGTCCCGCCGATCGGTCCACGCCGCGTGCGGGCCGCGATCCCGTCAGGCATCCTCTCCACCTCCTGGCGACGCCTCTATCCCGTCTTCCCTGTTCAGCCCTACCACTGCCGCTACTCCACGACCGCGTCGTCGGCCAGGCGCACCACGTCGCGCAGCTGCGCGACGGACAGCTCGGTCATCCAACCCTCGCCGCTGCCGACGATCCGCTCCGCCAGATCGCGCTTGTCCTCGATCACCTGGTCGATCCGCTCCTCCAGGGTGCCCGCGCACATCAGCTTGCGAACCTGGACGTCGCGGCGCTGGCCGATCCGGAACGCCCGGTCGGTGGCCTGGTCCTCGACCGCCGGGTTCCACCACCGGTCCACGTGCACGACGTGGTTCGCGGCGGTCAGGTTGAGGCCCACTCCCCCGGCCTTGAGGGAGAGGACGAACAGCGGCGGCCCGTCCGGCTCCTCGAAGCGTCGCACCATCGCGTCGCGGGACCGCTTGGGCACGCCGCCGTGCAGGAACGCCACCTCGCGCCCGAACCGCTCGGCCAGGTGGCCGCGCAGCATCGTGCCGAACTCCGCGTACTGGGTGAACAGCAGCGCCCGCTCCCCGGCGGCCAGCACCTCGTCGCAGAGCTCTTCAACCCGGGCCAGCTTCCCGGAACGGCCTGGCAGCCGGGAGCCGTCCTTGAGGAAGTGCGCGGGGTGGTTGCAGATCTGCTTGAGCCGGGTGAGCATCGCCAGCACCAGGCCGCGCCGAGCGATGCCCTCAGCCTCCGCGATCTCCCGCAGCAGCTCGTCGACAGTGGCCTGATAGAGCGAGGCCTGCTCCTTGGTGAGGTTGCACAGCACCTTCATCTCGACCTTGGCGGGCAGGTCGTCGATGATCGCCGGGTCGGTCTTCTCGCGGCGCAGCACGAACGCCCCGGTGGTCCGGCGCAGACGCGCGGCGGCGCGCTCGTCCCCGTCCCTCTCGATCGGGCGGGCGAAGCGCTCGCGGAAGGACTCGGCGGTGCCGAGCAGGCCGGGGTTGGCGAACTCCATGATCGCCCACAAGTCGGCCAATCGATTCTCCACCGGGGTGCCGGTCAGCGCGACGCGATGCGGGGCGGGCAGCGAGCGCACCGCGCGGGCCTGTTTCGTCGCAGCGTTCTTGATCGCCTGCGCCTCGTCGACGACGACCCGATGCCATGGCACGGTGGCGAGCTGCTCGCGGTCGCGCAGCGCCAAGCCGTACGTCGTGATCACCAGCTGCGCGCCCTCGACCGCGTCGCGGAACTCGGCGCCGGAGAGCCGCTCGGCGCCGTGGTGTACGTGTACTGACAACTCCGGAGTGAATCGCCCGGCCTCCCGCTGCCAGTTGGCGACCAGTGACATCGGGCAGATCAGCAGCGTGGGGGCGGCGGCCGCGGCCTCGTCCGCGCGCTCCGCTTCGAGCAGCGCGAGGATCTGGACGGTCTTGCCGAGGCCCATCGAATCGGCGAGCACCGCACCGAGTCCGATCTTCTCCATGAAGGAGAGCCAGCCGACGCCGCGCTCCTGGTATGGGCGCAGAACGGCGTGCATCCCGGGTGGGGCCGGCATCGGAGCGCACCGCAGATCCGGCGCGTCGGAGAGCAGGTCGCCGAGCCATCCGCCCGCCTCGACGCGCTCGAGTGGCAGCGCGTCGATGGCGTCATCGTCCAGGAGCGGGCCGGGCGCCGCGGATCCGGCGTCGAGGGCTGCAGGACCGAACATCGCCGCACGCAGGAACTCTCCGGCACGCAGCGTGCCCCCGCGCCGGTCGCCCAGCGCCTTGAGCCCGGCCGACAGCTTGTCCCGGTCGACCTCGACCCATTTGCCGCGCAGCTGGACCAGCCCGCTCTTCGCGTCGGCCAGCGCGCGGAACTCGTCGTCGGTCAGCTTCTGGCCGCCGAGCGAGACCTCCCAGCGGTAGTCGACGAGGTCATCGAGGCCGAACCCGGACTGCTTGCGCACCATGCCGGGCTGTTCGGCCTTTTCCTGCTCGCGTGCGGGCGCGCCGGTCAGCGTCAGGGCGAGCTCCGCGCGCCCGGCGGACCACCAGGACGGGAGCAGGACGCCGAAGCCGTTTCCGGCCAGGGCCGGGGCGATGCGGGTGAGAAAGTCGTACGCGCCGTCATCGTCGAGCACGACTTCGGTCGGCGCGGGTTGCCGCAGCGCGAGGCCGAGCGCGGGGAAGACTCGCGAGGCCCGCCCGAGTCCGGCGAGCAGATCCTGGCGCGGCTGTGCACCGGCCGCGCGCAGCAGCCGAGCCGCGCCCTTGCGCCGCCACACCTCGTCGGCGGACGCGAGCAGCGAAGGATCCTCCGTCGACTGAAGCAGCAGTTCGACGACCCACCGCGAGCCGATGCCCGCGATTCCGGGCCGCCTGCTGGCCGGATCCGAGGCCTCATCCGCATCTTCGATCTCTGCGCCCGACGCGATCGGGTATTCCAGCCCGGCTGGTTCGTCCGGAGCGACCAGCCTGAAGCAGGTGCGTACGGGCCCTGTGACAGTTCGGTAATGCTCGCGCCAGTCCGCCAGGTCTTGGGCGAATCGAGCGGCGGCGCGCTCGTCCAGCTCGTCTAGATCGAGCCGTCCACCGGACGCGGCGGCGAGCGCGTCGAGCCAGAGGGCTGCGGCGCTCGGCTTCATCCGGCTGCGCAACGAACGAACGGGCGTGAGCGGCTCGCCGTGCAGACCGTGCGGACCGGTGAGCGCCGCTGCGGCGTAGGCGTCGACGAGCGCCCCAACCGCTCCGTCGAGCACATCCGCGGCAACCCGGCCGACCGGCTCGGCACCCAACTGCTGGGCGCGGAAGACCGGCGGCATCGCGTCGATCAGAGCTTTGCGATGTGCGGCGGTTTCCAGCGAGTAGGCAGGGCGCCAGGACGCGCGATAGGCGCCTGTGTCCTCGTCATGCTCCACCTCGGGCAGAACTTCGCCGCGCCGCACCAGCGCGTCGGCGAACTGCGCGACGGCGGCGGCGTAGCGGACGGTGTCGGCCAAGGGGATGTCCGTCTCGGCCCCGGACGCATCGAACGTGGCCAGCCGGTCGCCCTCGAGAGCGGCGAGCAATGCGGCGCCGTCGCGTGGCCCAAGCGCGACGGTCGGCACGATCCACGCACGCAACGCGTCGGCCTCCGCTTCCAGGCCGTCCGCGAGAAAGCGCGCGAAGCTGAGGGACGGGGCCGGGCCGCGCAGGTGCGAGGGCAGGGCCAGCGGGACGCTACCGCGCAGGTCTGCGCCCGATGTGGCGGCAGCAATGTCGCCACCCGCGGCGGCTAGCAGAGCTGCGACAACCGCCGGCTCGGCCGCGAACGGATGCCGCGCGAGCCTTCCGGGCAGTTCCGGCCGGCCGGAGCCGCCGTTCTCGGCCGCGATCTGCTCCGCAGCACCGCCTTGCTCCGCCCAGCCGTCCGTGAGCGGGCGGCCGGAATCCTCGGCCCACAGCTCCCAGGAACCAGCCTCAGTAAACAGGGCGTGCAGTACGTACACGGCGGGGCATGCTCCTCAGCTGCACCACTTGAGTACCGAAAAGAGTACAAAATCCCAGCTTAGTCGAGCCGGGAGCCCTCCTCGGTCACTCGTCGCGATTCGCTAGAAGCCGCTCGACGGTGGCGACCTTCGTGGTGAGCGCGTCGGCCACGCCGGGCCGGATGTCCGCCTTGAGCACCAGGCTCACCCGCCCCGCGCCCACCGCCTGCACCGCCTCGCAGGCGCGTTTGACCACGTCGAGGACCTCGTCCCAGTCGCCCTCGAGTGTGGTGAACATCGCATCGGTGCGATTGGGCAGCCCTGACTCGCGGACGACCCGGACCGCGTCCGCGACGTACGCGCCGACGTCCTCCCCGACTCCGATGGGTGTGACCGAGAACGCGACCAACATCTAGATGACCTCCCGTTACCGCCTCAGCTGACCGATTCCACCCAACCAGACACGGCGACCGAACGGACCGCCGGGGTCGGCGGCACGCGGACGGCCCGCCGGTCGAGTTATCGTCAGTTCGACGCCAACTGAACGGGCGGGCCGCCAAAGGGTGTTAGTCGGTTCAGCGCGTCAGAATCAGAACGCGCCTGTGCCGTCCGGTGTGCCCCAGCCGGTCGGGCCGTCGTACCCGACCTCTGCGGTGCACAGGTAGGCCGGGCTGCACGTCGCCGTGGAGCCCGCGGTCACGTCGAACAGCGACGAGGTGTGGCTGTACGGGTACGAACCATACGTGATCGACGACGTATTGCCGGCGAGCGCGTATACGGACGCGATGATCGGCGAAGAGGCGCTCGTCCCGCCGACCTGGACCCAGCCGTCCGCACCGGACGCGAGCCCGAACTCAAGCAGGATGTCGCAGAAGGCGCCGCCTCCGCAGCTGTTGTAGGTGTCGTAGACGGCGACGCCGGTCGCCGGGTCCGCGACCGCCGAGACGTCCGCGACGGTCCGGTTCGCGCAGCCGGTGTCCTTCTGCCACGCCGGTTTCGGTTCGAACGCCGAGCAGCCGGAGCCGGTGCCCTCGGTGGACGACGTGGACCAGACCTTCTCAGTCCAGCCGCGCGAGTTCGAGGCCGTAGACAGGCTGGTGCCGCCCACCGCGGTCACGTACTGCGAGGATGCCGGCCAGATGACGCCGTAGCCGGAGTCGCCCGAACTCGCGGTGATCGCGACGCCGGAGTGCTTGAAGTAGCTGGCGTCGGAGGCGGTGATGGTCGAGTCCTCACTTTCTCCCCAACTGTTGGATATGGCGACGACGCCACTGGTCGCGGCCGCCGTGTTCTCCGCCGTGCCGAGGTCCGCGGTGGTCGCCGACGAGGCCTCGACCAAGAGGATGCGGCAGTTCGGGCATATCGCCGACACCATGTCCAGGTCCAGCGACTCTTCCTCGGCCCAGCCGTAGTCCGTCGTCGGCAGCGACGACGTCGAGCCGGTCTCGCTTTCCTTCTTGAAGCAGCCGTTGGCGACGGTGCACGCCGGGAGGCTGTAAGCGCTCCGATACGTCGCCAGGTCGGAGGCGGCGTTCGGGTCGTCGAAAGCGTCCACGATCGCGACGGTCTCGGAGCTGCTGCCGGTGGCGGTCAGCTTGTAGGCGGCGCGCAGCTGCGACGGAACGTAACCGACGCTGCTTGGGCTGCCGGTCAGCTCGGGCCGGGGCGCGGCGGAGCCGTGCGCGGCGCGCTTGCCGACGTAGCCGAGGCAGTGCATCACGCCTGGTGACGTAGCGGTGTTGCAGCCGAAGTTCTGCACGTGAAGCGATGTGGCCGTGGATTGGGCGGCGCCGGCAGCCTGCGCCGACTGGCCGGTTGATCTTGCCTGCGCCGCGCTGGCGGCACCGAACGCAGCGAGGCTGGCCGCGGTAAAGACGGCGAGCAGCCTCAGGACGTTTGCGCGGGGACGGAATCGATTGAGCTTGAGATCCATGGGTACTCCCGTTCGGTTCGACGGGGGATCAGGAGCCTGTGGGTCAGGACCCCTGTCTGTGCACCATGAATGCCTAACCCGGCCGCCGTCAACAGGTTGTGCGACGTCGCAGTTGACGGCGCTGACAGCGCCCGCGGGTCACTCGCCGCGCGCCTCCAGCCACCGCGCGATCCCCGAGACATTTGCTGCCGCGGACGACAAACCCTCGAACTTCGCCGCTTCCTCTGGCCTGGCCGCGAGCCCGGCGTAGCGGTCCTTGACCCGGTCGCGCACCATGGCGACGGCGTGGTCAAGGTCGAATTCGGCGCCGCGGCCGGCCCCGTCGCGCCGGGCGTCGCGCACCGCCTCGACCCAGACCCGCATCTCCTCTTCCGCCCGCGCGAGCGAGTCGTCGACCCGGGAGATCGGCCCGTAATGCGAGAAGAGCAGCCGTTGCGCGCCCAGATCCCGCATCCGGTGCAGCGAGGCCACCGCGAGATCGAGGTCGAAGTCCGGCGGCGGCGTCCCCGGCATCATCTCGCCCATGTCGCCACCCGGTCCCAGCCCCGTCCGCGCGTCGGCCCCTTCGTCCGGGATATACAGCCCCGCCGCGTCTCCGACGTACAAGTCCCCGGTCGCCGAGTCCACCAGCCCGAGGTGATGCCGCGCATGACCCGGCGTGTGGTAGGCCCGCAGCTGCCGGCCTCCGCCGAGATCGACCGACCCCACGTCTCCGATCGCCTGGATCCGGGCGGCGTCCGTGGGCAGCAACTCGCCGAACAGCTCGTCCATCACGGGCCCGAACACCCGTCGGGCGCTGGCCATCAGCTTGGACGGGTCGGCGAGATGCCGCGCACCCGTGTCCTGAACGACGATCTGCGCCTTCGGGAACGCCGCGGCCAAGTCCCCGACCCCACCCGCGTGGTCCAAGTGAATATGGGTGACCACGATGGTCGCCAGATCCTCCGCCCCCACCCCCAGCCGCCCCAGGGCCTCGCGCACGACCGGCGCGGACGTCGCAGTCCCGGTCTCGACCAGGCACGGCCGGTCTCCCAAGATCGCGTACGCCGCGACGATGCCGTCGAATCCGGACATCGCCGTGTCGATTAGATGGACGTCCGCCCCGAGCTCTCGAACCTCGCGCATGACCCCAACTTACCCGCCCGACCGCCACCACCCCACCCCTGTTCTCGTCAACTTGACGATAACCCCTTCGACCCCCTACGCTCGCCTCGCCCGTCACTCAAGTCTTCGGGGGAAATCAGTGGCCATCATCACCAAGCGCCCGTTCATCAGCCACTTCAGGGGCGGCCCGACCGACCACGTCGTGCACGTCAAGCGAGGCAAGACCGCCCACGCGGGCACCGGCCAGTCGTTCTGGTTCCGTCCGCTCGCCGCGGTGCTCTCCGAGATCCCGGTGGACGACCGCGAGCTGCCGCTGCTCTTCCGCGGCCGGACCTCCGACTTCCAGGAGATCTCGGTCCAGGCCTCAGTCACCTTCCGCTTCTCCGATCCCGACCGCGCCGCCCGCCGCCTCGACTTCGCGCTCGACCCGACGACTGGCATTTGGCGTGGCACCCCGCTCGACCAGGTCGCCACGCTACTCACAGAGCTCGCTCAGCAGCACGCTCTCGCGCTGCTTGCGTCCATGGACCTCGGGGCCGCGCTCACCGACGCCACCGCCGCCGTGCGTAGCCGCCTGTCCGAGACCCTGACCGGCAACGACCTGCTGTCCGACACGGGTATCGGCATCATCGACGTGCGCGTCCTCGCAGTGCGCCCCGACGCCGAGGTCGAGCGCGCCCTGCGCACCCCCGCGCGCGAACGGATCCAACAAGAAGCAGATCGCGCGGGCTTCGAGCGGCGCGCCCTCGCGGTCGAGCGGGAGCGGGCGATCGCGGAGAACGAGCTGCAGAGCCGGATCGAGCTGGCGATCCGCGAGGAGCAGCTCGTCGCCCGCCAAGGGGCCAACGACCGCCGCCGCGCCGACGAAGCAGCAGCGGCAGCGCGCATCGCCGCAGTCGCGGAGGCCGACCGCACGCGGCTCAAGGCGGAGGCGGCAGCCGAGGAGACACGAGCCCTCGGCGCGGCGGAGGCCGAGGCGGACGCGGCCCGGATCAACGTCTACGCCGACGTCGACCCGCGCATCCTCGTCGCGCTTGCCACCCGCACCCTCGCGGCCAACCTCCCGCGCATCGGCAGCGTAAACCTGACCCCCGACGTCGTCTCCGCCGCGCTGACCCGGCTCGCCTCTCCCCCGGCCTCCACTCCCTCCCCGACCTCCTCGCCCACCCCGCCGCCCACCCGGTGATCCACATGTCTGATGGTCCTCACCTCACCCCCCGAGTCGTCCTGGTCCATCGCCGCACCGAGCGGGAGGAGATCATCCGCCAGTCCGGGACCTGGGGCCAGGCACAGTACCTCCAGCGCTCGCAAGGCGTCTCCCTCGAGGCTGTCCAGGAGGCGCACGACCTGACCAACCGGGCGCTTCAGACGGTCTCGGCCGCGATCCCGTCAGCGTGGCGCAGGGCGTCCGCAGAGCGGGCCGACCTCGACCGCTTCCTGTTCGAACCAGACGACATCGTGGTCATCGTCGGCCAAGACGGCCTGGTCGCGAACACCGCGAAGTACCTGACAAACCAGCCGGTGATCGGCGTCAACCCGAACCCGGCCCGCCCCGCCGTCCTCGCGACGCACAGCCCGGACCGCTGCCGCCAAATACTCGCCCTGGTGGCGGACGGCCGGGCGCAAACCCAGCGCCGCACCATGGTCGCCGCCACGACGAGCGACGGCCAGGAGCTCACTGCGCTCAACGAGATCTACCTCGGCCACCCCAGCCACCAGTCGTCCCGCTACGAACTACGCCTCCCCGACGGCCGCACCGAGC
The DNA here is from genome assembly GCF_035938995.1 of Actinocrinis sp. Taxonomy (GTDB): domain Bacteria; phylum Actinomycetota; class Actinomycetes; order Streptomycetales; family Catenulisporaceae; genus DASZGI01. Next base: position 17,505 of record NZ_DASZGI010000334.1, read on the forward strand.
CCCAATCGTCGTCCGGCGTCCTGGTCGGCACAGGCACTGGCGCCACCGGCTGGCTGCTCTCAGTCGCCAGACAGCGGTCCCGCACGCCCAAGGAAACCGAGACCACGATGGATGCGGAGCCGGGGATGAACACGGAGCTGGAGATGGATGCGGAGCTGGAGTCCCCGCCCCTCCCCACCCCCGAATCCCCCAACCTAGCCTGGTTCGTCCGCGAGGCATGGCCCTCCCCAACCACCGGCGCCCAACTCACCGCCGGCACTATCGCCCCAGGTCAAAGCCTCCAGCTCCAAGTCCACAGCGAAGAAATGACCATTTTCGGCGACGGCATCGAGTCCGACCACCTCTCCCCCACCTGGGGCCAAACCATCACTGTCACCTTGTCCCCCAAG
>NZ_DASZGI010000335.1:0-27417 GCF_035938995.1 Actinocrinis sp.
AAGTAACTCGTGTCACCACACGACGCGTAGGTGACGGTCGGTCCCGCCGCGGCGCGCGCCGGGGATGCCTGTGTAATCGCGACGGCCGCCAGCGCCAGCATGAAGCCGGAAACCGCCTGTGCCCTAATGGGTTTCCCGTGCATGGAAGAGATCTCCATTTCGTGGTTGGCACCTGGGACAGGAGCGAGAAGAGACTCCATCTGCGTTATACATACGCGCAATTTGTATGTCAAATCTCTGCGATAAGGCGGCGCTCAGCTGGGCTTTCGCTCAGGCACGCGGATGCGCACAGAATTCATGCAAGGGCTCGCGCGTTCTCGTTAGGTGAGACGTAGCAGGTGTAGTGCGTCGAGTGAGCGTGCCGCGAAGTGGAGTCCGCAGGTTTTCTGCACCACTTTTGCTTCGACTCCTCCTGATATGCGCTGCTGCCAGGAAATACGCGCCGTGGCCGGCGGCTGATAGCCGAGCGCGGCAATAAGAGTCATGATGTGCCGAGGCGGACGGGCGCGACCCGCACGGCCGCCGCGAATACCCACACCATGATCCCCAGAAGGTCGTCATGAATCATCGTACCCTGAGATATGGCCTCGCCGCCCTGTCGGCCGCCGTGCTCGTCGTCCCGCTGGCCACCGCGCTCGCCATCCCGGCCCAGGCGGCCGCGCCGCCCGCCGGGGTCGCCCTCACCCAGGTCAGCAGCGACCCCTACACCGACAGCCAGGCCCAGCACGCCACCGAGGTCGAGCCGGACATCTTCAGCTTCGGCAGCACCATCGTGTCCACCTTCCAGGTCGGGCGCGTCTCCGGCGGCGGCGCCTCCAACATCGGCTGGTCCACGTCCACCGACGGCGGCGCCACCTGGACCCACGGCTACCTGCCGGACACCACCGGGAACACCGGCGGCCCCTACACCGCCGCCAGCGACGCGACGGTCGCCTACGACGCCCACCACGGCGAGTGGATCATCTCCTACCTCGGCCTGCTGCCCAACGGCAACGTGGACGTCGCCGTCAGTCGCTCCACCAACGCCACCACCTGGGGCAATCCGGTGATCGTGGCGACCGGCACGTTCTACGACAAGAACTGGACGGTCTGCGACAACCACACGGCCAGCGCGTTCTACGGGCACTGCTACACCGAGTTCGACACCGCGGCCAGCGGCGACCGCGAGGACATGAGCACCTCGACCGACGGCGGCGCCACCTGGGGTGCGCTCAAGCACCCGGCCGACAACCCCGCCGGCATCGGCGGCCAGCCGCTGGTGCAGCCGAACGGGACCGTGGTCGTGCCGTTCTCCTCGGCCAGCTCCAACCAGATCCGCGCCTTCACCTCGACCAACGGCGGGAGCAGCTGGACCTCCAGCGTCCTGGTCGCCCGCACCACCCACCACACCGTCGCCGGCCTGGACGCGGACATCATCCACAGCAGCGCAGGCAGCACGGCCATCCCGCAGCTGCTGCGGGAGAGTGTGCTGCCGTCGGCTGAAATCGACGCCTCCGGCAAGGTGTACGTGTCCTGGGCCGACTGCCGCTTCCGCAGCGGCTGCACGAGCAACGACATCATCCTGTCGACCTCGACCACCGGGAGAACCTGGACCTCCCCGGTCCGGGTCCCGATCGACGCGGTCACCAGCGGCGCCGACCACTTCACGCCCGGCCTGGGCGTGGACGCCTCGACCTCGGGCAGCACCACCCGCATAGGCCTGACTTACTACTACTACCCGGTCGCCAAGTGCACCTCCGCGACCTGCCAGCTCGATGTCGGCTACATCTCCTCGACCAACGGCGGCACCACCTGGTCCGCCCCGACCCAGCTCGCCGGACCGATGCAAACGACCTGGCTGCCCAACACCACCCAGGGACGGATGTTCGGCGACTACATCGCCACCACGGTCCTGGCCGGCGGCAACGCGATCACCGTCGTCCCGGTCGCCGCCGCCCCGAGCGGCTCGACCTTCCACATGGCCATGTACACCCCGACCGGCGGCCTCTCGATCACCGGCTGACGCCTTTCGCACCCTGACACCCTGCACCACACGCCGCGCCGGCCGCCCGCAGGGGCACCGGCGCGGCGGCGCGTCCCCGCAATGCGTGAACGCCGCGCCTGACGGCAACCCGTTCTCGCGTGTCCTCGGCTCCCCGGTTCTGAGATCGCGGAACTCAACCGGGAAATCCGACCCGCGCCGCGGCCTGTCTTATTTGAAAACGCCGTGCCTACTGCGACCTGCGGCGTTGCCGCCGGATATCACAGGGTACTTATGCCGGGTTGCGGTATTCATTGAGTAGTCCGCCGAGGTGTGCTCGTCGTCTGACCAGGACAGACGAATCATCGGCACCCACAGGGTCGCGTTAAAGTCGCAACACCAGGTCGGCGCGGCGGGCGGTCGCGGCGACGATGTCGGCGTTGCGCTGGTCGCTGCCCTGGGCCCACGCCCGGGCCGCCTGCGGGGTCTTGTCGAAGGCCACATGGCGGGCGACGAGCCGCTCCACCCGGACCGCGTCGTCGATCTGGAGGTACCAGGCGGCGTCGATCAGGCCGCGGATCTGCCGCCAGGGGTGAGTGTCGAGCAGCAGATAGTTTCCCTCGGTGATGACGATCGGCGTCGTCGGCGGGACCGGGATGCTGGACCCGATCGGTTCTTCGATGTCTCTGCGGAAGGCCGGCGCGTAGACGATGTCGGCGTCGGGGGTGCGCAGCCGCCTCAGCAGAGCGATGTACCCGGCCGCGTCGAAGGTGTCGGGGGCACCCTTGCGGTCTCTGCGGCCCAGCGATTCGAGCACGCGGTTGCTCAGGTGGAAGCCGTCCATCGGGACCAGCGCGGCGGCCGGTCCGAGAGCGTCCACAAGCGCCTCGGCGACGGTGCTCTTACCGGCGCCGGGCGGCCCGGCGATGCCGATGATCGTGCGGGGCGAGGCTGCGGCCATCTCACGTATCCGCTCGGCGAGCGAGGCGACGGTCACGGTTTCAGCCTCCGGTGCCGCGGTCACCGCGCCGCCCCCTTGTACTTGCGGCGGCCGCAGCCGCACGAGTCGCGGTGACGGAACGTGGTCGGCACCGACACGGCCAGCGGGGGGCGGTCCGGGTTCTTGATCCGGCTCAGCAGAAGGTCGACCGCGGTCGAGGCAAGCGTGGCGGCGTCCTGGGCGGTCGCGGTGATCCGCGGGTCGAACAGATCGGCCCATTCGAAGTCGTCGTAGCAGACCATGGCGATGTCGCGGGGCACTTTGAGCCGTAGTCGCTGCAGGGCCCGCAGCGTGCCCAGCGTCATCTGGTTGTTGGACACGACAAGCGCCGTCGCGGGGTCGTCCGAGGCGGTGAGGTGTTCCGCGACGCGCTGTTCGGTGATCCGCTCGTTCGACTCGCCGGCGATGATCAGCTGTGGGTCGTGGTCGAGCCCCAGGTCGGAGACGGCCTTGCGGTATCCGGTCAGTCGGTCTCGCCCGGACATCGCGGCCTGGCTCCCCTGTACATAGCCGATACGCCGGTGTCCTTGGGCCGCCAGATGGGCGGTCAGATGGTAGATCGAGCCCACGCATTCGGAGAAGACCTGGTCGGCCTGTAGTGTCGACCGCCTGTCCAGAAACAGCAGCGGGAAATCGTCGTCCAGCAGCCTGCGCAGGCTGTCGGTGAGCTCGCCGTCACCCTCCAGCGGGCTGACGATCAGCCCGCTGACCCGGCGCGCCAGTAGGTGGTCGATGACGTCGGCCTCGACTGACGGGTCGTCGTTGGTGTCGGCGAGGATCATTGTGAAGCCCGCACGGCGCAGCAGCCGGTCGACGTCACGCACCAGTTCGCCGAAGTAGGGGTTGGTCACCACCGACATGGCCAGGCCGATGGTGTCGGTCGACTGGGTGGCCAGGGCCCGCGCGGCGAGGTTGTGCCGGTAGCCGGTATCCGCTACCGCCCGCCAGACAAGCTGCTCCGTCTCGGGCGCGACCTTGCGTGTCTTGTTCAGCACATGCGACACGGTCGTGGTCGACACTCCTGCGAGCCGGGCGACCTCCGCCATGGTCGTTGTCGTCACCGGACGATTCCCCCTCTCTCTCCCTGCCGGGCGCGCCGTAGGCGCCGCGTGTACGGCGCGCTGGTAGCCATCCTCGCACCACAGGGGCACTGGCCGACCCCGCTGGCTGCGCGGCCGGCGCTTGGCGGTCGACACCGCCGCCGCTGCGAAAGCCCCTTCAAGCGACGGGCGCCGCTGCGTCGCCTAGGGCGCCCGTCTCGGCTTTGGGCTACTGCACGGCGCCCATGGACAGGCCGCGCACCAGTTTGTCCTGGGCCGCCCACCCGGCGATCAGCACGGGCAGGCACGCCACCGTCGCGGCCGCCGACAGGTGCGCCCAGAACTGGCCCTCCGGTGCGACGAAGCCGACCAGGAAGACCGGCACGGTGCCGGCGTTGGTCGTAGTGAGGTTCACCGCGAGGAAGAACTCGTTCCACGCGAAGATGAAACAGATCAGCGCCGTAGCGGCCATTCCCGGGCTGATGACCGGCAGGACCACCGAGCGCAGCTGGCGCAGTAGCCCGGCGCCGTCGACCTGTGCCGCCTCGATGATCTGCCGTGGCACCTCGAGCAGGAACGAGCGCAGCATCCACACCGCGATCGGCAGGTTCATCGAGGTGTAGAGGATGATCAGGGCCAGTTGGCGGTCGATCAGGTGCAGGTCGCGTGCGATGACGTACAGCGGGATGATCGCGCCCACGATCGGCAGCATCTTGGTGGAGATGAAGAAGAACAGCACGTCGCGCCACTTGCGCACGGGGCGGATCGACAGCGCGAACGCCGCGGGCAGAGCGAGCACCAGGACGATGAGCGTCGAGGTCACGGTGATGGTGATGGAGTGCTCCAAGTAGGGGCGCAGCCCGTTGGTCCAGACCGCGGAGTATTCGCTCAGGGTCGGTGTGAAGAGGAAGCGAGGAGGGTTGGTCGCGGCGTCTTGTTCGTGTTTGAGGCCGGTCAGCGCCATCCAGAGGACGGGGAAGAAGAACAGAAGCACGATGATCCAGGTCAGCAGGCCCAGCACGAGGCGAGTGGACCAGCCGGCACGGCGGGCCGCGGTATTCATCGTCCGGTCATCCCTTCGTCGGTGAACAGGCTGGAGATCAGGCGCAGGGCGCCCGTGGCGATGGCGATGGTCGCGATGACCACGACGACGCCCATCGCCGAGGCGCGCCCGATGTCGAAAGCACGGAAGGCGACCTCGTAGAGGTAGTAGGCGAGGTTCGTCGTCTTCTGTCCCGGCCCGCCGGACGTGATCATGAAGATGGCGTCGAAGGCCTGCACGATGTAGATGGAGCCGAGCAGGATGCCCAACTCCAGGTACGGGCGCAGATGGGGCAGCGTGAACGAGCGGAAGATACGCAGATCGCCGGCGCCGTCGACCCGGGCGGCCTCCAGCACCTCCTGCCGCTGGGACTGCAGCCCGGCGAGCACGATCAGGACCATGAACGGCGTCCACTGCCAAGTCAGCACGATGATGATCGTGGCCTGCGGATGGATGTTGATCCAGTCGACGTTGTGCACCCCGAACGGCCTCAGGGCGTAGTTCAACACACCGAACACCGGATCGAGGATCGTGAACTTCCACACCAGCGCGGCGGCGGCCGGCATGACCAGGAAGGGACTGACGATCAAGGTGCGCAACACGCCGCGGCCGAACACGCGCCGGTCCAGCAGCAAGGCGATGCCGGTGCCTATCACCAGGGACAACATGACCGGCACCGCTGTCAGCACCACGGTGTTGACGACAGCGGTGCGGAAGATGCTGTCAGAGAAGATCCGCTGGTAGTTGCGCAGCCCGACGAAGTGTTTGCTGCCGGGGTTCAGCAGGTTCCACGACTGCAGGCTGTACCAGATGGTCAGCAGGAAGGGCACCTGCGTGACGACGACCGTGAAGATCAGTGCCGGCAGCAGCGGTAGCCGGCGCACCCAGGCTCCGGCGCGCCTGATGCGGACGGCACCGGCGCGCTTGGAGGGGGCCGTCGGCGGGGCCAAGGTCGATGTCGCAGGAGTCACGCTGCCTCACTTCGCGGGGCGGCTGCGTGGCGGAGCCCGATCGGCGGGCTCCGCCAGGCAGCTCACGGTCTTGGGGAACGGTCGTCGGTTCGTCGGGCGGTTACTGGTAGTTCTGCGCGACCTGCTCGGCGTACCCCTGGCTCTTACTGAGGGCCGTAGCCACCGACTCCTGGCCGGCGATCGCGGCCGTGATCTCCTGGGACACCTTGGTGCCCAGGTCGGCGAACTCCGGGATGGCCACGTACTGGATGCCGCTGTAGGGCTGGTCGGCGACCCCGGGGTGGTTGACGTTGACCGACTGGATCGACTGGAGGGTCAGCGAGGCGAAGTCCGCTGCGGCCTTCTGGTAGTCGGGGTTGTCATAGGTCGACACCCGAGTGCCCGGGGGCACCGACGCCCAGCCGTTCTTCTGCGCGTCGTAGTTGATGTAATCCTTCGAGGTGGCCCAATCCATGAACTGCCAGGCAGCGCCCTGATGCTTTGACGAGCCCTCGATCGCCAGCGCCCACGCCCACAGCCAGCCGGATGCCGTGGTCTTGACCACCGGGGCCGGCGCGAACCCGAGCTTGCCGGCGATCGGGCTCGGCGACGCGTCCAGGGTGGAGGCCGCGACGGTCGCGTCGTACCACATGGCCGCCTTGCCCTGCTCCATGGTGTTCAGGCACTCGTTGAAGCTGTCGTCGGCCGCGCCCGGCTCGCCGGCGGTTTTGAGCAGGTTGACATAGAAGCTGACGGCCTGTTCGAAGGGCGCGGCCGTCAGCTGCGGCTGCCACTGCATGTTGAACCACTGGCCCCCGAACGTGTTGACCACGGTGTCCAGCGGTCCGAGGTTCTCGCCCCACCCGGTTTTGCCGCGCAGGCAGATCCCCGCGACGCCGTCGGCCGGGTCGTTGAGCTTCTGCGCGATGTCGGCGACCTGCTGCCAGGTGGGATTGGCGGGCATGGTCAGACCCTTGGCTGCCAGCAGGTCCTTGCGGTACATCAGGAATGAGGACTCGCCGTAGAACGGCACCGCGTACAGCTTGCCGCCGGCCGACAGCGCGTCGCGTATCGGCTTGATGAGGTCGCCCACGTCGTAGGCCGGATCACCGGCGTACTGCGTCAGATCCTTGATCCAGCCGTTCTTCGACCAGGTCGGGATGTCGTTCGGGCCGATCATGACGACGTCGTACTGTCCGCCCCCGGCGGCGACGTCCTTGGTCACCTGATCGCGCAGCGTGTTCTCGTCCAGGGTCACGAATTTGACCTTGACCCCCGGGTGCGCGGCCTCGAAACCGGCCGGCGTGAGCTGCTCGATCGTCTTCATCAGGGGATTGTCGACGACGGCGACGGTGATGGTTCCCGTCGCCCCGCTGCTGCTGTTGTCACTGGTGCTCGAGGAACCCGAGCTGCACGCCCCCAGAGTCAGCGCCAGCGCCGCCGCTCCCGCGACGGCCACGCGGGGGGCCGGTCGCCGGGCGAGCCCGCGCGCGCCCGCTCCGGCCTTCGGTAGTGCTGACCTGGCGAGTCTGTTCATTGTTGTGCGCCTCCTGAGTCGGAATCGTGGTTCGGAGCCCCGGACGGCGGCGAGGCGGTCGGCCGGCGGAAGTGTCGAGCCGGTTTCACCTGTGCTTCGCGGGATCTGCGCGTGTACGAACTCATGCGCAAGCGCTTGCGACCCGGAGGACGCTAACAACGCGAAAGCGCTTGCGCAAGCCCTTGCGCGGCACTATGTTCACGCCAGCGAAACCGGGGCGGGATGGGACCGGGGTAGCCGAGACGGCGCGGCAAACCCTGGTCACAGGCGTCGGTCCAGGTTCTCGCGGCGCCGCGGACGGCGGCGCATCTACGGCGGTCCGGTGCCGCCGCACCGGCACCGGACCGGCTGTCCGTCAACGGACCGTGTCAACAGTGCGATATACCGCACAGCCGGCGCTGCGACCGCCGCGGTGCGGGTTCACCCAGGACGAGATCGCTGCGCAGTGTTCTCGTGTACCGCAGGCGAGGTGTGGCGATCGCCTGCTGCCCGGGCCCGATCGACGCCGTCCGCATGCCCGCGCCACAACCACCAGGTTTGGAGGGACACATGCTCGACCTCAACGGCGTGAACCTCGGCTCACTCACCCCGGATGTGAACGCGCCGACCTACGATCGCACGGCCCGCGCCACCGGCATCGTGCATTTCGGCGTCGGACACTTCCACCGCTCGCATCAGGCGATGTACCTCGACCGCCTCATGCGCGCCGGGCAGGCCGCGGACTGGGCCGTCTGCGGAGCGGGCGTGATGGCCGGTGAGGACACGACCCGCGACATCCTCCGCAAGCAGGACTACCTGTACACCCTGACCGTCAAACAGGCCGACGGCACGAAAGACAGCACCGTCATAGGATCCCTCGACGACTTCCTGTACGCCCCTGATGACCCCTCGCGCGTCGTGGAGCGGATCGCGCACCCGGACACCCGCATCGTCGGTCTGACGATCACCGAAGGCGGCTACAACGTCAGCGACGTCGACGGGAAGTTCCTCGGTGACACCCCCGCGTTGCGGGAAGACCTGCGTTCCGCCACTCCGAGCCGATCGGTCTTCGGGCTCGTATTCCAGGCCGCGGCACTGCGCATGAAACGGGGGCTGAGCGGCTTCACCGTCATGTCGTGCGACAACATTCAAGGCAACGGCGCCGTGGCACGTACCGCCTTCCTCGGGTTCGCGTACGCACGCGATTCCGCGGTGGCCGACTGGATACAGCGCAACTGCACGTTCCCGAACTCGATGGTCGACCGGGTCACGCCGCGCACCACGACGCAGGACGTCGTACACATCTGGCAGGAGCATGCCTACGTCGACAACAGCCCCGTCACCTGCGAACCCTTCCATCAGTGGGTCCTGCAGGACGACTTCGCCGCAGGACGCCCCGCCTTCGAGGACGTCGGCGTGCAAGTGGTGCACGACGTGGAGCCCTACGAGCGGATGAAGCTGGCTCTGGCCAACGGCACCCACCAAGCACTGTGCTACTTCGGGCATCTGCTCGGGCACACCTATGTGCACGAAGCGCTCGCCGATCCCGACATCCGCACCCTGGTCCTGCGCTATATCGACGAAGAGGCCGTCCCCACCCTTCAGCCGATCCCCGGCGTCGACCTGGGCATGTACGGGCGCACCGTCGTCGAGCGGTTCTCCAACCCCGCCATCCAGGACGAGCTGGCCCGCATCTGCGCCGAGACATCCGACCGCATTCCCAAATTCCTCATGCCGGTCGCGAGGGCGCGGCTGGCAGGCGGTGCCCGCTCGCCGATGTGCGCCGCCACGGTCGCTTCCTGGGCCCGGTACGTCGAAGGCACCGACGAAGACGGACAGCCGATCAACGTCGTCGACCCGCGCCGGGAAGAGCTGATGGCCGCTGCGAATACGTACCCGTCGAATCCGACCGCGTTCATCGAGAACAAGGCCGTTTTCGGGGACATCAGCCACTACAACGCATTCGTCGAGGACTACGCACAAGTTCTCGGCGACATCCACGCCAAGGGAACTCGGGCCGCGCTGCGCAACCTGCTCTCCTCCTGACAGCACGCGAGCACCACGGGCACGGTGGCGGCGGCCGGGACAACGCCGAAGCGGCTGCGGAGTCATCTAGATGCCGATCTGGTGCCACGGGTCTGACACACAGTTCAGGCGACATGAGGGAGGATATGTACGCGGAAGAACGGCAACAGGCGATCTTGGCGAAGGCCCGTGCCGAGGGCAGAGTCGACGTCGTCGCTCTCGCCGACGAACTGATCGTGACCAGCGACACGATCCGCAGGGATCTGACAGTGTTGGCACGGGCCGGTGTGGTGCGCCGCGTACGCGGCGGAGCCCTCTCCGTCGAGCGGCTGGGATTCGAGCCCGAAGCAGCGGCCGGTGATGCCGTGATGGCCGACGAGAAGGAGCGGATCGCGAAGGCGGCTTTAGCCGAGTTGCCGGACCGGGGCTCGGTGATCATCGATGCCGGCACCACGACCGGGCGGCTGGTGGAGATGGTTCCCGCCGATCGGAAGCTGACCGTGATAGTCGGCTTCCTGCCGTTCGCGGCCCAGTTGGCCGTCCGCTCGAACCTCACCGTCATGCTGGTCGGAGGCCGGATCGGGGGGCGAAAACTGGCTGCGGTGGACGACTGGGCGCTGGCCGCGCTGTCTCACCTGTGTGTGGACGTGGCGTTCATCGGCTGCAACGGCGTCTCCGAGCGCCGCGGTCTGACCACACCGGACGTCGCCGAGGCGGCGGTGAAGCGGGCGATGATCGCCGCGGCGCGGCGTACGGTGCTGCTCGCAGACCACACCAAGGTCGGCAACGATTGCGTCGCCCGGTTCGGCGGGCTGGGCGACGTCGACCTCTTCATCACCGACTCCGGGCTCGACGAGGAAAGCGCGGTGTCGTTTGGTGCGACGGGCGTGCACCTGGTCCGTGTCTGATCGTTCACTTGGATCGAGGGCGCGAAGAGCCGTTCACCTCGTCCGGATCCGAGCCGCGATTCGACGCCGCACGCAGAATCCACCGCAGTGTCACGGTGTATGCCCGACAGGGGTCTGTCTTTGCCTCCAAACTCCTGCGTCTACCGGCCGGAGGGATCGGATACCGTGCCGACGCCGAGCTCGAAAGCAGGCAGTTCGGCAAGTCGCGGCGGATCGGCGCCGGGCCGCGAAACGGTGATCGCGGCGGCGGCGACGCAGCGCTCCAGGATCCGGCCGAGCAACTCCAGCGGCATGCCGGCGAGCGCCGCTCGCCGGCCGGAGCCCACAAGGCCGAGGCGGATCAGCGCGTCGATGAAGGCCCCGGTGACCGTGTCCCCGGCGCCGACCGTGTCCACGACTGTGGTCCGCGCCGCCGCGCGATGGACCCGGCCGGCCGTCGTATAACCGGTCATCCCCTCCGCCCCGCCGGTGATCAATGCCAACGTGGCGCCTTCTGCGAGCCATGCATCGGCCACGTCGTCCGTTGAACGGCCCGGGTGCAGCCACGCCACGTCCTCGTCGCTGGCCTTCACCACATCGGCGAGTCGCACCAGCCGCGCGATGCGGTCACGGGTTCCAGCGGCGTCCGCGATGAGCGAGGGCCGGATGTTGAGGTCGAGGGTGATGGTCGTGGTGGGCCGGCGCTCCCCCAGAAGCCGTTCGATCCGCGATGCCCCCGGCTCCAGCACTGTCGCGATCGAGCCGGTGTGCAGCACGTCCGCGGGCTCGGCCGATTCGGCGTCCACCGACCACTCGAGGTCGAAGGAGTACCGAGCAGCCCCCGACTCGTCCAACACCGCGGTCCCGGTGGACGTCCGGGCCAGCGGCACGCTCGTGACATCGACCCCTGACTCGGCAAGCCACGTGCGGATGCGCTGCCCGTGTCGGTCATCGCCGAGACACGTCACCAGCTGCGGACGCTGCCCCAGCCGCCCCAGCGTCAACGCCACGTTCGCCGGACTCCCCCCGGGTGCCTCGTCGACGCTCCCGTCGACCCGATGGACGATGTCGACCAGCGCCTCGCCGACGACCGCGACCGCCCGCCGCGCCGTCATCCCCTCGCTCCGCGGTCAACCACGAGGCCGAACACATTCGGGATCGCGAGCGCGCCGGCCCGCGGCTCCGGCAAGAACAGCACGGTCATGAATGGTACCCGTCGAAACGGTCGGGCCGGTCGATGCCGACCGGGCGCCGGGCCGAACACCTTGCCGCGACGTCCGTCAGTCCTCTGCCGGCCAGAACCTTCCCAGCAGGTGGTTCCACCGCAGGTAGGGCACCTGAGGAAAGCGTTGGCGGACGATGTCCTCCGCACCTGGTATCAGACTCATGATGCCGTCGGCGTTGTACTGCCGGCCGCCCACGAACGCCTCGATCCTGTCAGTCGGCTGTAGGGATTCCCTGAAGATGTCCAAGGCGGCCGCGAAAAGGGCCGCCCTGGCCTGCGGCGGCTGCAGGGTGCTGATAATTCGCGCGACGGTCGGCAGGTAGACGTGCCCGGATCTGGTGGCGAGATCGCGATGAAGATTGACCACCGCCGACTCGATCCGGTCGGCCACGACGTGCTCGTCGGCGTGCAGTGCAGTCGGCGCGTGCGTCCAGCTCATGGCGTGTCCGGCATCTGATATGACTGTGTTCGGGATCCGGGCCAGCTGTGCCGCGGGCGTCATTCTGATCCCGCTGCGGTCCTCCCGGTACGTGTAGCCGAGCTGCGGAGCCACATCGTAATGCGCCTGGCCGGTGCGCAGGACGATCTCCTGATCGACGTTGACCATGGCGCTCCACTGAGACCGCGTTGCGTCGTCGAGTTCCACGGCGCCGCCGATCCGGTACTGCGCGACGGCAGACTCCGCGTACAACTGCCAGATGGGCTTGCTGAACCTGCTCTCCAGAGCCTCGAGATAGACCGCGGTCGCTCTGGTCCCCGCCGCCGACATGATCGCATCATTGCTCAGATTGCCGTGCTGATCCTCCAGCATGGCGAAGCCGTCCGGGCCGCGAACCACGTCGTGGACGGTCCGCTCCAGGTTCCACACCGTGTTGTCGCCGTCCACGTACACGCCGCCGAACCGGTGCAGGATCATCACGCGAAGGGCGTCGCTGGCCGCCGCGAACCCTGTTCCCAGCCTCCTCGCCAACTCCCCTTGGAGCCACGGGGTGAGCGGCGAGTCCTCGACTGACAAGAACTCGTGCATATTGACGAGCCGGACGTCTGCGCCTTGTGCCCACCGCAGCATGTCCGCGACATCGGCCTGCCTGCCCTGCGCCACCGAGCCGTGCACGAGCGCGACGCGCGCCTGCCGAATCTCGGTGCGGGGCACATCGGTCCACAGCAGGGTGTCAAAGCCGGGATTGTGGCGCCTGGCGTGCTCCACGCCGGCCCGGAAGTTGGTTCTCGTGCCGTGGTCCTCGCTCAGCGGACTCCCCAGCCAGATGTGGTGCAGCAGGTGCGGGATGCTGTATTCCCGCGCGACCAGCCCGCGTCTGAGGGTCACCGAGTAGTTCGTGTTCGTTGACACGCGCGGCGACGAACGCAGCTGCCGCGGCTGGAGTTCCGCCCAGGTCGGTGCGCCCGGCCTGCGCATGTCGAGCTTGGCGAACAGGTCGGCTCGTCGGCTCGCGGACACGTCGTCGAAGTTGTAGACCACCCGGCGTGCGCCCTCACCGGTGGCCAGGAAACGGGGCACGGGCAGCGGTCGCCGTGCCGCGAACACGTCGCGGCCGGCTGCCGCGGTCAGCGCGTCATCCCGGATTCCGCTCAGCCGGCCGCGAACCAGCGATGTGGCCCTGGCCACCACTTCGTCGCTTACGTCCGCAGGACCCGGGATCCTGCCGCTTCCGGAAGAAGGCGAGATCGGGCTCGGACGCGGCCCACTGCCGGTTTGCGATCTCGACCGGTCGCTCCCCGCGGCGGCGGAGCGCCTGCTGGCAGGCGAGATCGGGCTCGGTTTCAGCCCACCGCTGGTTTTCGATGCCGACCGGTCACGCCCCGCGGCGGAGCGCCTGCTACCGGCGCCACGCTCGCTGCCCGGGGTGGCCGGCACCGAGCCCCGGCTTCTGGTGAAGCGCTGCAGGTCCGTGGACAGCGGTTCGAGAGTGGAGTGGGTCCGCGGTAGCGGGCCTTCGACGGGTGCCGAGACTTCGAGGTATGCCGGGCGCGGCGCCTCGGCCGTGTGGTGCTCGAGCGCGGTTCCACTCCAGTGCTCCGCGCCGTCGACCCGCGCCTCCCGGATCAGGACCGTCGGGGTCCCGTCCGCGGGTCCGAGCTCGTAGACGCCGCCGTGGTCGTCCAACCGGCTGATCCGCAGGCGCCAGACGAACGCCGCGGCAAGCGGCGCGACGTCCCCGGCCGCCTCGTACCACACCCCCGGCTCCGCGATACGATCGGCCAGCTCCAAGCGCGCCCTGTCGCTCCAGTTCGCGGCCACATCCTCGCGGATGTCGTCCCGGGCCAAGGTCGGGAACTCCCGATGCAAGTCCTCCGACACGGCGTCGATCGCCGGGACGTCCAGGCGCGGCCAGAGTTCGCGGAACTCTTCGGGGAACCCGAGTTCTAGACGCAGCGCCTGTGCCAGCTCCGCCCGCATGAGGTCCGCGTGCGTACTCTGTGCCAGCTCCTCCCGCATGAGGTGCGCGTACCGGCTCTCGAAGATCTCGGGATGGGTCTCACGCACCGCGTTGAAGAAGCAGTCGCCGTTCCCGGGGATCATCACGCGCCGCAGGTTCCAGTCGGCCAGGCGGGCGGGCAGGCCGCCACGGATGGGAGGTGCTGATCCAAGCCGGCCGATCGGCGGCTGCTCGCGAAGCGCCGGGGGCTGTCGGGTCGGTTCATGCCCGGCTGCGACCGGTTCGGCTCCGCTTTCATGTCCGGAATGGCTGAACAGCATCCCGGGGTCGTCGCCGCTCCCGCGTGGAGTTGGGGCTTCGGAGGGAGTGGACGGAGTTTCGACGGACAGCTCGGGTCGCGGCACGCCGAACGGCGCCAGCTCGTGAGCTGACCCCTCCGCGAGCAGTTCCGGTCGCCCTGGTTCGCCGCGCTGGGAACTGTCGCCGGGGGTGGCCGGCGATGCGCGCCGGCTTTCACTGACGCGCAGCAGGTCCATGGACAGCGGTTCGAGAGCGGGGTGGGTCCGTGGTACCTGGAGTTCGAAGAGTACCGGGACTTCGAGGAGTGCCGGGCTTGGCGTCTCCGCGGTGCGGTGCTCGAGTGCGGTTCCACTCCAGTGCTCCGCTCCATCCTCCCGCGCCTCCCGGATCAGGACGGTCCGGGTCCCGTCCGCGGGTCCGAAGTGGGAGACGCCGCCGCGGTCGTCCAACCGGCTGATCCGCAGGCGCCAGACGAACGCCGCGGCAAACGGGGCGACCTGCTCGGCCGCCACATCGCCCATCCGCGGCTGGGCGAGTCGGTCGGCCAGCTCCGCGCGCGCATCGTCGCTCCAGTTCGCGGCCACCTCCTGGCGGATGGAGTTCCAGGCCGCGGTCGGGTCGTCCCGGTGTATGTCCTCCGACACGGCGTCGATCGCACGGGCGTCAAGGATCGGCCAGAGGCGGCGGAACTCTTCGGGGAGCCCGAGATCAAAACGCAGCGCCTGTGCCAGCTCCGCCCGCATGAAGTCCGGACCTCTGCCCTCGAAGATCTCAGGGCGGGTCTCACGCACCGCGTTGAGGAAGGAGTCGCCGCCCTCGTCGATCGCCACGCGCCGCAGGTTCCGGCCGGCCAGGTGGACGGACAGGTCGCCAGGGCTGGGAGGTGCTGATTCGCGCCGGTCGATCGGCAGTTCCACGCGAGGCGCCGGGGGCTGTCGCGTCGGGTCGGACCCAGCCGTGACCGCTTCTGCTCCGCTTTCATGTCCGGAATGGCTGGACGGCATCCCGGGATCGTCGATGCTCCCGCGTTGAGTTCGGGCTTCGGAAAGAGTGGACGGAGTTTGGACGGTTGCCGACACCTCGGCAACCGTGGTGTCGGGTTCCGCCGGCTCGTGAGCTGACGAGCCCGCGACCGGCTCCGGTCGGTCTCGTTCGTCGCGCCGGGAGCTGCCGCCGAGCAGGCCGGGTTCGGGTGCAGGCAGATGCCGGGCCAGATCCGCGGCCAGTCGACGCGCCAGGTCTTTGCCGGCCGGGGTCAGCGCGTCGCCGTCGCGCACCATGTTGACTCGGGAATCGTCCGAGGTCACGGCGGCGTGATGCAGCCACGCCGCGATGACATGCGTGGCCTGCTGCACCGGCGCCCGCCCGGCCGCTTCCCCCAACCGCGCCAGATCGGTTACCGGCTCCAGCACCACCTCGGGTCGGTGGCCCAGCCGCAGCAACTCCTCCCGCGCCTGAGCAACGACCGCGGCGCGCCAGCCGCTTTCCAGCGGGAGTTCGTCCCAGTTGCGCTCCAGGCCGGTGGTCGCAAAAGAGACCCGGCCGTCGGAGCCGACGCGTACCACCGGTTCGGCGCCTCCCCAAGACGACGGCAGATCCTCGCGCCCACGGTCAGGACCCCAGACCGCATCCCAAGAGGCGCCGACGGCCGGATCGGCAGCGGGGATGTCAGTGGTCTCAGTACGTACCGGCAACTCGGCAGACACCGGCGATCCGGCCTTGCCCGACGACAGCTGCTCGGCAAGCGGGTCGGTGGTTGTGCGGGAATCAGTGGCGGTCGGCTCCAACGCCAGCCCGCGCGGCTCCTCGATGCGCTGCGCACCAGTCATCGCCGTGGCCGGCTCAGCCGTCGGCCTTGCATCGGTGCCGTGTGCACCGGCCCCCGTCTGGGCCACCGCACGCTCGGGTGTGACCGCTGTGGTGTCGGTCAGCTTGGTTTCGAACCCCGGCAGTCCCGTGAATTCGGACTCGCTCTCGACCCCGCTCAGCTTCGTCAGCCCGCGCTGAGAGGGGTCCGCCCCGGCCGCCCCGGAATCCGGTGTGGTCGCCTGCTGCCTGGGCGACGCGTCCGGCCCGCCGGGGTGCCCGGTGGTAATCGGGTCCACCACCGACGTCGGCCGCCTGCTCAAGCCCCCGGACTCATCTCGCGCACCCGCACCCCCGGGTGCTCCGGGCCCCTTGGGGTCGTCGGGTCCGCCGCCGTCCTTGGAGCCGCCCAGATCATCCGGGCGATGTTGGCGGCGGCTAGCCGGCCGCCACGAGTATTGCGACGGCACCAACCGGTCCGAGCCCCCGCTGGCATCCGTCCACACATAGGCCTTCGCCGCCTCCTCGGCGCTCACCTCCTCAGCCGCCGGGTCGGTCGGCCGCGACGCCAGCGCATCACGCAGTACCCGGCCCGACATCTCGGGCTGGAGGTGTCCTATGTGCCACACCCGCACCCCCGGCACGTGCTCACGCCTGGGATCGGCCTGCCACCAGGGAACCACGTCCGGCAAACGGACCCGCCCCGTCGAGTCGCCGGCAACTACCCGCCCGTCCCGCAGCTGCACCGCAAAGTCATTGAACGACGCCACCCGCAGTCCGGGCACCAGCACTGACAAGTCCCGCGCCAGCCAATCGCCGCCACAGGCCACCAACGCCAGCGACCGTCCTTCTCTGTACAGTCGCTGCGCCAAAGGCCGCAGCAACTCAACACTCTGATCATGCGACAAGACTCGCCCGTCGACCAAGACTCCGCCCGAGACCGGATCCAGGTGGACACCGACCGCCCGCCACCCGTCCGGCACCGCGACCTGCTGAGCCCACGCGAGCTCGTCACCGCGATCGCGCACCGCCCACGCCGAGTCCGACTGCTCCACAAAGCGGTCGAACGTCCTCACGTCAACACCCTCAGAGACCCGCACGTGGCCGGGCGGCGGTTCACCCACACCGCCCGCGGGCCTGCGCTCAAGCACCACACCGCCCGCGGGCCTGCGCTCAAGCGGCGGCGGCGCGGCAGAGGAGGACGCCAGACCCCGCCCGGCTCGGTCCAAGCGCTCAAAGTGCCGCGTCAGCACGGCGACACGTCCCGGTTCCACTGGCGGTCTGGGCGTTGTCGAGGCATGTCCTGGCGGGACGTCGCTCGGCCGAGCCGGCGAAGGTTCTCGCATGCCGATCCCACCGGGACGCGGGGCATCGCCGATATCAGTCGGCAGGCCGAGCCGCAGCATCTCAACCTCTGCTCGCTCGTGCCTAGCCCGGGCGTCGGCCAAGTCTGATTCCGCTTGTTGGACCGCTGTGCGAGGGTCGGGCGCGTCCGATGGTCCCGACCGTCCCGCCTCCAACGTGCGTCGGGCCTCGTCCAAGGCATCCCGGGCGGCGATTGCGGCCCGCTGCGAGGTGACAAACTCTTCCCGAGCAGCAAGCTCCTCCCGACTGGCAGCCTCTTCCCGGGCAACAAACCCTTCCCGGGCGGCTACCTGCTCGCCCTCGGCGGCCGGCGCAGGGGCTTTACCCTTGCCCTTCGCGTCGGACGGGCCGGTCGGTGCTTCGGCCGGCCTCGTCGGGCTGGGCTCGTCTCCCCGGGCCGTCAGCGCTGGCGGCTCAGTCTCGTGCGGGGACTCCAGGACCGTGTGCAAGGGCTCGGTAGATGACGACGGCGCAGACTCAGACCGCACCCCCGTATCCACCCGCAAGGGCTCGATCGATGACGACGGCTCAGCCTCATGCGGGGACTCCAGGACCGCGCGCAACCGCTCGGTCGCCGACGACGGCGCAGACTCAGGCCGCACCCCTGTATCCACCCGCAAGCGCTCGGGCGGCGCCTGCTGCTCGACCTCGGGCCGGACCCCCGGGGCCCCGCCCAAGTGCTCCGAGGTCAGTGACGACGACATAGACTCGTCCGGCGACCCCCGGCCGGACCCCGGCGGGGTGTCCTCGGGAAAGTAAAAGCGCGGACCGGATGGCCGAGCACCTTGTGTCGCGCCAGCCGTGTCGGCCGCCGAGGCGGAGGCCTCCCTGGTCATCTCCAGCTCAGAAAAGCGGACTGATCTGATTCTTGCCGGCGCCGCGCCCGACACGGCCCCTTCCTGGGACCGCAAGGACGGACGCCTGGGCCTGGTGGGCGGCGGCCCGGCGACGGACGGGGATCTGGTTCCGGACGGCGCCGGCTGCCCGGCCTCCTGCGGGGACGCCGGAACCCTACCCACATCCTCGGTCGGAGACGGCGACCTAGACTCAGGCCGGACCCCCGGAACCCCACCCACACCCTCGGTCGGAGACGGCGGCCCAGCCTCGAGTCGGAGCCCCGGGCCCTGGCCCGGTGGCCGCAGCTCGGGCGTCGCCGGCCGGGATGGCTCGACGGCGAAGTCGTGCGCGGTGGGTCCCAATTCGGGAAACAATGGCTTAATACCGTATATCGCGGCGGCTATGTCCCCCGGGGTCATCGGCTGCTGCGTCGACCAGCGGACTGATTTGGGTTTATCTGCCGCGCCCGACACGGACCCTTCTCGGGATCGTGTCACCAAGACCGGGCGCCCAGGCCTGACTGGCTGCCCGGCGACAGAGGGGGGTCTGGTTGAGGTCGGCGTCCGCACCGGCGACGGCGATTGCGGCCTGGATCCAGTCGGCGACGGCGACTCCGATGGCGTCCTGTCCCCCGTGGGTTCCCATCCGGTCGGGAGCTGCACGGTGGACTGCGGTCTGGGCCTGTCGACAGGACGAAGGACGGGCAGGCCGCCCGGATCCGTCTCCCCCGCAATCGTGCGCAGCGAGCCGGACAGCGTGCTCGTGAGGTACTGACGGGACAGCTCTCCCTCTTCTGGACCGCGGCCGGGTCGCAGAAGGCGCCAATCGGTTGTGTCCCGCCAATCGGCTGTGTCCTGACCGCGGACACCCTCGGAGTTCGCGTGGAACTCGCCATCCGGCGAAGTCCTCAGCACACCGTCCGTGGCGAGAACCGACGTGTGGCCCAGTCGCACGAGAGTTGCCGCGGGGCCCGCGAAAACGTCCCTGGAAGGCCCGGTCGCGTCGCCGCGATCAGCCACGAGCACCAACGTCCGCCCGCCGATCGCAGCCTGCTGAGGGGCGAGGACCGTGCGGTGGAACTCCTCCGCGGTCAGAGTGCGATCCCCGACGACGAACCTGCCCAGATGGTCGATCCGGACGAAGACCATGAAAGCCTTCGGGTGTCCCGCGCCCGCCAAGGCGACACGCAATTCCTCGACCGTGTGGTCCGGAACACCGTGGGCACCCCGGGCGGCGACGAACAGGCCCCCGCCCTCGGACATCAGGGGAAGGCCCTGCGGGTGGACCAGGCCCTTTTCCAAAGCGGCCTCGGGCGAAAGGAGGACCTCCACCGCCCTGCTCGCCTGGAACGCCACCGTGGTCGCGCCGCCGGGCAGATCGATCAGGTCCCCCCTCGTGTTGCGCGCTTCGAGGGTCACATTGACGATCGCATCCGCGTCGACCCGGAGCATCTGCGTCTTGCGCTCCCTCGCGTCGACCGTCATCGTTCTCAAAGCCGCGGACCCGCTGTCGCCGAGCGAGCGGCCGGTGGCCAGGTTGACCGGCTCGCTGAGCGCCTGCTGGCGGAGGGAGTTCGGGGGCAGACTCGCTGCCAGGTCGCCCGATCTCTCCCGGGTGGTGCCGTTGCCGCTCACCGTGAGGCCGTAGGTGCCGGTCTGGTTGTGGCCACGCTCGTGGTATCCGTAGTCCGCCGCCAACAGGCTGGCGTTCGCGTACCCGCGGACGTGGGGATTGGCCAGCTCGATCTTCACCGTGAGGGTCCCCGAGGTGTCCGCGAGCGGGCCGCCCTCCGCGACGAGCCCGCGGAACGTGAAACCGGGTTCGGTGAGCATGTGCGCGAACTGCCGCGCGAACATCGGGTAGGACATCAGATCGTGGATGGCGTCCAAGGTCCGTGTGCCCGGCTCGACGAGTTGGCCGACCGCGGCGTTGTGGGCGCCGCCGAGGGGCTGGACCTCGCCGGAGAAGCGTGCCACCGCCTCGTCGAGCACCAGCCGCAGCTTGGCGTGGTCGATACCGGCGAGCGCCGCGTGGTGATCCCGCAGGCCGTCGGCGATCACGAACTGCCGCTGGCGCAGGCCCAGGGCCGTCGATCCCGCCCGGACCTCGGCCACGGCGACTTCGTCCCGCCGGATCGGGGGCAGGGTGTCGTGGTTGAGCAGATCGACGGGGACGAGCACTTGCTCGCGCATGGTCACGGTGGCGCTGCGCGGCTCGTCGCGGGCGAGGTGCTGGATCATCTTCACGGCTGGTCGTGCGGCGCCCAACGTCGCGGAATCCGCCGGCCGCGACGGAAGGAATGTCTTCACCAGCGAGACGTTGAGGTCGACTTCGCCCACGTAGCGGTCGGCCGGTCCGTGGATGGTCAACTCTCTGCGGATCTCGTCGCTCGTCGCGGTCGTGTTGCCGCGGGCGACGGTGGACGCCCCGTCCAAACGCGCCCCGGCGGAGCCGCCGGCGAAGTGGGGCGTCCCCGGCAGGGCGACGGTCGCGCTCCCGAGGGCGGAAAGCGTGTCCCCGCGTGCGTCCCCGGACAAGGCGCGGTCGGTGTTCAGCCCGTAGGTGAACCGCCCCACGTAGATGTCGTCGACGCTCTCGAGGAGTGCGTAGCCGCGGTTCCTCGGGTCGCGGGTGGCCCGGACCATGATGTCGACCCGCTCGTTGCCCAGGGCCACCGATCTCGAGAGGGAGATCCGCACGCCGGAGGTGAACAAGAGGTCGGACCGGGCCGCCAATGCGGTCGGGTCCAGGGCTCTGGCCAGCTCGACCGAGACCTGGCGGGAGGTCGGCGTGAAACGTGAAGCATTCGGGCCCGCATCCCCGACGACCCAATAACGGCCGAGCTGACCCGGCGCCTGCGCTTCGAGCAGACGCAGCGCGGCGTCGGCCACCGGGCTCCTCGCGATCTCGGGGCGCGCGCCTTCACCAGGCGCGACGGGCGAGAAGGGCAGCAGCCGTTCGGACACGGCGCCGGCCGGGATGATCGGGACTCGCGGTATGGGACGCGGGTCGGCAGTCGTGGCGGGCATGGTCTCGATGGTCCGCGGGCCTTTCCCCGCGTCCGGGCGGGCCGACAGGGGCGCCGGTCCGGGCCCCGGTCCCGTCGGCGGTGCGTCGCTGCGCAGCAGGGAGAAGCTGGGCCTGGTCTCGTGGGGCGCGGCCGGGATCGGCTCGGCGCTTCGGATGTCGACCCGGTCTCTCGACGAGCGCAGATAGCTGACGCCGTGCGGAATGTCGACCATGGTGTGCGCGGAGATGGCGTCCCCGGAGAAGACCATGTTGTGCTTCTGCACCACGACCGAGACGCGCCACAGCATGTCGGCGCTGCCCACGCGATAGTTGTCCTCGCCGAAGATGGCGCGCCCGGTGTTGGGGTTGACGACTCTCGCCGACCCGCCGGTCGCGTCGACGTGCCTGGCCCAGGACCCGCCGAGGGTGCCGCCGGTCAACGGGGATCCGAGGATGCCCAGGTTCCCCGAGAGGGTGCCCGTATGCGACCCGGTCCGGTCCGTCTCCGCGGCCACGGTGACGCCCGCTTCCGCGACCTGCAGTCGGCCGAACTTGACGTCCGACTCCCCCAGACGTTCGTTGTGGGGGAAACCTTGGATCGTGATGTCGATGCGCCGGTCGAACGCGAGCCCGCTGTCGAACAGCGTGTGCCGGATCTCGGCGCCCCCGCGGACGTGGGACGCGGCGAGGTTCTCCGTACTGGCGAGCGCCCACGGGACCTCCCGGTAGACCGACGGCGGCACGTTGAGCCGTTCCAGGAGACGGACCACCTCCCGTGCGACGGCTCCGCCGCCCAAGACCTCCAGTACTTGGTCGTCTGGGCGGAGCGGCACGTGGGGGCCGTTCAAGTAGGGCTCGGCGCGCGGTGGTATGACGACCTGCGTCAGTGGTTGCGGTGGCAGGCGCTCGGCGGGATGGCGGTCCGGCTGCGCAGGCACGTCGGTGACTCGCGCGACCCCCACCTCTTGGCGGTGGGCCTCGTCCACGGGCGTCCTGGGGGCGAGCCCGGAGGGGACGATGAAGCGGGCCCTGCCGTCCCCGATGACGTAATGGACCGGCGGACGCGGCGGCTCGGCGTCAGCGGGCTCCGGCCGGCCGGTGAAAGCCCCGGCCATCTGCCGGGCCATGTCGGTCTCGGCAGGCGGCGTGGGCTCGTGCCTGGTCGTGACCTCCAGCTCGAAGGACACCCGATAGTCGAAGGCGTGGGCCGTGCCCTGGTGCCGCAGTCCTGAGATGTTGAAGTCCGACGAGGCGGCACTGAGGGAATCGGCCCTCGTGCTGGAGTAGTCATGCCCGATACCCAGGCCGATGTTCCGGAGCGGGCCGTGGGACGAGAGTCCGACAGTACCGGCCAGCTGCTCCGACACGTCGCCTTTGGCGCCGATAGTGTCCGAACCGCCCACGCTCGACAGGGCGACGGGCATGATCGCCACGTTCACGTCGCGAACCCGGCCCTGGCTCACCGGCACCGGATCGTTCCGAGTGCCGTCCGGGGACTCGATCCGGCCGCGGACCGTCGCCACGATGACCTCGGAGCCCGTGAGCGTGGGCCGTACCACACGCATGTGGACGCCACCGTCCTGGAACAGGGCGCCGGCCCAGTCCATCAGGCCGTCGTGGCCGAATTTGGGGGCGAGGTGGTTGCGGAGGGAAGCGATCTCCATGGGGTTCCACGGCCGGGACCACGGTGCCCCCGAGCCGGCGTCCTCCACCATCCGCACCAGCCGCGGCAGCACTTTTTCGCCGCCGGCCAGGTGGGCGATCACGCTCGGGCCGATGCCATGGCCGGTCGCCAGCGACAGCGGGGCGTGGACAGGCTGTCTCCCGGGCCCGAAATCCGGCGGGTAGGCCGGTTCCCGGGCCGGAGCCAGCGCGCCCTGGTCAGCCATCATGGCCTCGAACCGCGCTTGCTGGTGAGCGGGCACGCGGAGGTGGACGGTGATCTCGCCGCCGGCGGTAAGTCCGGCCAGCTGCAGTTTGTCAGTGGCGGTGACGTCCACATCCAGGTGGAACGTGGCCTGGTAAAGCACGCTGCCGTCGTGGAACCGCAATTCGTTCCACTGACCGCCGCCGACGTTCGAGGTGGTTTCGCGGTCGGTGGAGATGCTTCCGGTCGGGTTGACAGGCAACGACAGACTGTGTCCGCCCGGGAGACCGGTGGATCCGCCCGCGGGCGCGCCGGGGCGGGTCAGCGGGTGACGGACGGTGACTGAGGGGACGGTCAGCGAGGCACTGCTGCCGTCGGTACGGCTTTCGCTGACGTTGACGAAACGCTGGGCTTCCTCCATGAGCTGCACGCCCTCTTTGCCCACGTCAGTGCCCACCAGCACGGCGTTGCGCAGGGCGCCGGTGAGGGTCATGTGGACCGCGTGCTCGCCGTCGGAGCTCACGAGCCTCGGCGAGGTGAATCCGCCTCCGGCGATTCCGCCGAGCAGGCGGAGCACGGTGCTCTCGCTCAGCAACGATCGCGCTCCTTCGAGGAGCCCCGGGTCGGCGGCCTCACCGCCGAACAGCGCCGTCACCTGTTCCCGGATCCCTCGCAGTCCCGACACCGACTCGGGCTGGGCGGAGAAGTGGTGAAGGGCGGCGGCCATACGGTCGGCCGCCTCGTGGTACCGGCCCAGGGGGTCGAATTCCCGGGCCAGCCCGTTGAGGTCGGTGAGGCCCAGGACGGGCGGCCGATCACCCTCCGGGACTTCGGGCCGTTTGACGGCGAGCGCGCTCGGGAACGCGACGCGCAGATCGAGCCGCTCGGCGGTGCCGATCTCGACGGGATCCTCGCCGGGTCTGCTGAGGTGCCCGACTAGGGTCGCCCCGGGCAGGTCGAAGTAGGCGAGGTCGCCGACGTTGATCAGCGTGCGCTTGGTGGAGGAGACCGCGGACTCGCCGGAGCGGTGCGAAGACCGGCTCGTCCCGTCGGCCGCCGCTCCCGCCTGGACCGAGAACACCGATTTGGGAAGCCCGCCGAAGGCGACGGACGCAGTGCCGGTGAGGTCGAGCGACCGAGTGCTGCCCACCGTCCTGGTCCCGGTGGCGGACGACTCGTATTCCGCCTCGGGCACCCACGAGTGGAGCCCCGGGCCGGGCGTGGTCCGCATCGCCCGGGCCTCCGCGGACTGGTGCGCCGACTCCATCGTGTCGAATGCGAG
Source organism: Actinocrinis sp. (assembly GCF_035938995.1). Lineage (GTDB taxonomy): Bacteria > Actinomycetota > Actinomycetes > Streptomycetales > Catenulisporaceae > DASZGI01. The sequence goes on from NZ_DASZGI010000335.1 coordinate 24,511, forward strand.
TCGCAGATGGACGGCGGGCCGACCGCCGTTCGGCCCGACGAAGAACGTCAGCCCTTCCTCCATGAGCCCCTGCATGAAGGTGGTGTCTCCCTCACGGACGAGGAATCCACCGATCGCTTCGCGCAGGCCGCTCTGCTCGGCGGGTGACAGTCCGCCGGCGACGGCCCTGACGAACCGGTCGGCGACGGCCGCGTGATCCGCGACGGCGGTGTCGCCGATCTGGGTGAAGCGACCGTAGCGGCCCATCGGGAACTGCAGATGCCCGGTGCCGGGATCCTTCCGGCCGAAGCCGGCCGGCAAGTCCCGCGGCTCCTCCCTGGCGGCGAGGTCGGCCAGGGCGTTGGACTGGCGGACCTGCCACGTGCTGACCGCGCGGACTTCATCCTGGATCCGCGTCGTGGCCGACTCCCGCAGCTCATCACGCACCCGGATCGCCTGCGTCAACGCCTCACGACGGGCGGGGAGCTCCGTCGCCACCCGGTCATGCCATATCTGCGCGCTCGCCAGTCGATTCAGCCGCTCTACGATCTCCGGTCGGCGCACGGCGTCGCCGATCGCGGCCGTGGCATCCCACTGCCCCGCGGCCTCGCGACCATCCGCCGCCCAGGAGCTACGTCGGATGGTCTCGGCTTGGCCGCGGATCCCCTCTAGCGCCTCTCGGATCGGATTCGCGAGAGACGGCATCGTCGTGTCGTCGAGGGCGCCGAGGGCTCGCTCGAATCCGGTGTTCCGCACGCTGACACCGGCCAGATCGTGCGGGGCATCCAGGCCTGCGATCCCATCCTGGGCGAACGCCACTCGTTCCAGAGCGCTGAGCCGGTCCAAGTGCTCCAGGCTCGCCGGCGTGTTCCAGTTCTCGAGCGCGGCCTCGGTGCGCGTCGTGAGGTCGCCCAACACCGTGCCGGGATCCTCGGCCCGCGCCCGCGAAAGGGGCTCGATGGCCGCGTTGAACTTCTGCATTCCTCGCTGTTCGAAGTTCCTGAGCTGCTCGGCGGTCGGACGCGCCAGTTCGACGGCTTGGTCGACGCGAGCCGACTCCTCGTCGGTCAACCGACCGATCCACGACTCGGTCGAGGGGGAGATCATCTCGGAGAGCGGTCTACTTGACACTCGCCTGCTTGACGTCGGCCTGCTTGACGTCGACCCCACGCGGCTGAGGACCGATCGCTCGGGTGAGGGCAGGTCCGGGCGGGCGGCCAGATACTGGTCGCCCACGCGTACCAGGATGTGCGGGGCGCCGTCCGCAGTGCGCTGGCGCAGTCCGTACGCGTCCCCCATCATCTCGTTGAGGCCCAGCGTGCCCATCACGCCCAAGTGGAGCCCGAGCAGGTCGGCGGCGACGTGCGGCACCAGCAGGTCGTGCTGGTACTCCCACCGTTTCGGATCGCGCACCGCGGCCACGACCTCGTCACGCGACCAGCCGCGAGCGATCAGGTGGGCGTAGCGGGGCTGCGGCTGGGAGAAGTCTGCGGCGAGGGCGTCCGCGACCCTGGTCCGAAGCTCGTCCACGGTCGGCACGGCGTCGCCGGACCGGCGTATGGTCTCCCCCGCGCCCTGCAAGAGAGCCCCGTAGAAGGACTCTTGCGGGCGCCGGGTGCCGAGCTCACCGACGTCGGCGGTGTAGCCGAGTCTTCTCAGCGCGGCGGCCTGGTGTTCGCTCATGTCGGCGGTGAAGGCCACCGGGTGCTCGGGAGGCAGTCCTCCCGCCACCGCCTGCTCACCCATCGCGCGCAGCGCTTCCGACAAGGAGGCCGTCCCCAATGGGGTGCCCTCGCCCTTGTGGAACAGGACCCAGTCCCCCACCGGGTCCGGGACCATGTCGAGGGTGTCGTCGACCCGCCACACCCCGGACACCACATCCCCGTCCGGGCCGATCAGCGCCTCCCGGGTCGGCGCCAGCACCGGCACCGTGCCACCCGACTCCTTGTGCAGGGCGGCGGCGGGCCCGCTCCCCAGGTCCAGGCCCGCATCGCACGCCACCATGACCACGCCGCGGAAGTCGCGCTCGGCCGCGCCGTCGAAGCCGCCCTTGGGGACGCCGAGCCGCTTGGCCAGGTCCTCCCCCGACAGACGCTGTTCACCGTCCAGCACGACACCGTCGCGGGTGTGCGCCACCAGTGTCTTCCACCCCACAGCACGCGGGATCGCGGCCACCGCCTGCTCATGGGCGACCGTGTCGCGCGGAAGCCGGATCCGGACCACCGGCGGCGGCTCATGACCGCCGGCCGACAAGAGCAGCTCCGGATGACCCGTGGGAGAGGTGACCACGACTGCCGGGATCTCGCCGCGCGCCGCCCCGTCCGGCATCGGCGCATTCTCCGGCGGCCTTCCGCCTTCGACGGCGCGGTCACCGGGGACGGAGCCGGTCTCGCGCGTCGCGGTGGTGTGATCCGCCGAGACGTGTTCCGGGGGCGCTGCGGTGGCGCTCGGTTGGCGTTCGGGCGCCGCGGCAGCGGTCTCGGGGCGTGGGGGCCGCGCCGTTGTCCTGGTCTCGGGTGGCGCGGTGCCCGTGTTGTCCCCCGGTTCCGGCCGTGGCGGTCTGGCGGTGTCGGCTGTTGGCGTCCGGTCCGGGGGCGTGGGCCGAGGTGGCGGGGCCGACTCCAGTCGTGCGCGCGCGGATTCCGGCTGCGCGGTGGCCGTGTCCGGCGCCGTGGCCGTTTCCAGCGGTGTGGCCGTGCGCTCGGTCGCCGTGGCAGGCTCCGGTCGGGTGCCCGTGACCTCCGCCGCAGTGAAAGGGTCCGTGGGGGCGCTCGCCGGACGTCCTTCCGCTTCGGACTGTGCGGGGGCGACTGACTCCATCCGGGTGCCGAGCGCTTCCGACATGGCAGCTGTCTGCTGCGGTGTGTCCAGGCGTGTAGGTTCGGCCGCGCTCGGCGCGATCGTCTCGGTCGGCCCACGCCCGCCCGG
>NZ_DASZGI010000336.1:0-2462 GCF_035938995.1 Actinocrinis sp.
CCAGCGCCTCCGTGACCTCTTCCCCCGTCAGATCAGCCATGACCCCTCCGCCATCCACGGCGGCGTAAGCATTCACGCCACCATCGTCATTCACGTTATGGTGAACGATGACAGCTGCGAGAACATTACGCAAGACACAGAGCATTCGCTGAGAGGAGAACCGCGGTGGCAGACGATCCGCGAGACGGCACCGCTCGGGGCTCCACCGTTCCCGAGATCGCCGACGAACGGCGGGTCGCCGACCTGGAGACCCTGCGCATCCTGACCGACCCGCTGCGCCTGGCGATCCTCGGCGCCTTCCCCGCCGGGCCGGACTATCCGCCGATGACCGTCAAGGAGATCGCCGAGGAACTGGACGAAGGCCAGACGAAGCTCTACCGCCACATCAAGCAGCTCGAGGACAGCGGCCTGATCCACGTCGCGGAGACCCGCGTGGTCTCGGGCATCATCGAGAAGCGCTACCGGCCCTCGCAGAAGCGGCTGACCGTCGAGAGCGACCTGCTGCGGCTGTCGCACGCCGACGACTACAACGACACCCTGGTCGCGGTCGTCGAAGCCGCCCGCGCCGGGCTCAGTGCCGACCTGCGCGCGGGACGGGTGGCGCTCGAGAAGCCGACGGACGGCCCGGACCTGAGCATCAAGCTGGCGGCCGGCAAGGGCCTGATGACCCCGGAGCACTTCGCCCGCATGCGCGAGACGCTCGGCGAGCTGATCGAGGAGATCGACGAGGACAACGACGAACCCGGCGCGGTCCCCGCCTTCCTGCAGATCATGCTTTACGCGACCGTGGACCCGCCGGCTCAGGACACCGAGAAGCCGCCGTCCACGAAGAGCAGCTGACCGGTCACATAGGCCGAGGCGTCCGAGGCGAGGAACACCGCCACGCCGCGGAAGTCCCCCGGCACCGCGTTGCGCCCCACCATCGTGCGCGCCGCCAGCGCCTTAACCCGTTCGGGATCGGACGCCACCTCGGCAGTCAGCGGGGTGAGCACGAAGCCGGGCACGAGCGTGTTCACGCACACCCCGTGCCGCGACCACGCCTCGGCCTGAGAGCGGGTCAGCCCGGCCAGCCCTGCCTTGGACACCCCGTAGATCCCGCTGTTGCCGAACGCCGAGATCGACTGCTGCGATCCGACGTTCACGATCCGGCCCCAGCCCCGCCGCGCCATCGCCGGGCCGAGGCGCTGGCCGAGTTGGAAGGGGCCGGCCAGGTTCGCCGCCAGCGTGGCGTCCCAGTCCTCGAAGGTCTGCTGCCCCAGCGGCGGGCGCGGGTTGATCCCGGCGCTGTTGACCAGGATGTCGATCTCCCCGGCGAGGGCGACCGCCTTCTGCACGGCCGCGGCGAGCCCCGAGCGGTCCGCCACGTCGGCCGCCACCCAGTGCACGGGCGCGTCCACGGCCTCGCCGATCCGCCGCGCAGCCTCCGCCAGCGGCTCCTCCCGACGGGCCAACAGGACTGTGCGCGCCCCGGCATTCGCGATCGCCTCGGCCATCGCGTAGCCGATCCCCGAGCTGCCGCCGGTCACCAGCGCAGCGCGCCCGCGCAGCGAGAACAGGTCCCCCAGCGGCATGGGGTCAGTGCCCTTGCACCCAGGACGCGGAGTCGGTCGCCCGCTGCGCCAGCTCGCGCAACTCCCGCACCGCCGCGTCCCGGTCGTCCGCGCTGTAGACGGCCGAACCGGCGACGAAGACGTCGGCGCCCGCATCGGCGCAGCGCTCGATCGTCTCGGCCGACACCCCGCCGTCCATCTGCAGCCAGATCTGCCCGCCGTGCCGCTGTATCGCCTGCCGGGCCCGGCGCACCTTCGGCAGCACGATGTCGAGGAAGCGCTGGCCGCCGAAGCCTGGCTCGACCGACATGATCAGGATCATGTCGAGCTCCGGGAGCAGGTCCTCGTAGGGCTCGATCGGCGTGGCGGGCTTGAGCGCCAACCCCGCGCGGGCGCCGGCCGCCCGCAGCGTCCGAGCCAGGCGGACCGGCGCCGCGGCGGCCTCGATGTGGAACGTGACGGAGGCGGCGCCGGCCTCGGCGTAGGCGGGAGCCCACCGGTCCGGGTCCTCGATCATGAGGTGGCAGTCCAGCGGGAGGACGGAGACCTTGCGCAGCGATTCCACGACCGGAAGGCCCAGCGTCAGGTTCGGGACGAAGTGGTTGTCCATCACGTCCACGTGCACCCAGTCGGCGGACTGGGACACGGACGCCACCTCGTCGGCGAGCCGGGCGAAGTCCGAGTTGAGGATCGACGGCGAGATCTGAACGGCCATGCGCTCATTCTCGCCTAATCGCTGAGGTGGCGCCGGATCAGGGCGAGGTACATGGCGTCGGTGCCGTGCAGGTGCGGCCAGAGCTGGACGTCCGGGCCGGAACCGAGGTCCGGGACGCCGGGCAGGAACGGCCGCGCGTCGATCTGCGAAAAGCCGGACCGGGAAGCGAGGACCGCGGCGACCACGGAGCGGGTCTC
>NZ_DASZGI010000337.1:0-2394 GCF_035938995.1 Actinocrinis sp.
GGGTGAGCGCGATCAGCGGATCGACCAGGGTCGCGGTACCGCTCTCACTGGTCGGCGGCAGGCTGCGCAGCTGCCAGTAGGCGGCGACGGTCAGCCCGAGTGCGGCCAGGTCGGCGCCGACACGCGCGGCCCCGGCCATCCGCGGCGCAGATCCCGAGCAGCGCGGCTTCGGCGAGGTCGGCCCGCAGCGCCTGCGCCGGGCTGCGTCCGCGCACGGCCAGCAGATAGGACTCCGCCTGGCGTTGCGCGCCGAGCGGCCGGGCGGCGATTACGAGCGCGGAGACGACGAAGACGAGCAGCGCGAGCCCGATGCCTTCGAGGACGGAGCGGGCGATGGCGCGGGCCCGGTCGAGCGAGGCGAGCAGGGCGGGAAGGCCGCTGGAGACCTGGGATCCGGCGAACGCCTTAGAGTTCTGGATCTTCGCGATCAGGGTCGTGATCGCCTGCGCAGCGGTGGCGGGCTGCGGGCGGCCAGCGCGGAGACTGCGGGCTGGATGGCCCAACGCGTCTGAGTGCCGGTCAGCGCACCGGAGGTGAACGCGGCCGGGTCCACCGCCACGGGCCCGTAGGTGGTGGACGCTGTAGTGCTTCCTATCCCTGCGGCGCCGTTTACGCTCAAGCGCCAATACGGGCCGTTCGCGCGGCGGGGCTGGTAGATCCCGCCAATGGTGATCTTGACCGGTGGACCGCCCGCGGTCTGCTGCAAGGTGAGCATGGCGCCGACCGTGATGTGCAGCCGAGTGGCGACTACCAAGGGCACGGCCACAGGTATCGGCGATGACCCGTTGCTCCTGAGCGCCCTAGGCCACTGGCCGGCCACAAGCGTCGCGTGTGTACTCAGAGCGCTGAGGCCGGCCAGCTCGACCAGTTGCTGCTGGGCCTGCGTTGAGGTCGGGAGCGCCACCTGGTCGGTCGAGATCGCGCCGAGCTGAGTGAAAGAGCCGGCTCCGAGTGCGGCGCCGGCGCCGTCCCGCAGGGTCGTCGCCTGCGCCGCGAACTGCACGGGAGTTCCTGCGCTGGTCTCGACGCCGAGCGAAGTGTCGGCGGCGGCGAGCCGGGCCTCGGCGGCTGACTGCAAGGCCCCGCCTTCGTACACGGCCAAGGCGCACAGCACGGTCGCGGCGATGAAAGTGATCGACACGACTGTCCCGATCACGGTCCGGAACGCGATGATCCTCGACAGGATGTACGGCGCCCCGCCCCGCCTCACGACCTTGCCTCTCGCTCGCCCCGCGCCCGAGGGCAACTCAGCTCCTCGGCGACGGCTACGAAATGTCGAAGCTGCCGAAGGTCCAACATGGTGACTTCACCCTATCGGCTGACGTTCTCGCAGAGTTATACGGCGTCTGACGCGTGTGTCCGGGACGCGGTCAGACGGCGATGTGGATTGGGAGCCGGTTTTCCTCGGGTGGTCGAGCGCCGGTTGTTTGGGATCGCGCCACACGGTTAACCGAGGTGATCCCGTTGGAGGTGCGCTCATGCCGATGAGAACCAACGCGTCCGAGGCCGCGGCCGTCCGGACCCCGGTCCCCGCGTGGTTCGACTGGTTTCCCGCGTCCGGCTTCGATACCCACTTCTGGGAAGCACTGGCCGATCCCGTACCGGCGCGCCAGGCCCCGAGGGACGAGTCGTGACGAATCACAAAACGCTGAATCCGGTCCGCATCAGCACCCTGCGTCCTGAGCAGGCACGGACGATCCTTCTGGAGATCCCGGCCGAGCGCGAGCAAGTCCTGCTGGTGCGTTCGCTGACCGGGCACATCGCGGCCCGCACGGATCTGACCCTGGTCGATCTCGGCGACCTGCGGCTCGCCGTCGACGAAGCATGCGGCCTGTTCCTGCTCGACGCGCGCTTCGACGCGACAGACAGGGCGCTGAGGTGCCGGTTCGAGGAGCGGCCCGGGCTCCTGCGCATCCAGATTTCCGCTCCGGTCCCGCCCGGCATGCGCCCTGACCTGCACGACATCGGATGGATCATGCTCGGCGCCGTGATGGACGAGGCGTCCTGGTACACGGCGGACGGGATAGGAACCATCACCCTGGTCAAACGCCTGACCGCAGTGGACGCCCGATGAACCGCGGGCATTCGGGCGGGGCAACCACGCTGATCGCCGAACCGGCGCCTGCGTACCACGCGCGCTCTACCGGAAGCACCGCGACAGCTTCCCCGTACGCGCAGCGGCGGGCCGAGACCATGCACGTCCTGACGAGAATGAACCGCCTGACAGTTGGCGACCCCGAGCGCGAGCGGCTGCGCGGCCAGGTCATCGAGGACCACATGCCCTACGCCCGCCACATCGCGACGCGGTACGGCGGGCGCGGACAGCTGGTCGAGGACTTCGTCCAGGTCGCCTACCTCGGGTTGGTCAAGGCGGTGGACAACTTCGACCCGGAC
>NZ_DASZGI010000338.1:0-8937 GCF_035938995.1 Actinocrinis sp.
CGAACGAACTGAGCGGTGGGTTCCAGTCCTTCGGCTCTGAGACTGCCCCAAGCGGACGCTACCGCCTCTCCTCTGCGGAAGCGTTCACGGAGTGCGGCTAGTTCTCGGTAGGACTCGACCGAGAGGAGCACGCCTTCAGCCTTGCGATGCGCACCGATGAAGACTGGCTCTGCCTGCGGGCCGGCCTCCTGAAGATCTGAGAGGATGCGCGAGATGTTCTTACGGGCATCACGCACCGTCACTACTTCCTGGTGTTCCATGTCTCCATAATAGTCGATTCGTGTACACGAATGTGCTCACACGACTATCGGGTGTGCCATGGAGCGCATCGTCGAGATCACGGGGCAGTCGCCGGCCGAGTCGATCCGAGACGGGATCAGCCAGGTCGTTCGGGACCGGGCATGAAAGAGCCCTGGTGCTGCCGCAGCCTCTTCGGCAGCACCAGGGCGGTCTGTGGTTACCGCAATGTCAGGGCACTACGGGAGCGTCCATGCCTGGTTCGAGCTCCCGGAGCAGGCCCAGATCTGGACCTGGGTGCCGGAGCCGCCGAAGCCGGTGACATCGAGGCACTTGCCGGACTGCGGATTGACCAGCGAGCTGTTCGAGCCCGGCTGCCACTGTTGCGCGCCGGTGCCGTTGCAGGTGTAGAGCTGCACCTTTGTGCCATTGGCGGTGCCGCCGCTGGCCACGTCCAGACACTTGCCGAGCGCCTGAAGCGTGCTGTTCGACGCCACCGTCCACTGCTGGGCGTTGGTGCCGTTGCAGGTGTAGACCTGGACCGGCGTGCCGTCCGCGCTGTTGGCCCCGCGGACATCCAGGCACAGGCCCTGGTATCCGGTGACCTGGCCGGTCGAGCCGCCGCCACCGTTGTTCGAGCCGGCCGGCGAGTGCCACTGCTGGCTGCCCGCGTCGGTGCAAGCGGAGATCTGCACCTGGGTTCCGTTGGCCGCGCCGGGATCGGTCAGGCACTGGCCGGACTGCGTGTTGACCAGTTCACCGTTCGACTGCGGCTGCCACTGCTGCGCGCCGCTGCCGTTGCAGGTAGCGATCTGGACCGCTGTGCCGGCCACGTTGAGGCACTTGCCGTCGGCGTGCACGGTGCCGTCCGTTCCCTCAGTCCACTGCTGTCCGTTGGTGCCGTTGCAGTTGTAGACCTGCACCGCGGTGCCGTCGGTGTTGCTGTCGCCGGGCAGGTCCAGGCACTGGCCGTTGGAGTTGATCAGCGGCGTGGTCGGGACGCCGGAGCCGGCCGGCGAGACGGTCCAGGTGAATGACTGGCTGGCGAACGCGCCGGAGCCGTCGCGTGCGGTGACGGCGACGGTGCTGGTTCCGGAGCCGCTCGGGGTTCCGGTGATGGCGCCGGTGCCCGCGTTGATCGAGGTTCCGGCGGGCAGGCCGGTGGCCGAGTAGGACAGCGTCTGGCCGCCGGTGCTGTCGCTGGCACTGATCGGCACGTTGACCGCGGTGCCGGCGACGCCTTCCTGCGGTCCCGGGTTGGTGACCGAAACGGTCTGGCCGAGTTGCGCCGAGCCGACGGAGAGGGTGCCGGTCAGCGGGAGGTTCGCGTTCGAGTCGCCGACCGAGACGGTGTAGTTGCCGGTGCTGGTCGCCCACGCGGACGAGCTGTCGTTCCAATACTGGAGATTCGTCTGCGTCAGCGGGAAGCTGACCGTCGCGCTCGCGCCCGGCTGCAGGTCGACCCGGGCGAAGCCCTCGAGGTTCTTCGGCGCCTCGCCGGATGCGGCCGGATCGGTCACGTACAGCTGCGCCACATCAGCACCTTCACGGGAGCCGGTGTTGGTCACCGTGGCGGTCACTGTCGCGGCACCGCCCTTGACCAGGGGGCTGATGGAGAGGTTGCTGAACGCAAAGCTGGTGTAGGACAGGCCGTAGCCGAACGGGAAGAGCGGCGTCAGGTTCTTGGCGTTGTACCAGCGGTAGCCGACGTCGACGCCCTCGGAGTACTGGACCTGGCCGTTCGTGCCCGGCCACTGCGCCGAGGTGTTGGCCGGAACCTGGGACAGCGAGGTGGGGAAGGTGACCGGCAGGTGCCCGGACGGGTCCACGTCGCCGAACAGCAGCGCGGCGATCGCGTTGCCGTCCTCCTGGCCGGGGTACCAGGCTTCGAACACGCCGGCGACCGAGTTGAGCCACGGCATGGTGACCGCGGAGCCTGAGTTGACCACCACGATCGTGTGCGGGTTCGCCGCGGCGACCGACGAGATCAGCGAGTTGTCCGAGCTGGCCAGGTCGATGTTGCTCAGGTCGCTGCCTTCGGACTCGAACTTGCTGACGAAGACCACGGCGACCGAGGACGAGGCGGCCAGCGACGCGGCCGACGAGGCGTTGGAGCCGTCGTTGTAGTTGACCGCGACGCCGCCGCCGGCACGTGCGGTGATGCCCTGCAGCGGGGTGACGGTGCCGCTGGAGTTGACCCCGGCGCTGCCGCCGCCGTCGGTCTGCGGGCTGGTGGACGCGTCGGCGCCGATGACGGCGATCGAGGAGACCGAGGAGCCGAACGGCAGGACCGAGCCGCTGTTCTTCAGCAGCACGGTGCCTTCCTCGGAGATCTGCCGCGCGGTGGTCACGTGCGCGGAGCTTGTCGCGGTCTGCGCGGGCGAGCCGACCGGCGGCTTGTCGAAGAGCCCGAACGCGAACAGCTCGGTGAGCACCTGCGAGGTGAGCGAGTCGAGCGTCGCCTTTGAGACCGAGCCTCCGGAGACGGCGGAGGAGAGGGCGCCGCCGTAGAAGCCGTCGTTGCCGGGCATGTCCATGTTCAGGCCGGAGTTCGCGGACGGGGCGGTGGAGTGGGTGGCGCCCCAGTCGGAGGTGACGAAACCGCCGAAGCCGAACTGCTGGCGCAGCGCGGTGGTCAGGATGTACGGGTTCTCACAGGCGTAGGTGCCGTTGATCGTGCTGTAGGAGCACATCACCGACGATGCGGCGCCCTGTGCCACAGAGTCGTGGAATCCCTGCAGGTAGATCTCCTGCAGCGGCTTGTTGTCGATGACCGCGTTGTCGGACGGGGTGTTGCGGTTGGTCTCCTGGTTGTACACGGCCAGGTGCTTGACCTGCGCCATCGCCCCGGTCGACTGCACGCCCTGGATCTCGGCGGCGCCGAGCGTGCCGTTGAGGTACGGGTCCTCGCCGACCGACTCGAAGGCGCGGCCCCAGCGCGGGTCGCGGGTGATGTTGATGGTGGGGCCGAGGTCGATCGTGGTGCCCTTGGCCTCCTGCTCGGACCCGATCACCTGGCCGTAGGCCTGCTCGGCGGAGGTGTCGAAGGTGGCTGCGGCGTCCACCGGCGCGGGGAGCTGGGTGACGTTGTTGAAGCCGTCGCCGACGCCGGCCGGGCCGTCCTGCAGGTCGATCGCGGGAATGCAGAGGGAGCCGATCGCCGGGATGAAGCCCACGTAACTGGACCCTGACGTGCCGGTGAGCAGGCTGACTTCCTGCGCGACCGACATCTTGCCCAACAGCTGGCTGACGCGCTGGGAGATCGGGGCGGTGGAGCCGACCCACGGGCAGGCCGCGGACGCGGCCGTGGCCGTCGGCGCCGTGGACACCGCGAACAGGCTCGCCGAGGCCGTGACCAGGGCGAGCGCCGTTAAGCGCAGGGTCCTGAGATTCCGGAGGGTGGTGCACGGTTGCACGATGTCTCCTCGTTGAGATTCGCCGCGCCGAGCGGTCGAGATCGCAGCGCGGGCCGTGGCGAGGGTGCTTCTCCCGCGCGGCGACTTAATGCGCGTCGTGATTAAACTCGTGAAACAACTTGAGCGCAAGTGTCGCGACGCGCGCTCGGCTCTTGGAATCGGCGTACCGCGAAAAGGGAGACTCAGGAAGCGAACGCGGCCGAAAAACGCCGTGGCCGCGGACCACACCTCCCGGTAAGAGACTGTGGAAGCAGTGGAGTGGCCCGCGCCGTCGTCTGCGACTGTATTCGCCCACACTCCGGCACAACGGGTCAGGCGCTCGCGCTCGTGGCGTAGCCGTCGCGCGGGACCGCGAGCGTGTCGATCACCACCGGCCAGGGCGATGCCCTCGCCCTGGCCGCTGATCATGTCGATGCTGCTGAGGAAGTCCTCGACCGTTCTCTTCGCGGTGGCCGGGGTGCTGCCGACCTGGTTGGCCGGGCCGCCCTGCGCGACCGCCCTGCGCGTCCGCATTGTCGACGATCGCCTGCCGCACCACCTGGTAGAACCCGCCGATCGTGGCGTACGCCGGGTCGCGCAACTCCGGGCCAACATCGACTCCAAAGCCTCGACTCGCGTGAAAGTTTCAAGCCGCGCCGGGGACAGCGGCGCCAGCACCGACTTCAGGTCCGGCGTGACGCCGCGTTACCTGCGGATCCAGCCGATGTCCCGCAGGTGACGCCGCTGGGGACGCAGACTCTCGCTATGGCAGCGCACGAAATCGCCCCGGAATTCCGCGCTGAACGTCCAGGTCGAGATTCCCCGGCTCGCCGATTTCGAACCCTGATTAACCGCGTCCTGCCCCGGCGGCGGAGTCGGCCAACTGCTGCACGAATGCACGCGTCGCCGGATTCGCTGCGCGGCGGCGCGGCAGGATGCAGCCGATCGGCGGGTGCTCGGGCGCGTCGTCGAGCCGGAGGATGTCGATCGCCGGGCCCGCCGCCAGGGCCACCGACTCGGCGAGCAGCGCCACCCCCAGGCCGACCGCGACCAGTTCGCGGACGTTCGCCGGGGTGTCGGCCTCGAACTCGATGCGCGGCTCGAACCCGGCGCGCGCCGCCGCCGCGGTCAGGATCGCGCGCAGACCGGTGCCCCGGGGCAGACACACGAACGGCTCGTCCCGCAGGTCGGCGAGGGCGATCGCGCGGCGTCCGCCGGCGGTCCGGCCAGCCGTCCGATGACCGGGGGCCGTCGCCAGGACCACGCTCTCCTCGGCGAGCGGGTGCGCAAGGTGGCTCTCGGCTAGGCCGGGGTGCAGCGGCCCGACGACCAGGTCGAGCTCGCCGGAGTCCAGGGCGTCGCGCAGGTCTGCGATCAGCCCGGTCCGGAGGGTGAGCGTGACGCTCGGATGGCGGCGGTGGAACCGGGCCAGCGCCGCGGGCAGGTCCAGCGTGCTGAGAACAGGTGTGGCGCCGATGCGCACGCGGCCCCGCAGCACCGCCGTCAGCTCGCTGAGCTCCGCGCGTGCCAAGTCGAGTTGATCGAGCACCGCGCGCACCCGCACCAGGAACAGCTCGCCCGCCTCGGTCAGCGCCACCTGGCGCGTCGTGCGCCGCAGCAGCGGTGTGCCGAGTTCCGCTTCGAGCCGCCGGATCTGCGCGGAGACCGCCGGTTGGGCGACGCGCAGCTGCTCCCCGGCGCGGGAGAACCCGCCGTGCCGCACGACCGCCTCGAAGTAAACAAGCTGACGCAGCTCCATCGATTCAGAGTAATCCGCTCTAGATCCCATCGCAAACGTGGCTTGGACTTATCGATCGGCGCTCGGCACGCTGGAGCCATGGAGCGACGACTACTGGGTATCGACGGATTCACCACCTCGGCGGTGGGCCTCGGCTGCATGGGGTTCTCCCAGGGCTACGGCCCGGCCGACGACGGCGAGTCTCTGCGGGCGATCAGCCGCGCGCTCGACGCCGGGGTGACCCTGCTCGACACTGCGATGAGCTATAGCCGCGGGCACAACGAGCGCCTGGTCGCCCGGGTGCTGGCCGAGCACCGCGGGCAGGTCGAGCTGGCCACGAAGTTCGGGATCGTGCGCGGCGACGGCGGCGCGGGCCTGGACGGGCGGCCGGAGAACGTGCGCGGCTACTGCGAGGCCTCGCTCTCCCGGCTCGGCACCGACGTCATCGACCTCTACTACCTGCACCGGGTCGACCCGGACGTGCCGGTCGCCGAGTCGGTCGGCGCGATGGCCGAGCTGGTCAAGGAGGGCAAGGTGCGCCACCTCGGACTGTCGGAGGTGACCGCCGAGCAGCTCGAGCAGGCCGCGGCGGTGCATCCGATCACGGCGGTGCAGTTCGAGTGGTCGCTGCTGTGGCGCCAGCCCGAGGAGGATGTGGTTCCGGCGGCGCGGCGGCTCGGCATCGGACTGGTGCCCTACAGCCCGCTCGGCCGCGGCCTGCTGACCGCTACGTTGGACCACACCACGATCGACAGCAGCGACTTCCGCCGCGGCGACCCGCGGTTCCACGGTGCCGAACTCGAGCGCAATCTGGCCCAGATCGACGCTCTGCGCGCGATCGCCGACGACCGGGGCGCCACGGTGGGTCAGCTCGCGCTGGCGTGGCTGCTCGCGCAGGGACCCGAGGTCGTTCCGCTGCCGGGCTCGCGCAACCCCGACCGGGTCGCAGAGAACGCCGCCGCCGCGGACATCAAGCTGACTGAGGCCGACCTTCGGCGCATCGAGGAGGCCGCCCCCCGCGCCGCGTGGGCCGGCGACCGGACCTCCTTCGCCGTGCCCGTCACCGGCCGCGGCGCGTGAGAGCACTGACAGGCCGCTGGACCAAGGCGCCCTGACAGTTCTCTTCCACGCGAGCCCTCCTTCCCCCGCGCGTCAGGCGCCGAATAACGAATAGACCGCTCGGCGGCACCAGTGAGACGTTACTGGTGCCGCCGAGCGGTTGCCTTTTCAGGCCACGGGCAGGCGGGCTTGTCAGAAGTCTTGTGCGTGGTCCGCGACCCACGCGCTGAAGCTGCGCGCGGGGTGGCCGGTGACCTTCTCGACGTCGGAGGTCACCTCGGCCGGACGCCCGACCGAAGCGGCCCAAATCGCCAGCAGGCTGTCCACGATCGGAGCGGGTACGTGTCCGGTCATCGCCGCGCGGACCTGCTCCGGCGGCAGCTCCTGATAGGCGATGGGGCGTCCGAGCGTCTGACCGAGGATGCGGGCCAGCTCGGCGTTGGTCAGCGAGTCGGGGCCGGTCAGCCGGTAGGCTTGCCCGCCATGGCCGTCCCGGGTGAGGGCCGCGACGGCGGCGTCGGCGATGTCGGCCTCGTGGATCGGCGCCGAGGTCGCCTCGGCATAGGCGCCGCGGATCACATCGCCGGTCTTCGTCTGGCTCGCCCACCCCAGGCTGTTGGCGGCGAACGCGCCAGGACGCAGGAACGTCCACTCCAGGCGCGAGGCCTGCAGAGCATGCTCGACTTCGGCGTGGTAGGCGGCGATGGCGCTCGCCCTGACCTCGGCGGAGGCGTCGCCGACCGCGCCGGACGACATCAACACCACCCGTCCCACCCCGGCGGACTCGGCGGCGGCGGCGAAATCCGGACCGCAGCCCGGGGCCGCGAGCAGGAACGCGGCCTCCACTCCGGACAGCGCGGCCGCCAGCGCCGTCCGGTCGGTCAGGTCGCCGGCGACGACCTCGACCTCGATCGGCCATGCGGCCTTGTCCGGGCGCCGGGACAGGGCCCGGACCTTGTGGCCTTGCGTGAGCAACTGCGTCAGGACGTGCCGGCCGACGTTTCCGGTGGCTCCGGTGACCAGGAACATGGGCTTCTCCTTGCATTGTGCGATTGGCGCGTATGGCAGCTGGCTGCCGTACCCAGAGTGGCAGGAACGAGACTAGGAGCGGTTGAGGACGGATTCGGTCCTCAACGCGCGAAAATCCCGGCCGACAAGTGGATTCGAGCGAGACTCGAGCGCGCGGCCGAAGCTCCCCGTTCGAGCGAGACCCGAGCATTTTCAAGGCGCTGAGCTGGCCTGCTCTTGTCGGCCCGGCCGGGTGGCTCGTGCGCAAACGCGGATAACCGGTGTGAGAGGCGTATAACTCGCGACAGAACAGTTGTCCGCGTTCCCGTTGATCGTGTTCACTGGATTCCGTGAACGAGCGCGCCGTCCCGATCAGACCCCTGATCGTCATACACGGCGGCCTGCGCCACGACGACCGGCCGCCGCATCGCCTCGCGCCGCGTATCTGACGTCTCATCGTTCACGACAGCACTCTGCGGTTAAACCGCGGGCTGCGCACCTATTCCTTGATTTCTCGCCGCACCCGGTCGCCCCTGCGCGGCTCCGTGCTTCTTCATCTGGACTGTGTCATGACTTCCGCACCCTCAACTCCGCGCATCGCCCTGGTGACCGGGTCCACCAACGGCCTGGGCCACGCCGTCGCCCGCCGCCTGATGGCCGACGGGACGACCGTGATCCTGCACGGCCCGACCCCCGCGTCCGTGGACGCCGCGCGCGAACGGCTCGGCCTGGCCGGACTCGACCTCACCCGCCTGGAGACCGAGGTCGCCGACTTCACGAGGCTGTCCGACGTGGCCGCGCTCGCCGACCGGGTCGCCGCCCGCCACCCGGTCCTCGACGTGCTGGTCAACAACGCCGCGGTGGCCCCCACCGACACGCGGACCCTGACCGAGGACGACCACGAACTCGCCCACCAGGTCAACTACCTGGCGCCGTACCTGCTGACCCGCCTGCTGTGGGACCCGCTGGGCGCGGCGCGGCCGGGGCGCGTGGTCAACGCGTCCTCGGCGCTGCACCGCACCGCCAACCTGAACTGGGGCGACCTCGACCGGGTCCGCGGCTACGCCCGCATCGGCGCTTACGCCCAGTCGAAGCTCGCGCTGACGATGTTCACCCGCGCCGCCGCCGTCGCCGCGGGCGGCAGGATCCTGGCCGTCAGCGTGCACCCCGGAATCCTCAGCACCGGGATGCTCTCGCTCTACGCCCGCGTCGGGCAGCCTGTCGCGGACGGCGCTGACGTTGTGGCCCGGCTCTGCCGCCCCGAAACCACCGTGCGGAACGGCGCGTACTACGACGGCGAGAGCGAAGCCCCAGTCGCCCCGCTCGCCGCCGACGACAAGGCCATCGCCCGCCTGTGGAAGGCCACTGCCAAGGTGGTCGGCTTGGACCGGCAGCCCGCCAGCGTCTGACGCCCGGCGATCACGTCGGTTTCACTTCCAGACGAAAGTAAGGCACCACATGTCCAAGCGATCTCGGCGCAAGCGGTCGCGTCGCAGGAAA
>NZ_DASZGI010000339.1:0-39639 GCF_035938995.1 Actinocrinis sp.
CACCGCCGCGGCCAGCGGATTGCCCATGAACGTCGGCCCGTGCGCGAGCACCGGAACCTCGCCCCGGCTGATGCCGTCGGCGACCCGCGGCGTGCACAGCGCCGCCGCCATGGTCATATAACCGCCGGTCAGCGCCTTGCCTACGCACATCACGTCGGGGCAGACGCCGGCGTGGTCGGCCGCGAACAGCTCTCCGCTGCGGCCGAACCCGGTCGCGATCTCGTCGAATATCAGCAGTACGTCGTGCGCGTCGCACAGGTCCCGCAGCGTCCTCAGATAGCCGGGGCTGTGGAAACGCATCCCGCCTGCGCCTTGGACCACCGGCTCGACGATCACCGCGGCGAGTTCGTCGGCGTGACGCTCCATCAGCTCCGTCAGATGGGCGATATACGCGGCCTCTGGCTCGGAGTCGAAGCTGCCTGGGGGAATGTCAGCGAATACCTGCTCAGGCAGCACCCCGCGCCACAGGCTGTGCATGCCGCCTTCGGGATCGCACACCGACATCGGGTGGAAGGTGTCACCGTGATAGCCGCCGCGCCAGGTCAGCAGCCTGCGCTTGGCCGGGCGTCCCAGCGAGCGCCAGTACTGCAGGCACATCTTGACGGCGACCTCGACCGACACCGATCCGGAGTCCGCCAGGAAGACGTGCCGCAGCGGATCCGGCGTGATCTCCACCAGCAGCTCGGCCAGCCGGATCGCCGGCTCGTGGGTCAGCCCGCCGAACATGACGTGCGACATTCGATCGACCTGCGCGTGCGCCGCCGCGTCCAGTGCCGGGTGCCGGTAGCCGTGGATCGCCGCCCACCACGAGGACATCCCGTCGATCAGCTCGACCTGCTCCCGGTGCGGCCGGGCGACCCGCAGCCGCACCCCCTCGGCCCCGGTGACCAGCAGCGGCTCGACTGCTCCCGGCATGGGTCCGTACGGGTGCCAGACCGTGGCGCGATCCCGTGCGAGCAGCGCTTCGACGCCGCCCTCCTGGTAATTCACCCGGACAGTGTTCCAGATGAAGGCGGGCAGGGCTCCAGACGAGAGCGGGCTGCGTTCCAGATGAGAGCGAACATTCTCCCAGACCGCCCGCACCGCTCCCGAACCGAGACGCCCTTGACGCTCGGCGGCCCAGCCCGCCACGATCGGTGTCGGCCGCCGATCATCGCCGGCTGCATCGCCACGTCCGTCCCGGCCCGCGAGAAAGCGACCCCGACGTGCCCCAACCGGCCCCCTCTCCCGCGCACGTCCCGCTCGGAATGGCCGATCCGCGGCGGTCCATCGGGCGGCGGACCTTCGACTTCTCCCGGCAGGTCGCCGTGATGGCGATCGTGAACCGCACCCCCGACTCCTTCCACGACCGCGGAAGCACCTTCAAGCTGGCGAAGGCGGTCGACGCGGTCGAGCGCGCGGTCGCGGACGAGGCCGACTGGGTCGACATCGGCGGGGTGCCGTTCGGCCCCGGTCCGGAGGTCACCGAAGCGGAAGAGCTGGACCGGGTGCTGCCGGTGATCGATGCGGTCCGAACTCGCACCGACGCGGTGTTGTCGGTCGAAACCTACCGTCCCGAGGTCGCCCGCCGGGTCCTCGCCGCGGGCGCCGACGTGATCAACAACGCGACCGGGCTGCACGACCCCGAGATGGCCGACGCCGTGGCCGAGGGCGGCGGATGCCTGATCATCGCGCACAGCGTGTCGCAGCCGCGGGTGCCTGTACGGCGCCCCGAATACCAGGACGTCACCCGCGATGTGACGGAGTTCCTGGAAAAGCGTGCGCGCGAGGCGATGGACCGGGGCGTGCCGGAGGACCGGATCATCATCGACCCCGGGCACGACCTGAACAAGAACACTTACCACTCGCTCGAACTGACCCGGCGGCTGAACGAGGTCTCGGCGCTCGGCTATCCGGTCCTGGTCTCGGTCTCCAACAAGGACTTCATCGGCGAGACGCTGGACCGGCCGCAATACGACCGGCTCGAGGGCACGCTGGCCGCCGTCGTGGTGTGCATCCTGCAGGGCGCGCGGATCGTCCGGGTGCACGACGTGCGGTCCGTCGTGGCGGCGGTGCGCACGACGGAGGCGATCCTGGGCTGGCGGCCGCCGGTCGCCCCTAGGCACAACATGACGTAGCTGACCGACACCACGCTCAGCCGGGTGCCCTATGCTCTCCGGCAGACTTACGGTGGACAGTGCACGCGGAAGTGGGAAACCAAGGCGATGAACGGGATGTTCTGGTTCCAGCTCGTGGTGATCGTCGCGCTGCTGGCGGCCGTCGGCTGGCTCGCTGTCGGCGGCGGCGGGCACATGTCCGAGCCGATGCAGGACCGGCCCGACCTCGCCCTGCCTCGCGAGGGACTGCTCGCCCGCGGTGACGTGGACCGGGTGCGCTTCTCGGTCGGAGCGCGCGGCTACCGCATGGACGAGGTCGACGACGTGCTCGATCGGCTCGCCCACGAAATCGATCTTCGCGAGCAGCGGATCGCGGAATTGGAAGGGCGCGCGCCGCGGTCTGAGGAGGGCGAAGCCGGACGCGCCGACGTGGATTTCGAAAGCGCTGATCCCGGCGTTTCCGCACCGGAGGGTTCAGCCGCCGAAGGCTCCTTCGCGGCGAACGGAGCGGCGTCTAACCCGCCATCTGAGAACGCGTCAACAGATGAGTCCGACCCGGCCGCATCTCACGCCGGAACTCGGGGTATCAACGAAGCGGTTGACGCGGATCCGTCCGCATAATCAGACATATCCGTACCGAACTCAGAAATCCTTAAGACTAGCGGCCACGGCCGCATTCGACTTCGCCTTCTTCTTCCCGTTCGCCCGTTTCGCGGGCTCCGAAAGCACACCGAACCTCCATTCCCCCTCCACCTGACCTTCATCCGGCGGTATCGTAGGGCTCGAAGGCCGCGCACCGGGGCGCATGGACGGCGTCCGGTTTGTCACGGCGTGCGCCTGTCGGAACGTTGTGATCCCGTGACTCGTTGCTTACGTTGGGTGGTTACCGCGTAACATCTTGACGCCGCGCACGTTGCGCGGTTTCCTGACTTCACCTCAGGCGGGAGGTGTGGGAATGGCAGTGGAGACCGCTGTCGCCGTCGGCGACCTGGCTCCGGTACAGATCAGGCCCTATGACAGGGCGTGGAGCGAACAGTTCGCGATCTGCGCGGATATGATCCGCGGATCG
Organism: Actinocrinis sp.; assembly: GCF_035938995.1. Taxonomy (GTDB): domain Bacteria; phylum Actinomycetota; class Actinomycetes; order Streptomycetales; family Catenulisporaceae; genus DASZGI01. The sequence goes on from NZ_DASZGI010000339.1 coordinate 3,166, forward strand.
CTCGGCGGCTACGCGGTCCGGGTGGACCATATCGGTTCCACTGCGGTTCCCGGGCTGCTCAGCCGTCCGCATCTCGACATCCAGGTCTCCGTGGCCGAGCCGGACGCCGAGGAGGAGTACCGGGCGGCGCTCGAGGATCTCGGCTTCGCACTGTGGGTGCGCGAGGCGGACCGACGAGTCTTCGTGGCTGCGGCGGGAGCGCTCCCGGCGCACGCCCCGCGCCTGGAGACGCACGTCTACGTCTGCCGTTCCGGCGGTGTGCTCGAGTACGACCAGCTTCTGCTGGTCCAGTACCTCGCCACGCACCCGGAGCGCCGCGAGCTCTACGCGGACCTCAAGCGCGATCTGGCGAAGCGGTTCAAGCACGAGCCGGCCGCGTACGCGGAGGCCAAGCAGATCTTCCTGCGCGAGACGGTGCGGTTGGCCCACCGGGCGTACGCGGGCCTGCGGGAGTCGGGCTACCTCGGCTGATTCGAGCCTTGCAGTCGCGAGCGCTGTGGTGGCTGCGGCCACCGTGGCGCGCGACCGCATGCGGCGCACGTCCCTGCCCGCACACCTAAGGCGTGAGTCTGCTTCTACGCGTGCAGCTGCTCACGTGCACGTTCTCCGCGCTGACGCGGGCTGGCGACTGGCGCCAGCCCGACATCTTCAGCGTGCGCAAGGCCCCTCGCGTCGCGGCGGCGGGACCGGGGCACTCAGCCTCCCTTGAACCTGTCAGCGGCCCTTGAAGTCCGGCTTGCGCTTCGCCAGGAACGCGTCGACCGCCTCCCGGTGGTCATCCGTACGGCCGCACTTCGCCTGCATTTCTTCCTCGAAGACGAGCGTGTCGGCGAGCGTGTGCGACTCGCCGAAGCCGACCGACGCCTTGAGCGCCGTGTACGACACGGTCGGTCCGGCGGCAAGCCGCGCCGCCAGCTCCGCGGCGCGCTCGGCGAGCTTGTCCCCCGGGACGATCTCGGTGACCAGGCCGAGGTCGGCGGCCTGCTGCACCGGAATGGTCTCGGGCATGAGCAGCATCTCGAGTGCCTTGGCCCGGCCGACCAGGCGCGGCAGCGTCCACGACGCCCCGGAGTCCGCTGAAAGGGCGACGCCGGCGAAGGCGAGGTTGAACGCCGCCGTCTCCGCGGCCAGGCGTAGGTCGCAGGCGAACGCGAACGCCGCGCCCGCGCCGGCCGCCACGCCGTTGAGCGCGGCGATGCTCGGCTTGGGCATCTCGACGATCGCGAGCGTGATCGGATTGTAGTGATCACGCACTGTAGTCAGCGGGGGCTCGCCGCTCATCAGCTTCTGCGCGTGCTCGCGCAAGTCCTGTCCGACACAGAAGGCGCGTCCAGTCCCAGTGAGCACGACGGCTCGCACGCTCTCGTCGGCGGCGGCCCGTCTCAGGGCCGCGAGCAGGGCTTCCTTGGTGGCGACGTCGAGCGCGTTCATCGCGTCCGGCCGGTTGAAGGTGATCGTGGCGACCGCTCCGGAAACCGTGTAGAGGACGGGTTCGACGGGCGTGGATTCGACTGAGGTCACGAAAATAAGTTACTCGCTGGTAACGCTCGCGGCCAGCTTGTTCTCAAGTTGTGTTTTCCCACTGCCGGTGACGTGCGGGATAATGAGCATCGGTTCAGGGTGTCCGCGCGCCCTGCACGAGTTCCATGCCGGCCCGGTCCGGTGTATAAGGCGCACGGACCGAATGTCCGAAAGTGCGCAACCGATGAGGAAGGGGAACGAGCATGGCGGCGATGAAGCCGCGGACGGGCGACGGCCCGCTCGAAGTGGTCAAGGAGGGGCGCGGCATCGTCATGCGGGTGCCCCTCGAAGGCGGCGGCCGACTCGTCGTCGAACTGTCCCCGGACGAAGCGGGCGCACTCGGCGACGCACTCAAGAACGTGGTCGGCTGACGACTGCCCTCTGCCGTCCGGTCCGCGGGGCCGGCGGCGGTCGTGCGGACGCAGCTTGCGCAGACTCATCCAGGGTCGTGGCGACAGCAGCCCGCGCACCGGGAGAAGCTGAGGCTTCGTACCCGGCGCGCGGGCTTCGTTGTGCCCGACACCGTCGGCGCAGGTCGCGTCCCCCGCGGACAGTGTCGTCCGACGGCGGTTCATCCCGCGGGAGTGAGCCACGCCACAGTTCGGGAACCCACCGGTGTGGTCGGCCGTTGGTCGAGGTGACAGGACGGCGTCCGGGAACGCGGGCTCTCAGGCATCTTGAGTCGAGCTCTATCAAGTTTCACAGGTCGCTCTCAGCCTTTCCGTCACACCAGGAGACTAGGGTGGTTGCAGCGGTACTCGGACGACGAGGAGGTAGTGCCGTGGCACTCGGGGGCTCTGGTGATTTCGGTGAGGCGGGATTCGACTCCTTTCCGTCGGCGGTGCCGGGTGGTGCGGGGGAATGGACTCCGCCGTCCTGGGACGAGGTCGTGCGCACGCACTCCGCGCGGGTTTACCGCCTCGCGTACCGGTTGACTGGGGACCGGCACGACGCGGAGGACCTGACGCAGGAGGTTTTCGTCCGGGTCTTCCGGTCGCTGAGCAGCTACACGCCGGGCACCTTCGAAGGCTGGTTGCACCGGATCACCACGAACCTCTTCCTCGACTCGGTGCGGCGCAAGGCCAAGATCCGCTTCGAGGGGCTGGCGGACGACGCGGCGGACCGGTTGGCAGGCAAGGAGCCGACGCCGGCGCAGGCCTACTTCGACACCCATCTGGACGCGGACATCGAGAGTGCGCTGGCGTCACTGGCCCCGGAGTTCCGCGCGGCCGTGGTGCTGTGCGACATCGAGGGACTGTCCTACGAGGAGATCGCCGCCACGCTCGGGGTGAAGCTCGGAACCGTCCGGTCCCGCATACATCGCGGCCGCAGCCAGCTGCGCGCCGCCCTCGCGCACCGCGCGCCGGGCGAGGCGGCCGGCTTGCCTCCGTTGGAGACGATTGACGACGACACGCAGCGGACGGCCCGCGGGAAGGGAGCGCGTTGATGGTCCGCTTCAATGAACACCTCGGGGCACGCCTCGGCGCTCTCGTCGACGGCGAGCTCGCCCACGACGACCGTGACCGCGCGCTGGCTCACCTGGCCGGCTGCGTGCAGTGCCGGACACTGGTGGAGTCCGAGCGGGCGCTCAAGGAGCAGCTCGGCGCGATGCCGATGCCCGAGCCCTCGGCGCGGCTGATGGCGGCGCTGTTCCAGATCCCGCAGACCGAGGCGCCGCCGCCCCCGCCGCAGGACGGTCCGCCCCAGATCGGCGGCTTCCTGGGCCGCTCCTCGGCGTTCCTGCCGGAGTTCGCCGTGGGCCTCCGGCCGATCGGCGACCTGCCGGACGACCCGTCGCTCGGCGGCGACGACCCCTCGATGAACCGGGTTCGGGCCTCGCGCGGCCGCGCCTTCTCGTCCGCTGACTCGGCGTTCCTCAGCCTCGGCCGCGGCCTGCCGACCATCCGCTGAGGGCCGCGGCCGCTGTCGGCGCTGCCCGCAATGCTCTACTTCGGCGATCGCCACGGCAGCGCCGAACTGAGCGCCGTGCGCACCTGGTCATAGCCATGCCGCCGCCGGTCGGCAGCAGCGCCAGCATCGCAGCGCAGCCACGCTAGGAACACCCGCAGGCTTGAGTCGGCTGTGTGGTCGAGTCCGGGCAACGTCGGGAGGAACGCGGCGTCGACACCTGTCACCAGTGCCGTCAGCTGGCTCGAGCAGGCCGTGTGGTCGAGTCCGGACAGTCTCGAGACGAACGCGGCGTCGGCATCCGTCATTAGTGCCGTCAGTAGGCGAGGGGCGAGCCGCTCCAGCCACCGGTCGCGGCGCAGGATCGACGCGTGCCGGATGAGCAGTTCCCTCAGTCGCCATCAGTCATCAGCACCAATCCGCTCACCAGCGACTGGCAGATCCGCTTCCAGTCGGCCTTCGTACCCACGTCGAGCGCCGCGACCGCGTAGCTACACATGATCGCCCCGAGCATCCGGTATTTGCGTCTGCACTGCGCTTTCTCCCGCAGTTCGAACCAGCGCAGCCCACGTGCACTAGGCGCGGGCGACTCCGCGAGGTCGGCGCAGGCGAGCACGAGCCGACGGAACGAGGCCGTCGCGCCGGACCTGCGCCACGCTCCGCCGAGCAGATCCGCGCATCCCCGCGCGGGCGGGTGAACACGGTGTTTTCGCGGTTCGCGGCGGTGCCTCTGTCTGGCACGCCGCCCCGCCGGTTAATCTGGACTTTGGTCCGACGGACCGCGCGCAGCACCACCCGCCAGCCGATGCCGGAGCCCGTGATGTTCTTCGATCTGTCCCCGCTCGAGATAGTCGTGCTGGTCGGGCTGGCGATCGTGCTGTTCGGTCCGGACAAGCTGCCCCAGGCTGCCGCCAGCGCCGCGCGGCTGCTGCGCCAGATACGCGCCTTCGGCGAGAACGCCCGGGCCGACCTGCGCAACGAACTCGGCCCCGAGTTCGAAGGCCTGAGCCTGGACGACCTCAACCCCAAGACCTTCGTCCGCAAGAACCTCCTCGGGGAGGGCGAAGAACTGCGGGCGCTGCGCGACGACCTGACCGCCACGCTGCGCGACCCGCTCAACACCGCGGACGTGCCAAGCCAGCGCGCGGTGCAGCCCCCGGCCCTCGCGGCCGGCGAGCGTCCGCCCTACGACGCGGACGCCACGTAACTCGAGCGACCCACGGAGTCGACCTTGACCAGCCCGGCCCAGACCCCCGGACAAGCCGCGACTCGTCAGCAGAGATCCGATCCCCGCGCGAAGCACTCCAGCCCCGCCGAACTCGCCTTCCGGTTCCGTGCCGCGGCGTTGCCCTGGTACGGCCTTGACGATGGCTGGTTTGGCTCCCGGCGCGTCGGCGGCCTGTGCACCGATCCCGACGGCACGGTGCGCTACGGCACCCTCGAGCACGGAGACGCCCCGGCCGGACGCCCCGGCGTCGACCCCCAGCGCCGTGCGGTGACCGTCGTCACCATGGCCGCGCTGCCCAGCCGCCCAGAGCTGCGCTCCGACGGCACTGTGGGGCCTGGGGTGATTGAGGCGGCGACGGTGGCCACCGTAGCTGCCGTGGCCGGAATCGGCCTGGTCGAAGATCAGTGGCCGTGGCACCTGGAGGTCGCGGTCCGGCAGAGCTGGCTCGACCAGCAGCGCGAAATGGCCGCGCAGGTGGCCGACCGGCTCGGCGACCTGCCCTGGCGGCTGCTCACGCTCACCGTTGACGGCATGCCGCAGGTCTTCCACTACCGCGAATCGGAGTACGGCTGGGTCCTGGCCACGGCGACGCGCCGCTGCCTGCTCGCCGCGTACGGGCGCGGGGTGTCGGCGTACTCGCTCGCGTTCACCCGCGCCGAGTTGGACCAGTACGACGACTGAGTTGTCCGGCTATCCGATCTTCGGATCGAATGGTTATCAGATTGGTGTGGCGCTCGGTTGAGCGTGCCGCGTGGGGGGACCGACAGCGGCATCCTGACCAGGCCGCGCCATCTCGGCTGGGTCGCTGTGTGATGGCGGGGTCGGAGTCGGGATATAGCGCGTGGCGGGGAGACCGACAGCGCCATGCTGACCAGGCCGCTGTCTGATGGCAGGGCTGGAGTTGGGGTTCAGCGCGCGGTGGGGGAGGCCGACAGGGGATATCCCACGCCACCTGCCCACCAAGCACGCCGCACCGCCACCGAATCCAGCCCCGACAAACCCCCGCACAAACAGCCCCCGCAACCATCCAACTCCAAAACCCAGCCACCCACCCGAGGAGGGCCGCAAGCGCCGCGCGGCCGAGGCGGCGCCACCGACAGCGACATGCCGACTAGGTCGCTTCTGGTGGCGGGGCTGGGTTCGGCGTGCGGTGGGGGAGACTGACAGCGACATGCCGACCGGGCTGCGCCGTTTCGGGTGGGTCGCTGTGTGGTGGCGGGCTGGGGTCGGGGTTTAGCGTGCGGCGGGGGAGACCGATAGCGACATGCCGACCAGGCCGCGCGCCCGGCTGCTGAGGCGGTCGGCGATCGAGATCAGCACCGCCGCGGCCGGGGCGTCGGCGTCCGCGAGCACCAGTGGCTCGCCGTTGTCTCCGCCCTCCCGCAGCCGCATGTCGATCGGCACCTGACCCAGCAGCGGGACCTGCGCGCCGGTGGCCCGGGTCAGCGCGTCCGCCACGGTCTGGCCGCCGCCCTCGCCGAACACCTCCACCCGCTCCCCGCAGTGCGGGCACGGCAGCCACGACATGTTCTCCACCACGCCCACGATCCGCTGCCGCGTCTGCAAAGCGATGGTGCCGGCCCGCTCGGCCACCTCGGAAGCGGCCTGCTGTGGCGTCGTCACGACCAGGATCTCGGCGCTCGGCACGAGCTGCGCCACCGAGATCGCCACGTCGCCGGTGCCCGGGGGCAGGTCCATCAGCAGCACGTCTAGGTCGCCCCAGTACACGTCGGCCAGGAACTGCTGCAGCGCGCGGTGCAGCATCGGGCCGCGCCAGACCACCGGCTCGTTGCCGGGGGTGAACATCCCGATCGAGATGACCCGTACGCCGTGCGCCACGGGAGCCATGATCATGTCCTGCACCTGGGTCGGCCGCTCGGTCACCCCGAGCATCCGCGGCACCGAGTGGCCGTAGATGTCCGCGTCTACGACGCCGACCTTCAGTCCCTTCGCCGCCATCGCCGCGGCGAGATTCACCGTCACCGAGGACTTGCCGACCCCGCCCTTGCCGGAGGCCACCGCGAACACCCGGGTGAGCGATCCGGGCTTGGCGAAGGGGATCTCCCGCTCCGTCCGGCCGCCGCGCAGCTTGGTCTGCAACGTCTGGCGCTGCTCGGCCGACATCACGTCCAGCTCGACCCGGACCTCGCGCACTCCGGGAACCTGGCCGACGTGCGTCTTGACGTCGCTGGTCAACCGATCCTTGAGCGGACAGGCCGCCACGGTCAGGTACAAGGCCACGTCGACGGTGCCGTCCGGGGCCACCGCGACCGACTTGACCATGTCCAGCTCGGTGATCGGGCGGCGGATCTCAGGATCCTGCACCTGCTCGAGAGCGGCGCGGACCTGCTCCGGTGTCGGAGCGGCGACGGTCGTCGTGTTGTCGGGCATACGGCCATGCTATGCGCCCGCGGGAGTGTGATTCGACCACGGGTCGCTGGCCTGTGGATAACTCGCGGCCTACTCGCGCGGGTCTTCCTTCCGCGCGGGCAGCGGGCCGGACGCCAGACCCTTGGCCTCCCCCAGCTCCCTGAGCAGCGCCTGTACCTCCGTGCGCACGACGTCGCGGGTCGCCAACTCCCCGACCGCGAGCCGTAGCGCCGCCACCTCGCGCACCAGGAAGTCGGTCGTCGCGACGGACAGCTCCTCGCGCTGCCGGTCCTGTTCGATCTGCACCTTGTCCCGGTCCGCCTGCCGGTTCTGGGCCAGCAGGATCAGCGGCGCGGCGTACGCCGCCTGGGTCGAGAAGGCCAGGTTGAGCAGGATGAACGGGTACGGGTCCCAGCGGATCGACCGGCTCCACACCAGGATGTTGAGCGCGATCCACACCACCACGAACGCTGACTGGATCAGCAGATACCGGGAGGTGCCGAAGAACCGGGCGATGTCCTCGGAGATCTGACCGAACTTCTCCGCGTCTACGTAACCGCGCAGGTTCAGCTGGCGCTGCGTGGAGCGGGGCTGGTCAAGCCTGATCTGCGTACGCTCGGCCTGCCGCTCGCCGCGCGCGGTATGCGTCTGCGACTCACTCTTCACGGCCGCTCTCCTCCGCTGCGCCGCCAGAATCCCGGTCACCCTCCGGTCCCTTGTAGCCGTCCGATCCGTCCGATCCGTCCGGACTGTGATCAGTCTTCGAGGACTCGGACGGCATGTCCCGCTCGCGCCAGTCCGCCGGGAGCACGTGGTCCAACACGTCGTCCACGGTCACCGCGCCGATCAGATGCCCGGCGTCGTCCACTACAGGCGCCGCCACCAGGTTGTACGTCGCCATGAACGAGGTGACCGCCGCCAGCGGCTGCTCCGGGCGCAGCGGGTGGATTCCGGTGTCCAGCGCCGCGCCCACCCGAGTCGCGGGCGGCTCGCGTAGCAGCCGCTGGAAGTGCGCGATCCCGAGGTAGCGCCCGGTCGGGGTCTCCAGCGGCGGGCGGCAGACGTACACCTGGCTGGCGTGTACGGGGGACAGCTGCGGCGTCCGGATCCGCGCCAGGGCGTCGGCCACGGTCGCGTCCGGGGGCAGCACCAGCGGCTCGCTGGTCATGATCCCGCCCGCGGTGTCGTCGGAGTACACCAACAGCCGACGCACCGGCGCCGCCTCGTGCGGCTCCATCAGGCCCAGCAGCTGCTCGGCTTGCTCCGTAGGCAGATCGCCGAGCAGGTCGGCGGCATCGTCCGGCTCCATCGCCTCTAGGACGTCGGCGGCCCGCTCTGCGCCGAGCCGATCGAGGATCTCCGCCTGATCTCCCTCGGGCAGCTCCTGGAGCACATCGGCCAGCCGCTCGTCGTCGAGCGTGGCCACCATCTCGGCGCGTCGTTTCGGGGCCAGCTCGCGCACCGCGCGCGCAAGGTCCGCCGGGCGCAGCTTCTCGAACGCGACCGAGAGCGCCGTCGTGGTCGGCGCTCCGCCGTCCTCGGGCACGAAGCCGGTGACCGCCTCCCAGTCCTCCACCGAGGTCTCTCCGCGCCGCCGCAGGCCTTTGCCGGGACGCCGGACGAACAGCCTGGTCACTTCCCAGTCCCGATTCGCGTCCTGGTCCATGGCCACGTCGACCACGTGCACCGGCGTGCCGTCCGACACCAGCCGCACGCTGCGGTCGGCGAGCTCGGCCAGCAGCAGGCTCTCGCCGGGGCGCTGCTGGAAGCGGCGCATGTTGAACAGGCCGGTGGTGACCACCCGGCCGTCCTCGACGATGTTGACCCGCGTCATCGGCAGGAACACCCGGCGCCGCCCGGTGACCTCGACGAGCAGGCCGAGCACGCGCGGGCGCTCGCCGGAATCGCGCAGCGCCACGATCACGTCCCTGATCCGGCCGACCTGGTCACCGTCCTGGTCGAACACGGCCTGCCCCGCCAGGTGCGAGACGAAGATCCGGGAGTGTGCCCTGCTCGCCGCCACCCGAGTTCCTCCGCCCTTGTATGTGCGTCATCGCATGGTCGTGTTCCGGATCTCTGGCGAAGTCAGACTAAGGCCGCACCATGCAGGTCCGACAGTCGGGAGATCTGTTGAACGGGCGAGGGCGCGGGCTCGCTACACTGCCGGACTCGTAGGGCGCACCCGTGCGGCGAGTGCGACGACCTCCAGGGAAGTGACGGCGAGTCGAATGGCACGTGTATCCGTCGTTTCGGCCGTGGTGGGCCCGTGCATCGCGGTGGCGGCGGCCGTCGCCCTGGCGGCGTGCTCCGCCGACGACCCTGCGCACCGGTCCTTCCGTCCCGAGGTGGTCACCGCGGCGGGCGTGCCGTACACCGGAAACGGCATCGCGGAGTTCGACCCCCAGGCGATCGTGTCGAAGGCGGTCAACGCCACCTCATCCGCCTCCGCCGTCCAACTGGCCGGGACACTTACGGGCGTGCCGGTGCCTAAGGCGACGTCCTCGAGTTCCGACACGGTGATCTCAGGGTTCTCGCAGCAGCGCTCGAGCACGTCCGCCGGAACCTTCACCCTCGACATGGTCTTCACCCAGTTCGGCGCGGTCGGCGACATCACCGACGGGAGCGCCACCGCCCGGCTGCTGCGCATCGAGGATCAGGTCTGGAGCGCCCAGCCTTCGTCCTTCTGGAAGGCGGCGGGAGCAGCGGACGGGGGTAAGGCTTTCGGGGGCCTTTACGTCAAGATCCCGTCGGCGGATCCGCGCTACGCCGGATTCTCGAACGATACCCGCATCGGCTACCTGCTCGACCACCTGTTGCAGACCTCGGCGACGTGGAAGAAGGGGCCGCTCGGCACGGTAGACGGCATGAACGCCCTGGAGCTCGACGGCACCGGTTCGGGCGGCCACAAGGCGGCGGTGTGGGTAGCCACGGACGGAGCGCCTTATCTGATCCGGATCGCGCCTACTGCGGGCAGCTACCGCGGTCAGCTCGACTTCACCGGCTACGACGCGCGCCTCGCGGTCCAGGCGCCGCTGCCCGGGCAAGTCCTCGACAACGCGCTGCTGGTCCTGCCGTCCAGCTCGCCGAGTTCGACGCCGTACTGGGTCCCGTCGACGAGCGGATCGCCGACAGGCGCCTCGTCCGGGCCTGCCTCGGTCCCGGCGAGTCCCACGACGGAGGGCTCGAGCACTTCGCCGTCTGTCGGGCCGACGGCCAGCTTTACCTGGCCCACCCCAACGCCGAGCGCCTCACACAAGCACGGCGGAGGCGGCTGATATCAGGTAGTAGGGCGTTGCTCGCTCTGGCGGTGCCAGCGCCCTTACGCCCCAAGGCTCGCGTTGGCGCTTGTGGATTAGTACTTGCGAGTCGTTGCGGGTGACGGTGGCACCGGCGCGGAACCCGAAGCCTGTTGGTAGCGGCCGGGCCCCTCCAGAAGCGCACCCTGCGGACGGATGCGGAACACTGCCGAGTTTGCCGCCCACCGCTCCGGCTGTGCCTCGCCGTCGTGCGCGTTGAGTCGCTTGGCGTGCAGGACCGGAACCACCGCCGCCCATTCCGGGCTGTCCGGCGTGACCCTCGCGACCGCGCCCGGCCAGGACACCAGCCGACCGCCTTTGTCCTTGGACCGGACCGTCACCCGAACGGTGATGCCGTCCATGAGCCCGGGGAGGACCTGCTCGCCGCCGCCGGTGACCACGTACACGGCGCCCGCGCCGTCCTGCTCGTGCCAGACGTGCCACGCCGCCCGGTCTCGGGAGCCGGGCACCGCGACCCAGATCAGCCCCGACTTCTTGCACGCCTCCTCGACGAGCGCGGCGTCCGGGATCGGAAGCACGGCGCGGGCGGGCGACGGCGGAGGCGTCGGAGTCGGCGACGACGGGCTGGTCATGAGAAAAAACTTTCCCACAGCGGTATCCGGCATCTCATAGTGGGGACAGGCTGTAGAAGTTCGCTGGTGTCCCGCTAGTCTGACTGGCAGCGCGTGTCATACCCGCGAGGGAGGTACACCCCTGACAGCTCAGACCGCCTCACCCGATGCCACGCCGGCTGCGTCCCTGGTCTCCGCCGTCCATCGGCCGCCGCGCGCCGACATCGCCGTGCTCGCGGTCGCCATCGCCGCGGTGGGCACCTCCGGCCCGTTGATCGCCGCTACCGCCGCCCCCGCGCTGGCGATCGCGTTCTGGCGCAACGCGATCGGTGCCGGCGCCCTGGCTCCGTTCGCGCTCTGGCGGCACGCGCGCGAGCTGCGCGCGATGCGCCGGTCGCAGTGGCTGGCCGCGCTCGGCGGTGGTGTCGCGCTCGGCGCCCACTTCGCCACCTGGACCCCGAGCCTGACCATGACCTCGGTCGCGTCGGCCACCGCGTTCGTCGCCGCGCAGCCGATCTTCGCGGCGCTGATCGCCCGAGTGAGCGGGGAACACGTTTCGAGCCGCGCCTGGACCGGCATCGTGATCTCGGTGGTCGGGGTGGTCGCCCTGTCCGGCGTCGACCTGCACCTATCCGCCCGCGCCTTCTCCGGAGACCTGCTCGCGCTGCTGGCCGGTGCGCTAGCGGCCGTGTACATGACCTTCGGCGCGAAGGCCCGCCAGACGCTCTCCCTCTCGCCCTATGCGGTGATCTGCTACACGACCGCCGCCGTGACGCTTGCCCTGTTGGCGCTGGCTACCGGCGAGCACCTCGGCGGGCTGACCGCCAACTCCTGGATCAAGATCCTCGCGCTCACCGCCGGCGCGCAGCTGCTCGGCCACACGCTGTTCAACCGGGTGCTCAAAACCACAAGCGCGACCGTAGTGTCGGTCTGCATCCTGCTCGAGGTGCCGACCGCGGCCTTGATCGCGGCGCTGTGGCTCCGCCAGGTGCCGTCCTGGGCGACCATCCCGGGCGCGCTGATCATCCTGACCGGCCTGGTGATCGTGGCCACCAGCGGGGGAGCGCGTGGTGGGAATCACCCGGGCGCCCCCGAGACGGCCGATGTGACTCACCAGTAACATGGCCAAGCTGCGCTTCCCACGCGGCAGAGCGGCGGTGAAAGATTTGGCCACGGGAGACGCTTTTCCTCCCGTGGCCAGATCTACAGCCGCCATAAAGCTCTGGCCGCGTGGGAAGCGTGAAAAAGACACGGTCCGTACCCGATCCCGGGAGGGAACCCATGGCCCAGCAGAACCGCCCCCGCCGCTCCTGTCTCGCCGTCCCCGGCTCCAACCCCAGGTTCCTGGAGAAGGCCCAGACGCTGCCGGCCGACCAGGTCTTCCTGGACTTGGAGGACGCCTGCGCGCCGCTTGAGAAGGAGGGCGCCCGACACAAGATCGTGGACGCGCTCAACAACGGCGACTGGACCGGCAAGACCCGCGTCGTGCGCGTCAACGACCTGACGACGCACTGGACGTACCGCGACGTGGTGACGGTCGTCGAGGGCGCGGGCGGGAACCTCGACTGCATCATGCTGCCGAAGGTCCAGGACGCCGGCCAGGTGGTCTGGCTCGACCTGCTGCTCACCCAGATCGAGAAGACGATGGGCTACGAGGTCGGCCGCATCGGCATCGAGGCGCAGATCGAGAACGCCAAGGGCCTGGTCAACGTGGACGCCATCGCCGCGGCCTCGCCCCGGATCGAGACGATCATCTTCGGCCCGGCCGACTTCATGGCCTCGATCAACATGAAGTCGCTGGTGGTCGGGGAGCAGCCGCCCGGATACGACGTCGGCGACGCGTACCACTACATCCTCATGCGCATCCTGATGGCCGCCCGCGCCAACGGCGTCCAGGCGATCGACGGCCCCTACCTGCAGGTGCGAAACCCCGACGGCTTCCGGCGGGTCGCCGGCCGCGCCGCCGCGCTCGGCTTCGACGGCAAGTGGGTGCTGCACCCCGACCAGATCACCATCGCCAACGAGCTGTTCTCGCCGACCCAGGAGGACTACGACCACGCCGAGCTGATCCTGGACGCCTACGACTACTTCACCTCAGAGGCGGGCGGGAAGAAGGGCTCGGCGATGCTGGGCGACGAGATGATCGACGAGGCGTCGCGCAAGATGGCCCTGGTCGTCGCGGGCAAGGGGCGCGCGGCCGGGTTCGTGCGCACCTCCAAGTTCGAGGCGCCGCGGGCGTAGCGTGCGCCGGGTCGGTCGGTGCGCCGGTCGGCCCCGTGGCCCGCGCCACACTTCACAACCGCGCCGCCCGCGACGATACTCACCGGTAACAAAGGTGCGCGGCGCGCCGACCGCCGCCGCGCCGCCGACCTCCACCGCCCCGCACCCCGCCGCATGGGGGCGGGAGCACGACTGACCTGGGAGCCAGCGCATGGCACGACTCGCCCGTACCGAAGGACTCAGCGAGGTCCAGCAGGAGATCCTGGCCGCCGTCCACGGCTTCGTGGACAAGGAGATCATTCCGGTCGCCACCGAGCTCGAGCACGCCGACGAGTACCCGGCCGAGATCGTCAAGGGCATGGTCGAGATGGGCCTGTTCGGGCTGATGATCCCGGAGGAGTACAGCGGCATCGGCGAGTCGCTGCTCACGTACGCGCTCGTCGTCGAGGAGATCGCGCGCGGCTGGATGTCCGTGTCGGGCATCCTCAACACCCATTTCATCGTCGCCTACATGATCAAGCAGCACGGCACCGACGAGCAGAAGGCGTACTTCCTGCCGCGGATGGCCGAGGGCACCGTGCGCGCGGCCTTCTCCATGTCGGAACCGGCCCTCGGCTCCGACGTCGCCGCGATCAAGACCCGCGGGGTGCGCGACGGCGACGACTTCCTGATCACGGGTCAGAAGATGTGGCTCACCAACGGCGGCACCTCCAACCTGGTCGCGCTGCTCGCCCGCACCGACGAGGGCCAGGACGCCCCGCACCGCAACATGACCACGTTCCTGATCGAGAAGGAGCCCGGCTTCGGCGAGGTCCGCCCCGGCCTGACCGTGCCCGGCAAGCTGGCCAAGATGGGCTACAAGGGGGTGGACACCACCGAGCTCGTGCTGGACAACGTGCGGGTGCCCGGCGACCGGGTGCTCGGCGGAGCCACCGGCCGGGGCTTCGCGCACATGATGGACGGCGTCGAGGTGGGCCGGGTCAACGTCGCCGCCCGCGCCTGCGGGATCGCGCTGCGCGCCTTCGAACTCGGCATCGCCTACGCCCAGCAGCGCTCGACCTTCGGCAAGCCGATCGCGCAGCACCAGGCCATCCAGTTCAAGCTGGCCGAGATGGCGGTCAAGGTGGAGGCGGCGCACCAGATGATGGTGCGCGCGGCGCGGGTCAAGGACGCCGGACAGCGCAACGACCTCGAGGCGGGCATGGCCAAGTACCTCGCCGCCGAGTACTGCAAGGAGGTCGTCGAGGACTCCTTCCGGATCCACGGCGGCTACGGCTACTCGAAGGAATACGAGATCGAACGCCTCTACCGCGAAGCCCCGATGCTGCTGATCGGCGAGGGCACCGCGGAGATCCAGAAGATGATCGTCGGCCGGCGGCTGCTGGAGGAGTACAAGCTCAAGGGCTGACTGTGGGACAGATCAAAATATTGTCATACGGCGCGGGATGGGGACGGGGCGAGCTGGCGGCGCTGTGGTCGGCCGGTGAGCGCGGGTGGCAGCGTCGAGGACAGGCGTGCTGGGCGTGGCCCGGCGGTGTCGTGGGCGGGTTGGCTGGCTGGCGCGGGTTAGGGGGTGTTTGGAAAGGAGTGTCGGTGAGCCCGCAGCGTCTGGCGCGTGCGATCGCAAGGCGGCGGAGTTCCCTCGTGTCGGGAAGCTGTGAACCACGGGTGCCTGGCGGCACCCGGGGGGTGCTTCGCCCACGCAGCGAGCCCACCACACAGCAGGCGCCGCGGGCCTAGCGAGACCTTCCAAACACCCCTAGCAGCGTCGGGGCCGGACGTGCTCGGCGCGAGCTGGTGGCGCTGTGTCCGGCGGCCACTCGCGAGTCCGCTTCACAGCCGGCCGACACGCCAGGCATAGAGTTGTGCGCATGCATGGCTTCACCAGACCGGAACCGTATCCAGGGAGACGCGGATCCGGGCTGCGCCGTGACGTTCCGGGGCAGCTGCTGCGGGTGGCCGGCACCGTCCACCACACCGTCGTCGACCCCGGGCCGCAGGACTCCGTGCCGGTCGTGTTCACTTCCGGGCTCGGCGGCGCTTGGTACGACTGGGACTCGGTGGTCCCGCTGCTCGCCGGCCGGGCCACGCTCGTGCGCTTCGACCGGCCGGGTCTCGGCTGGTCGCAGCCCTCACCGATCCCGCCCAGCCTGGCGGGCGAGGCCGATCGCATCCGGCAGCTGCTCGAAGCTCTCGACCTGAGCCGCCCGGCCGTCCTGGTCGGGCATTCGCTCGCCGGCTTCCACGTCGAGGCCTTCGCACGGTTGTACCCGGAGCTGACCGCGGGCGTCGTGATCGTCGACGGCTCGACCGAGCCCGACGCCCTGCCCCCGGCCGGATACTCCCAACGGGTGCGCCGGTGGCGGTTGATCGGCGGCGCCCTGCGGGTCAGCGGCCTCGGCGCGCTGGTCGGCCCTGTGGTGCGGCGCGCGGCGATATCCGCGACCACGATGCACGGTCCCGACGCCGCGGATGTGCGCCAGGTGGCGGCGACGTTCGCGGCCGGGCGTCCCGACACGGCGGCGATGCTCGAGAACGCCACTTACTACGACCTGGCCGCGCAGTTGCTCGAATTGCGCTGCGAGAAGCCCTTCCCGCCGGTGCCTCTGCGCGTGCTGGCAGCCTTCGGGGCTTCGCGGTTCGAGCGCGCGCTGCTGCCGCCGAGCCTCGCCTCGCGGATGCGCGACGGATGGCGGCTGCGCCAACGCGAGCTCGCCGCGCTCTCGCCGCACGGCGAGATGGTGGAGTTGGCGGACAGCGCGCACTACATTCCGTTCGACCGCCCGGACGCCGTGGCGGACGCCGTGCTGTCGGTCCTGCCCGCTCCGCCCGCATCCAGCGAGGCCTGACGCCTCAATTACCGGCCACACGCTGACGCGACCGTGCGCGGTGCGGCAGGATAGGGCGCGAACCTCGACAGGGAGGGCTGACTAAACACCGATGGCAACCTATTACGTGATCGCACGCATGGACGGTACCCGGCAAGTGGGACCGGACCGGCAGACCGTCGATCTCGCCGACGCGCTCGGGCGCGGGATCACGCACTTCATCCAGGTTCCCGAACTGGCCGAGGACGAGCAGCCGCAGGACCCGTACGGCCTGCTGGTCTACCCCGAGCCGGCGCAGTCCGGGCTCGGCGTGGCCGACGACATGACCCTGACACTCGGGGTGGACGGCGCCTTCCGGCTCTTCCAGCTCCAGGCGGTGCCCGCCCCGGAGCACTTCACCCCCAGCTCGGCCGTCGGCGCCCAGGCGATCGTCAGCCGCGAGTTCCTGGTCACCGCGGAGGTCCCGACGTGGTGGGCGTACGGGCCGCACGGGCGCAACGTGCTCGGCCTTATCTACGCCCTCACCAGCCTCAAACGCGAGGAGCTCGACGCGATCGGGCGGCGCATCGACGCGGCCGGGCTGGAGTTCGCCCGGGTCAAGTTCGACGCGCTGGCGGTGGCCGACCGCGCCATCAACAAGGCGGGGCGCGGCGGCGCGGCCCGGCTCGCCCGCGGCTACGCCCGTGCGGCCACGTACGGCACCTGGGACCGCGACTCGGCCCTCGGCCACGCGGCATCGCTGGCCGGGGACATAGCGCACGTGATGAGCGTCGGCGACCTGGTGGACGATTCGACGGTCGACTCGCTCACCCGGTGGCTGGAGCCGCAGATCGCGCAGCTGCTGGCGATCGGAGAAGGACCGGAGTACGCGACCGTGGTCGGCTTCGAGCATGAGGGGTCGGCCGAAGGCGAGCCGGAGGCGGAGGAAGGCGCGCAGTAGCGGACGCGGGGCAAGGCGGATCAGCGGTCTGCCTCGCCCGCGGCGGGGTGTGACCGAATTCTCGCGGCGTAACCTACCAGTCGGTAACTTGTTGCGGCAGGATGACTGCACGCACAGCCGCGAGCCGTCTCCGGCTGCCGTACCCGCTTTGAACACTGTGAGGAGCTGACCGCGATGCAGTTCGGCCGCTACTTCGAGGAGTTCGAGGTCGGTGCCGTCTACAAGCACTGGCCCGGCAAGACCGTGACTGAGTACGACGATCATCTGTTCTGCTTGATCACGATGAACCACCACCCGCTGCACATGGATGCGCACTACGCCGAACAGACCACCGACTTCAAGCGCAACGTGGTGGTCGGCAACTACATCTACTCGTTGCTGCTCGGCATGTCGGTGCCGGACGTGTCCGGCAAGGCCATCGCGAACCTCGAAGTCGAGTCGCTGCGGCACATCGCGCCGACCTTCCACGGCGACACGATCTATGGCGAGACCACAGTCCTGGACAAGACGGAGTCAAAGTCGAAGGACGACCGTGGCGTGGTGTACGTGGAGACGCGCGGCTACAAACAGGACGGCACGGTCGTCTGCGTCTTCCGCCGCAAAGTGATGGTGCCCAAGCGCTCCTACGGCGAGGCGCGCGGCGGCGAACAGCCCGGACGGCCAGAACCACTCGCGTGAACGCATATCGCTGATACCCTGTCGGCGATACTCGGCGCGTGCGATATCTCGCGACCTGGATGGCCCCCGACCGAGTGATGGAAGCTTGACGTGGCGCACCTGAACGGGGGACTGTTCAGCCTATGAAGGGCGAGCCGAGCTGCCCGCGGTGCGGGAACAGAGTACGGCCTCCGGGCGATCCGTCGGCTCTGCTGCCGGTGGTGCCCGACGAGCTGGCCGGGACGGTGCCGGACACGGTGCCGGAGAACCTGGCCGACCTCCCGGTGGACCTGCTGCCGGTCGCCTCGCCCGCCCGCGCCGCCGAGTTGTGGACCTGCGAGGTGCACGGCGCCGTCTATCCGGTGCAGCCGGTCCTCGCGCCGAGCCCGGCCGTGCTCGGCACGGTGGTCGGCCGCTCGCAGGTGCCGCTCTGGCTGCCCTGGCCGCTGCCGAACCACTGGGTGTTCGGCGGGGTCGCGTACGCGGGCGATCATCACACCGGAGCGCGGGCCACCGTCCTGGCCGCGAGCGGACCCTCCCCTTTCGGCGGAGAGGGCGACCTACTGCTGATCGCGGAGGAGATGGGCATAGGGCTCGGGGCGCGCTTCGCCGGACTGACCGGCCCCGATCCGGGACCCATCTTCGAGGACACCGCAGCGCACGCGAAGGTGTACGCGGCCGGGCGGCCCACGCCGCTGTGGTCGGTGCCTGACACCGGCGACCGCGCGGTGTTCGTCGGCGAGGCGCGCGGCACGTGGCTTTGGCTGGTGCTGTGGCCCGCGATCGCCGGAGCGCTGCTCTACGAGGACCTCGTGCTCACCGACCTGCGCGACGCGGGCGCCGAGATCGGGCATCTGCCCGTCGGCTCCCTCTCACCCCGCTTCTTCGCCTAAGGCGCAGCGGGGTTCCTCGAGCCTGGGCCGGTAGGGTAGTCGGCGGCCGGGAACCACAGTGGGTACGGCCAGGCCCGTATCTTCACCCCCGGGGACCAGGATGCGCATCGACCTGCACACACACAGCTCGTGCTCCGACGGCACGGACAGCCCTACCGGGCTGATCGCCGCCGCGAAGGAATCCGGCCTCGACGTCGTCGCGATCACCGACCACGACACCACCGCCGGCTGGGACGAGGCCGCCGAGGCCGGCGAGCGGTTCGACGTGACGGTGGTGCCCGGCGCCGAGCTGTCCTGCCGCCTGGACGGCATCCAGGTCCACATCCTTGGGTACGCGTTCGACCGCGAGGAGCCGGAGTTCGCCCGCGAGCGCAATCTGCTGCGCGACGACCGGGAGCGCAGGGCGAAGCTCATCGTCGAACGCTGCCGGGAGCTGGGCGCGCCGATCACCTGGGAGCAAGTGCGCGAGATAGCGGGCAACGCCGCGATCGGCCGTCCGCATGTGGCCAGCGCCCTGGTCGAGGCGGGCGTCGTGCCGACCGTGGACGCCGCGTTCTCCTCCGACTGGCTCGCCGACGGCGGCCGGGCGTACGTCGACAAGTACGCGCTCGACCCCTATCGCGCGCTGGACCTGCTGCGCGCCTCGGGTGGCTTCGCGGTGTTCGCCCATCCGGCGGCCGGACGGCGCGGACGGATCGTCACCGACGAGCAGATCGCCGCGCTCGCCGCGGCCGGCCTGCGCGGCATCGAGGTCGACCACGTGGACCACGACGCGGCGGCGCGCGACCGGATCAGGGCGCTGGCGCGGGAGCTGGGCCTGGTGCCCACCGGTTCGAGCGACTACCACGGCACCCGCAAGACCGTACGCCTCGGGCAGAACACGACGGCTCCGGAGGCATACGAGGCGCTGTTCGCGGGCACAAACGGCGCCGCGCCGAAGCGCGCGGCGAGACCCGAGGACGCGCCCCGTTGAACACGACGCTCTTCGGAACCTCGTTCATCACACTGTTCGTCATCATGGACCCGCCCGGCATCGTGCCGATCTTCCTAGCGCTGACCTCGGGCCGCTCCAGGCGCGACCGCAGAAGGCTGGCTCAGCAGGCGGCGGTCGTCTCGCTGGTCGTGATCTCCTGTTTCGCCGCGTTCGGAAGGCAGATCCTGGAGTACCTGGGCATCACGGTGCCCGCGCTCGAGGGCTCCGGCGGCCTGCTGCTCCTGCTGATCGCGCTCGAACTGCTCACCGGAAGAGCGGACAAGCCGAGCGAGACCACCGACGTCAACGTGGCGATGGTCCCCCTGGGCACCCCCCTGCTGGCCGGCCCGGGTGCCATCGTCGCGGTGATCCTCTTCGCCCAGCGGATCCACCAGACGGGCGACTTCCTCGCGGTCGCCGCCGCGATCCTGCTGGTCCACGTGGTGATCTGGCTGACCATGCGCTTCTCGGTGGTCATCATCCGGGTGATCAAGGACTCCGGTGTCACGCTCGTCACCCGCATCGCCGGTCTCCTGCTCGCCGCCATCGCGGTGCAGATGGTCGCCAACGCCGTGATCGCCTTCGCCCAGAACGCCAAACACTGAGCGCCGCGCACTGACCAAGCGACGACGTGCCCTGATTCCCGCCCGGGCCTGGTCGCCCTGCTCAGCCGAGCCAGAAGTCGAGCAGCACCTTCGCGGTGGCCTCGGGCTGCTGGGTGTTCGGCGAGTGCCCCGCGTCGGGGATCGCGGCGAACCGGGCGTTGAGGCGTTCGGCGGTGGCCCGCTGTAGTTCGGCTGGCCAGACGTCCTCGTCCAGGCCGGTGACCACCAGGCAGGGCAGGTTCGCAGTGACCAGCAGAGCCCTGAGTTCCTCGGTGCGGTCGGGTTCGTCGAGCAGGCTTCGGGCCATCGACCGCAGCGATGCCGGATCGTTGGCGAGCCACCGCTTGAGTAGGAAGGCTTGCACCTCGGGATCCGGATGCCGATTGACCGGCTCCATGTCGTGGATCTGCTGGAGCGTCAGTTCCTGCGAGGCGGCGAGGAAGAGTTCGGTGCGTGCTCGGGCCGCGTCGATCACCCCGGCCGGTCCTGAGCAGAGCAGGGTGACGGACCGAAGATCCGACGGCACGTCGCCGCCGAGGAGCGCCTCGCGCACCGCGTGTCCACCGAACGAGTGACCGAGCAGGTGGATCGGACCGCCGTCGGCGACCAGACCGAGTACCGACCTGATGTCCGCGCCGAAGGCTTCGACACTGTAGCCGCCGGGGTCGGGTAGACCGGGCGACTCGTACTGGCCGCGCAGGTCGAGCGCGAACGCCCGGACTCCTGCGGCTGCGAGCGGTTCGAGCAGCGGGAGGAAGTCCTCCTTCGAGCCGGTGAAACCCGGCACCAGCACCGCGGTGGCTACCACCGGCCCCTCCGGCCGACCCTCAAGAGCGGCCAGGGGACCAGTGGACACCTCCAGATCGGTGCGCCGGGCGCAGCGCGGTATCGCTATGGATTCCGGGACGGACACGGTGCGCTCGGGCCTTCCGCTCGCGGTGCGCCGACTATCCGGCCGGCTTCTCGTCTGACGCGTCCGACGGGGCGGGGGACTGCGCCGCGGAGTTCTTGCGGCTCCGGGTCCGGGCGCGCGGCGGACGCACCTGAGTGCGACGCGGGTTCGCCACTGGGCCGACGTTGAGCTCCTCGTCCTCGCCGCTGGCCGGAGCCTCGTGCTGCGTGTCCTCAGCGGTGCTTGGCGCGGCGGCCTTGCGGGTCCGGGTCCGCTTGCGCGCCGGTGCGGCTGACGTCTCGTGAGCCGTCTCCGCGTCCGCGCCGCTCGGCTCGCCTTCGCCCGCCGCGGGCTGCTGCTCTAGCGAGTTCGCCGGAGCAGGCACTGTGGCCACTGGCGGGTGGGCGAGCGCGCCGGACTCCAGCTTCACGCTGCGGCCGGGGCGGGCGGGCGGCACGGCCGTCTTGCGAGTGCGTGCGCGCCGACGCGGCGCGGCCTCAACCGCGGCGTCCGCCATCGCGACTGCGCTGACCGGGGCCTCGTCGACTACGAGGGTGTCATTTTCAGTCGGCAGGGAAGCCGCGCCGTCCGTCTCCGCACTGCCCGCGCCGACCTTCGTACCGCCGCGGGTACGAGTGCGCTGACGCGGTGTGCGCGCCGGCCGCTCTACCTTCGCAACCGCCGGTGTGTCCTTGGCGCCTCGGCGAGTACCGGGCCTGGCCTGGCGGCCCCGGCCGGTCTCGCCGAGGTCCTCGAGCATTTCGGCGTCGAGGCCCTCGCGCACCCGCTCCTGACGCGGCAGCACACCCTTGATGCCCTCGGGGATGCCGAGGTCGGCATAAAGCTGCGGCGAGGTGGAGTACGTCTCGGGGAGCTCGGGGAACGGCAGCGCCAGCGCCTTGTTGATCAGCTGCCAGCGCGGCACCTCGTCCCAGTCGACCAGGGTGATCGCGATGCCGGTCGCGCCGGCCCGGCCGGTGCGGCCGATCCGGTGCGTGTAGACCTTCTCGTCCTCGGGGCACTGGAAGTTGATCACGTGTGTGACGCCCTCGACGTCGATCCCGCGCGCGGCCACGTCAGTGGCCACCAGCACGTCGATCTTGCCGTTGCGGAACGCGCGCAGCGCCTGCTCCCGGGCGCCCTGTCCGAGGTCTCCGTGCACCGCCGCGACGGCGAAGTGCCGGTCCTCCAGCTCCTCGGCGATCTTCGCGACCGTCCGCTTGGTCCGGGCGAAGATCATCGTCAGCCCGCGGCCCTCGGCCTGCAGGATGCGCGCCAGCATCTCCACCTTGTCCAGCGAGTGGGCGCGGTAGACGAACTGGGTGATGGCGCGCACCGTGGTGCCGGCGTCGTGCGGGTCGGCGGCGCGGATGTGCGTCGGCTTGGTCATGTACTGCCGGGCCAGCGAGATCACCTGGCCGGGCATGGTCGCCGAGAACAGCATCGTCTGCCGCTGGGCGGGCAGCTGCCCGATGATCCGCTCCACGTCGGGCAGGAAGCCGAGGTCGAGCATCTCGTCGGCCTCGTCGAGCACGAGGGTGCGCACCCGGTCCAGGGACAGGTGACCCTGACGGCTGAGGTCCAGCAGGCGGCCGGGGGTGCCGACGGCGATGTCGATGCCGGCGCGCAGCGCGGAGACCTGCGGCTCGTAGGCGCGGCCGCCGTAGAGCGCGTGCACTCGGATCGCCCGCACCTTTCCGGCGGCGAGCAGATCGTTGGTCACCTGGACCGCCAGCTCCCGGGTCGGCACGACGACGAGCGCCTGCGGGGTGCCGTTCGCGGGGGCGAGCCCGCCGGCCGGGCCGGAGCCAGAGCGGCCGCGGCGACGGCGCGAGCCGCTCTTCGCGGGCGCCGCGCTCGGGGTGGCCTGCGCGGGGATCTCCGCGGCGGCGGGGTCGGGGTCGGTGCCGGGTCCGGCCACCCGCTGGAGCATGGGGATGCCGAACGCGAGGGTCTTGCCGGTGCCCGTCTTGGCCTGGCCGATCACGTCGGACCCGGCCAGCGCCACCGGGATGGTGGAGGTCTGGATCGGGAACGGGACCGTGATGCCGAGCGCGTCGAGCGCCTCCACCGTCTCCGGTAGGACGCCGAGGTCGGCGAAGCTGCGGGGCGGGGCGGCGGCCGCGTCGATGGCGGTCGGCGCCCCGGTCGGTGCCGCGTCCGCGGCAGCCTCAGGGGTATCGGTGTCGGCAGCGGCGCTGCCCTGGATCGAATTCGTGCGGATGCTGATGGTCTTGACCTCTTCGTCCTCGTCGACGGCGCGGGCGTCCCAGGAAACCGGTGGTCGCCACCGGTTCTGCCTCGGCGGGTCGCGGACTTGGCGCCGCGGTTGCCGAAACCGGGATTCGGCCGGGGAGCGCGGGGATCAGCCGACCTCGGGCGCGGGGCCCGGGACGGATCCGCCGGGCGGCTTCCCAGCCGCTCGCAAGGGCCGCTGCCGTCGTCTTAAGGGGCGGGCCGTGCGGTCGGAGCCGATCGGGGTGCTATTCGGCCGACCGGGCATCCTGTGCGATCCGAAGGTCACTCGACCGTCGGATACTACTGTCAAGTCACCATGTTACCAGGCGGTCAGACAGCGATCGAGTACGCTGCGTTATGTGCCCGATCACACTCCCGACCGCGCGGCCGACGCGCCCCTCGCCGCGGCCGCGTATGCCGCGCTTGCCGAGCTGGAACGGGTCAACGAGCTGACCGCGAGCGCTCCTGATCTGTCCGAGCGGATGGCGATCGCCGACGCTGCGGCGCGTCGCTACGCGGTGTACCGCGCGGCGTTGGCCAAGCTCGGCGGCGAGGCACCTAACGAGACGATGGCCCGGGTGACGGGAGCGATCGACGACGCCCGGCTGCGCACCCGGACGGCCGAATGGTGGGAGGGAGTTGCCGCGGCGAGTCTGAGCACCTCGCTCTCCGACGAGCTGTTCGCGGCGGTGACCAGGGAAGACGGGGACAAGACCGACGCCGCGGGCCCTTCGTGGGCTGATCGGCGGCTGGACGGCGCGGTGCGCTCGGACCCCGTGCTCGCCGCGCGGCTGTCGCTGTGGAGCCGCCGCCTGGTCGGCGAGGCGATCGTGCTGGCGCGGGAGTTCGGCGGCGACCTGTATCCGGAGATCGCGGCCCAGCTCGCGAGCGAGCACGCGCGGCGGATGGCGGCGCTCGGTCTGTCGGAGTAGTGGATCAGGCGAGCGGTTAACCAGATCGCTGCGCCTCTAGCGTGGCAGTCGGCGTGATCGGGCGTAGAGCGCGTAGGCGCCGACGACGAGGACGGCGGTGATCGTCGCGACCGCCCGCTGAGTGTCCGGGAAGCCGGCGCCGAACACCAGCCGCGTCGCATACCCGACTCCAACCGCGCCCGCGATACCCAGGACGGCCGCGACGAGCCAGGGAGGCGAAGGGCGGCCCGAGGCGACGAACGCACCGAGACCGCCCGCCGCCAGTCCCAGCACGGCCAGCCACTCCAGGTCCGAAGCAGACACGAATCACGACGCTACGCCGGTTTCCGGGCTGCCGCGCGGCGGCGCCGTCCTCTGTGGCGTGCGCGGATTGCGGTGCGGCGCGGACTACAGGGCTCCGAAGCCGACCCGGCGCGAGGTCGGCTCGCCGATCTCGACATAGGCGAGCCGGTCGGTCGGCACGATGATCTTGCGGCCCTTCTCGTCGCTCAGCACCAGCAGGCTGTTCTTGCCGGTGAGCGCGGCGGAAATGGTCTTCTCCGCCTCCTCGGCGCTCAGATCCGACTCCAGAGACAGCTCGCGCGCCGCGTGCTGCACGCCGATCTTGATCTCCACGGTGGTTCCCTCCACGTCAGCGAAAAGCTCACGCTCAGCGTACGTGGTCGCGCTCATGGATGCGGACAGCGACGGTGAGCCGCGCTGACGCGGACAAGCCGACGGGCCAGCCGTATCGAGCGAGCGCCGTCACAGGTGCGGGAAGCCCGCGATCCCGCGCCACGCCAGCTGCGAGATCAACCGGGTCGCCACGTCGCGCGGGACCGGCATCCCGGCCGTCAGCCAGTAGCGGGCGGTGACCTGCGAGATGCCGGTCAGCCCGATCGCCAGCACCATCGCCTCCTCGGTGCCGAGGCCGGTGTCGTCCGCGATCACCGTGCTGATCAGCTTCGCGCAGTCCAGCTCGACGCGGTTGACCCGCTCGCGTACGGCCGGTTCGTTCGTGAGGTCCGACTCGAACACCAGCCGGAACGCGCCGCTCTCGTGCTCGACGAAGTGGAAGTATGCCTCCATCGTCGCCGCGACCCGCAGCTTGTTGTCCGTCGTCGAGGTCAGCGCCGTGCGCACCGAGCTGAGCAGAGCCTCGCACTGCTGGTCGAGCAGCGCCAGGTAGAGGTCGAGCTTGCCGGGGAAGTGCTGGTACAGCACCGGCTTGGAAACCCCGGCGCGGTCCGCGATGTCGTCCATCGCGGCGGCGTGGTACCCCTGGGCGACGAAGACTTCCTGCGCGGCCCCGAGCAGTTGGGTGCGGCGCGCCAGCCGGGGGAGCCGGGCCGACCGCGGGCGGTCGTCGGCGGAGTAGAGCGTGTCGGCTGCAGTCACGATGCCTCAGTCAGTTGCTCGGTGAACCAGGTCACATCGCATCCTACGCGCCAGTAACCTGCTTAGACCAGGCAATCGCCGCGGACGCGTGGGTTCACCGGTACTCGTCCTCGTCGACCGGGACGGGAACGGCCTGCTCAACGGCGTCCGCCGGATCGACTTCCAGCGGCAGCGACTCCCCGAACGCCGGGTCCCGCAGCGCGGCCTCGCCCTCCTGGTCGAGCGCCCGCGACTGCTCGGCGGCGTCGGCCTCCGACGCCTCGCGCTCTTCGGGAAAGCCCTGTTCCGCCATGCCTGCCCCTTCTCGCCGTGGGATTGCGGCCCTAATCGACGACTTTACGCCGATCTCACCCTGCGGTCCCCATTTCGGGAATGGCCGACAGCGTGGCACGGTTACCCCGATCAAATGACTTCGAACACGAGTGAGGGGACGGCTGTGTCCGCAGCGACCGAAAAGCTGCCTCCGCTGGTCGAGCCGGCCGGCGAGCTGACCGTCGACGAGGTGCGCCGCTACTCGCGCCACCTGATCATCCCGGACGTCGCGATGGACGGCCAGAAGCGGCTGAAGAACTCCAAGGTGCTGTGTGTGGGCGCCGGAGGTCTCGGCTCCCCGGCCCTCATGTACCTGGCCGCGGCGGGCGTCGGCACCCTCGGCGTCATCGACTTCGACACGGTGGACGAGTCGAACCTCCAGCGGCAGATCATCCACGGCCAGTCGGACATCGGCCGGTCCAAGGCCGAATCGGCCCGCGACTCGGTGCGCGAGATCAACCCCTACGTGGAGGTGCGGCTGCACGAGGAGCGGCTGGACTCCTCGAACGTGATGGAGATCTTCGCCCAGTACGACCTGATCGTGGACGGCACCGACAACTTCGCCACCCGCTACCTCGTCAACGACGCCTGCGTGTTGCTGAACAAGCCGTACGTGTGGGGCTCGATCTACCGGTTCGACGGCCAGGCCTCGGTCTTCTGGTCCGAGTACGGTCCCTGCTACCGCTGCCTCTACCCGGAGCCCCCGCCGCCCGGCATGGTGCCCTCGTGCGCCGAGGGCGGCGTCTTGGGCGTGCTGTGCGGATCGATCGGCGCGGTGCAGGTCACCGAGGCGATCAAGCTGCTGACCGGCATCGGCGAGCCGCTGGTCGGACGCCTGATGATCTACGACGCCCTGGAGATGAGCTACCGCACGGTCAAGGTGCGCAAGGACCCGGAATGCGCGGTCTGCGGCAAGAACCCGACGGTGACCGAGCTGATCGACTACGAGGCATTCTGCGGCGCGGTCTCCGAGGAGGCGATCGAGGCGGCGAAGGACTCGACGATCACCCCGCGCACCCTCAAGCAGTGGATCGACGACGGCGAGAGCATCGCCATCATCGACGTGCGCGAGCCGGCCGAGTACGAGATCGTGTCCATCCCCGGCTCGACGCTCATCCCGAAGAACGAGTTCATCATGGGCGAGGCGCTGGCCAAGCTGCCCCAGGACAAGCGGATCGTGCTGCACTGCAAGTCGGGCGTGCGCTCGGCGGAGTGCCTGGCGATCGTGAAGGCCGCGGGTTTCTCGGACGCCGTGCACCTCGGTTCCGGCGTGGTCGGCTGGGTCAACCAGATTGAGCCGCAGAAGCCGATCTACTAGCGGGCCATGGGGCCGACGCCGCGCACGCGTCGCCCTGTGGCCTCAACCAGCCGCCGCGACAGTCCTCTGTCCGGCGGCTGGCCTGTCTCCGGGCGATTCCCCAGGGCCGGCTTCACACGCGTATTGTCCCTGGGTGAACTGCGGCGTGGGCAGTGTTGCGTATCCCCGGCTCCCGCACGCATCCACCTTTGAGCCGGCTGGCCCGTCTCCTGCCCCAGCGAGTTTGCACAGCGGCTCTCTTTCCCCGCACGAGAACCCGCTGGTCATATGACCGGGTCGTCAGATCGCGCCCTTCCGCTGAAGCCGGGCGAACACGATCCAGCCCGGAATCACCGGCAGATAGGTCGTCACCAGCCGGAACAGGAATACCGCCGGGGTGGCGTTCGGCAGCTGGGCGACCGCGGCCAACCCGGCGACCAGCGCGATCTCCACGCCGCCGATGCCACCGGGCGTCGGCAGGATCGAGCCTGCGGCCTGCGCGGTCAGGAACACCACACCGGCCGCGAAGTACGAGACCTGAGCGCCCGGCGTCACAGCTTTGATCGACGCCCACAGCGCGAGCGAGTACATCAGCGACAGCAGCACGGTCCCGCCGACGCCGGTGGCCAGCTTGCGCGGGTTCTGCGCGACGTCCATCAGCCGCGGCAGCGTCCCGGCGAAGAACGGCCGGAGCCGGGCGGCCGCGTATTTGCGCAGCGGCGGTACCGAGAGCACCACCATGATCAGGATGGCCAGCGCCAGCAGGATCGCGATGGCGACCGTGGTCGGGGCGCTGCCCCTGCTCCGCGCGCTGTTCGTGGTGCTGGCGATGAATCCGAACACCGCGATCAGGGTGATGTGCAGGACGAACCCGACCGCCTGCGAGGCGCTGACCGCGACGACCGCCGCGCCGGGCGCGATGCGTTGCTTCTGCAGGTACCGGGTGTTCAGCGCCACGCCGCCGACCGCCGGCGGGGCGACGACCGAGACGAATCCGGCGGCGACCTGGACCTCGAACGTGGTCCGCTTCGGCAGCTTCTCCGGGACGAAACCGGTCAGCGACATCGCCGCCGCGACGTAGGTCCCGAGCGAGGCGAGCACCGCGACGAGGGCCCACAGCGGCGACGCGCTCGCGATCACTTGACCCGGGCTCGTCTTGCTCGTGGAGAGCTGATAGAGGATCAGGTAGGCGGCGATGCAGCCGGCCGCGACGGTCAGGATCGTGCGCGGCCGCATCCGTTCGAGACGGACCGGCTCGACGGCCGCCGTGGCCTGCGGCCGGAAGATGAGGATCTGCTCGCGGATGCGCTGGAGCAGGTTGCGCTTCTTGCGCACGGCGGAGCGGGTCGTGCGGGTCAGCACCACCGGCTGGAGCATCGGCAGCGCGGCCGCGACCGCGTCGGCGCCGAGGACCTGGGTGCCGACGCGCACCGTGCGCTCCGGCCCGAAGCGCAGCGCCAGGGTGGTCATCAGCTCGGCGATGTCCAGGCGGGTCTGCAGGTCGCTCGCGGCGATCTCGCCGTTGCGAAGGTCCAGCAGCCAGATCTCGCCGTCGCCGCCGACCAGGATCGAGTCGAGGGCGAAGCGGCGGTGCGCGACTTGGTGCAGCTGCATCTGCTGCTGGACCTGCCAGACCCGGGCGAGCAGGTCGTCGGTGAGTTCGTCGGCGCCCACCTCGTCCAACGTCCGGCCGGCTACCCGCTCGTGGGCGAGCAGGGCGGCGTCGGCGCTCAGTTCACGTACCGCGAGCAGCCGGGGGGTGCGGATGCCCGCGTCGTGCAGCGCGTAGGACATCAGCGCTTCCTGATCCACCGCGCGGCGCAGAGACAGCAGGTTGCGCCGCTGCGCGGGTCCTGCGAGCCGGATCCGCCGGTACAGCCGGTACACGAGGCCGACCGCCTGCCGGTCACGGTCGAGCACGGTGACGTCGAGCAGCCGGCCGTCGTCCGTCTCGGCCTCAAAGCGGCGGGTGTCCTCGCTTTCGCCGAGCCAGCGGCAGCTGATCGCCGCGAGCCCCGCGTCGGACAAGGAGTTGACCACGTCGCGTCCGGTGGGGCGGGCGTTGACCACCCCGCGCGCGTATCGCCAGGCGAAGGCGATGGTCCGGCCGAACAGGAAGCTGATCATGAGGCCGACCAGCGCGCTGTATCCGTGGATCACCGTGGCCGCGGCGTACGCGATGACACATGACCAGGTGAACGTTTGGAGCGCGGGCCGGTCGCCGAAGCCGATGATGGTGAGGAAGGCGACGACGGTGGCGATGTATACGTGCAGCGGGGTCGTGGTGGTGCTGGTGTCCAGATGCCGCGTCAGAACCTCGGACAGCCACTTCGGACCCACCGACGAGTCGATCCACCAGTTGAACAGGTTCGACAGCAGGTAGGCGACGGCGGCCGCGATGACGGCGTCGGCGACGCGGCGTCCCTCGCGGCGGTAAAGCCGCTCGACCGCCAGACCCACCGGAATCACCGCGGTGGCGATGCTCGTGAGCAGGGTGATCGTGGACAGGAAGAGCTGCGGCGCCAGGTTGATGCTGTTGTGGATGTCGGTCTCGAGGCCGGTGGTGGTGCCGGAGCCGGGGATCGCCAGCAGCACGACGACGATGATCAGGCCGCTCTCGAACAGCAGCCGCATCAGATCGGGAGGGCGTCTTATCCTGCGCGGTTCGGGAGGCTCCTCGATGATCGCGTGGCGCGGGAGCACGGTGTGCGGGGCGGGTGGTTGCAGGTCCGGGACGGGAGCAGGCGTGGGGGGAGCCACGCCGGGCGCATTGCGCGTGGCGCTGCCGTCCCCGGTGCGGCTCACCTGGTTCCGTCCTCGCGTCCACGGTCGGCGGTCAGCCTGACTCGCGTGCTCAACACTTACCCCTATCGTCGCCTATCCCGGTCCTTGTATGCAGCCCGGGGCACACGGCACGCTGTTTATGCCGATCGGTATCCTGGCGGTTCCGGTGACGCGCGGAAATCCATCCGGGGGCTGATTATGACGACGCGGGATCTCGTTCCGGAGGCGGACACCGGGTTGCCGCCATTCGCGCGGCGGGTGCTGGGGGTGGTCGGGACCATTCCGGAGGGCCGGGTGATGACCTACGGAGACATCGCCGAGTACCTCGAGGAGGGCGGCCCGCGCCAGGTCGGAGCGGTGATGTCGCGGCACGGCGACGCGGTGCCGTGGTGGCGCGTGGTCAACGCGGGAGGCGAGCTGCCGTCCCACTTGCGCGGGGAGGCGTCGCTCCACTATGACCAAGAAGGCACTCCCTATGACAAATCCCGCGAACGGGTGAACCTTCGCCTCGCACGCTGGGACGGTCGCTGATTCCGCGGCTTTTCCGCGAGGTTATCCACAGGCCCTTTCCGGCTTCTGCGGTTGTTGTCGGCGGTTTGTGCTGTCATGGCTGTGTTGATCTCATGCCGTGTTGGTCTCGTGCTGGCGTGATCCTGCGGGGTTGAGCGGCAGCCGAGTCGAGCTCAACCAGATCGGATCGGGTCGGATCGGATTGGCTGTGGTCCCGACCGGCGAGTGGAAGGAGGGGAGATGGAAGCGGAAGCCTGGCCACGCGGCCGGCGCGGCACTGGTGTGCGCCGTTCACCGTTCCGTCTGATCCGCCCTCTGCCGCCAGAGCGGAGCGGGGCGCCGACGCTCGACCCGGAGCAGCGTGACGTCGTCGAACACCGCGACGGCCCGCTGCTGGTGCTCGCGGGCCCTGGCACCGGGAAGACCACGACGCTGGTCGAGGCTGTTCTCGCCCGCACGCGCGGCGAAGGCGCCCTCGCCTCCGACGAGATCCTAGTTCTCACCTTCAGCCGCGCCGCCGCGGCGGAGTTGCGCGACCGTATAGGAGCCCGGCTCACCTCGGTGTCGCCGGACGAAAGTGTGGAGGGGGATCCCGCGTCGGCCGGGGAGACGTGTGGTCCGGGCAGCGCCCATCTCGCGTCGCAAGCTTTTGACGGGGGCGTGGCCGCGGCCTCGTCGGCCACCGGGGCGCCGACCGTGACCACCTTCCATTCCTTCTGTTATGCACTGCTCGGCCAGTATGAGGACCCTGAGCTGCTCTCGGACCCGCTGCGGCTGCTGTCCGGGCCGGAGCAGGACGTGGTCATCCGCGAGCTCGTCCGCGGAACCGTCGAACCGGGGGCGTGGGGATCCGCGCGCGGCGGGTGGCCCGAGGCGCTGCGGGCCGCACTCGGTACCCGGGGATTCGCCGAGGAGCTTCGGGCAGTCCTCTCGCGCGCCCGGGACATAGGGCTGCACCCGGAGGACCTGGCCGAGTTCGCCGAACGGGCCCGGCGTGCGGACTGGCGGGCCGCCGCGAGGTTCTTCGCCGAGTACCTCGACGTGGCCGACGCACGCGGAGTGCTGGACTACGGCGAGCTGGTACACCGCGCGGTGCTGTTGGCCGAGACCGACGAGATCAAAGCCGCGCTGCGCCGGCGCTACCGTGCCGTCTTCGTGGACGAATACCAGGACACCGACCAGGCGCAGGTAAGACTGCTGCGAGCGCTTGCGGGCGACGGCCGGGACTTGGTCGTCGTCGGCGACCCGGACCAGTCGATCTACGCCTTCCGCGGCGCGGACGTGACCGGGATCCTGGACTTTCCCGAGCGTTTCCCCCGACGGAACGGCAACCTGGCCCCGATCGCCGTGCTGGGCACGAGCCGCCGGGCCGGACCCGTGCTGCTGCGTGCCTCACGCGAGGTAGCGCGGCGGATGCCACTGGCCCGACTGCCTGCCGACCGCGTGCGCGCCCATCGCGAGCTGACCTCCGCAGTTGACTCGGAGAACAGTCCGTACGGGGCCGGAAGCGTCGAGGTGGTGACGTTCCCGGACGAAGGGCTTCAGTTCGCGGCTATTGCGGACCTGTTGCGCCGCGCGCACTTGGAGCAGGGCGTTCCCTGGGAGCAGATGGCCGTCCTCGTCCGGATAGGAGATCAGCTCACCGGGGTTCGCCGTGCCCTGATGTCCGCGAATGTGCCGGTGGAGGTCCTCGGCCACGATCTGCCGCTGGCCCGCGAGCCTGCTGTGGCGACGCTGCTGACCGCGCTGCGCTGCGCCGCCGAGCCGGGCGCGCTCACCGCTCAGACCGCACGCAGCCTGCTGACAGGTCCGCTCGCGGGTATGGACGGCGGCGACCTGCGCCGACTCGGCCGCGCCCTGCGCAGTGAGGAGCAGGCCGCGCTCGCGTTGCGGAGCGGGACCGGGACCCGAGACGAGGATGCGGCGTCGGCCCCATCAGCGGCGCCAGACGTCGATGAGCCGAAGGCGCTTTCAGCGTCAAGCGATCCGGCTGCGCTTTCAGCGCCAAGTGATGCGACCGCGCCTTCCGAGCCGGGCGAACCAACCGTGTCACCGAGCCCGAATCAGCTGACCGCGCCTTCGGAGTTGGGCGATTCAGGGTCTCCGGACACGGGCGAGCTAGCCGGACCGGATATGTCTTCGGACCTGGGGGAGTCGAGCGCGCCTGCGGGCTTGGCCGAGCCGGACGAGCCTTCGGTCCCGCTTCCCCGCCCGGCGGAGCACCTGATCCGGGAAGCCGTCGCCGATCCGCGCGTGCTCGCCGCGATCGATCCGAAGGTCGCGGGCCCGGCGCTCGCCGTCGCCCGGCTCCTGGACTCCGCCCGGCGCACCCTCGCCGAAGGCGGCACGGTCGAGGACGCCCTGTGGATCCTCTGGCACGGCGACGCCGGTGTGCGACCGCCTGTTCGCACCGGATGGCCCGAGCGGTTGCGCCGCGCGGTCGAGCGCGGCGGCGCTGCCGGACGCCTGGCGGACCGCGACCTCGACGCCGTTATTGCTCTCTTCGCCTTGGCCGCGCGGGCACAGCAGCGCACCGGTCACGCCGGAGTGACCGACTTCATCAGCGAGCTACAAGCCGAGGCGATAGCGGCTGATGTGCTCGCCGAGAAAGCCGTGCGCGGTGGCGCGGTGCAGGTGCTTACGGCGCACCGCTCCAAAGGCTTGCAGTGGCGGGTCGTGGTGGTCGCCGGCGTGCAGGAAGGACTGTGGCCCGATCTGCGGCGCCGCGGTTCGCTGCTTGAGCCGGACCGGATCGGGCGTTCCGGGCTGGTCGACCCGCTCTCCCCGGCCGCGCTGCTGGCCGAGGAACGCCGCCTGTTCTACGTCGCGGTCACCCGGGCCCGCGAGCGGCTGGTGGTCACCGCTGTGGACGGCGAGGACGAGGACGGCGACTCGCCCTCGCGCTTCCTGCGCGAACTGAGCGTCCAGGTGCGCCCGGCCGTCGCGTTCCGCCGCCGCCCGCTGAACCTGGCCGCGCTCCTCGCGGAACTGCGCCGCGCCGCCACCGATCCGGCGGCACCACCGGCGCTGCGCGAGGCCGCGATCGGTCGTCTGGCCAAGCTCGCGTCCGCCACCGCTCCCGACGGCGGTCGCCTGGTGCCTCACGCCGACCCCCGACGCTGGTGGGGCCTGTACGACTACACAGACAACGACACCCCCGTAGCCGATCCCGACGCGCCGGTCGCCTTGTCCGCCAGCGCTGTGGCCTCGCTCGACACCTGTGGACTGCGCTGGTTTCTGGAAAGGAAAGCCTCCGCGCAGGAGCCGTCCAGCGACGCGCAGGGCATCGGCCTGGTCTTCCACGCCCTCGCCGAGGAAGTCGCCACCGGTCGCACGAAGGCGGACATCGACGTCCTGATGGACCGGCTCGACCGGGTCTGGGACAGCCTCCCGTTCGACGCGCCCTGGAAGTCCGAGCAGGAGCGCCGCGTCGCGCGCCGAGCCCTCGAGCGCTTCCTGGTCTGGCATGACGGCCGGGCCGACGGGCGCAGCGTCTCCGCGGCCGAGCACGACTTCGACAGCACCCTGACGGTCGGCGGCGTTCCGGTGCGGCTGCGCGGCGCTATCGACCGGATCGAGGTCGACGCCGAGGGACACGCCTACCTGGTCGACTTCAAGACCTCTGCCAACCCCAAGACCAGGGCGAAGGCCGCGCGCGACCCGCAGCTCGGCGTCTACCAACTCGTCGTGGAGGCCGGAGCGTACGAGGGCGGCGACGTCGCGCAGGCAGAGCTCGTGTATCCGCGCGACACCAGCGACTCGCCCGAGCCCACGGTGCGCGTTCAATCGGCGCTTGCCGAGGACGCGGACCCGCAATGGGCTGCGAACCTGGTCGCCGAGGTGGCGCGGCGCGTGCTGGACGAGCGGTTCCACGCCTATGGAGAAGCCGACGCCTGCGGGATGTGCCGCCTACGCAAGGCCTGCCCGAGGCAGCCCGAGGGCCGGGAGCTGCCGCAATGAGCGGGGCACCGCCGCGAGCCCGGCCCGCGCGCTCCCGGATCGAGACGCCTCGGGACCTGCGCCGCATCCTCGGCGTGCCCTATACCGAGGAACAGCTCGAGGCGATCACCGCGCCGCTAGAGCCTGGAGTGATCGTGGCCGGCGCCGGGTCCGGGAAGACGACGGTCATGGCCGCCCGGGTGGTCTGGCTGGTGGGCACCGGCGCGGTCGGTCCCGGTGAGGTGCTCGGGCTGACCTTCACCAACAAGGCCGCCGCGGAGTTGCGCGAGCGGGTCGGCGCGGCGTTGGAATCGGCCGGACTGCTCGGTGGCGGCGAACTCAACCTCGACGATCCGGACGCGGGCACGGCCGACGAGGGCGGCGCGGACGCCGAAGCAGGCGAGCCGGTGATCTCGACCTATCACGCCTATGCGGACCGCTTGATCAAGGAACACGGCCTACGCCTCGGTGTCGAACCTTCCGCCCGCCTGCTTGCCGACGCCGGCCGGTACACCCTCGCCGCTCGCGCGGTGCGCACCGCGACCGGTCCTTTCATGGCACTGCGCGGTGCGCTGACCACCGTCACCCGAGACGTGATCGATCTGGACGCCGAGCTGTCCGAGCACGTAGTGACACCTGAGCGGTTGCGCGCGTACGACCACGCATTCGCCGACGCGGCAGAAGCACTGCGTGATCCGGTCACCGGCAAGTCCGTGCGTGCCCGCAGCCGCCGCACCGGTCGGCTCGGACAGATCTACGACAGGTATCTCGAGGCCGCCGCGAAAGCCCGCGAGCGCGCCGAACTGCTCGACCTCGTCGAGGACTACCGCGCGCTCAAGGCCACCCGCGAACTGGTGGACTTCGGCGATCTGATGGCCTTGGGCACCCGCCTGGCCGAGCAGGCGCCGGAGGTCAGCCTGATCGAGCGCGACAGATACCGCGTCGTGCTGCTCGACGAATATCAGGACACCTCGGTCGCGCAGCGCCGAATGCTGGCCGCGCTGTTCAGCGGTCCGGCATCGCAAGAGGGCCGCGGGCACCCGGTCACCGCGGTCGGCGACCCCTGTCAGTCCATCTACGGGTGGCGCGGCGCCTCGGCCGCCAATATCGACCAGTTCCCGGCGCACTTCCGTCGGGCAGGCGGGCAGCCGGCCTCGATCTACCCGCTGACCGAGAACAGGCGCAGCGGCGGTCGGCTGCTCGCCTTCGCCAATGAGCAATCAGAAGTTCTGCGTGAACACCACACGAGCGTGCGGCGGCTGAGCCCAAGCGCCGAGAAGGCAGAGCTCGGATATGCGACAGCAGCCTTGCTGCCCACCTACCAGGAGGAGGTCCGCTGGCTCGCCGACCGGATCCAGGAGCTGGCCGGGCGGCTGCCGTGGTCCCAGGTCGCCGTGCTGCTGCGGAAAGGGGCGCAGATCCCGGAGATCTACGGCGAACTGCACGGTCGCGGCGTCCCGGTGGAGGTCGTGGGTCTGTCCGGGCTGTTGGATCTGCCGGAGATCGCGGATCTGGTCGCCATGCTCGACGTGGTCGACGACCCGATCGCGAACGCGTCACTGGTGCGGCTGCTGTCCGGTCCGCGCTGGCGCATCGGCCCGCGTGATCTGGCGCTGCTCGGCCGCCGCGCCCGCGACCTGGTCCGACCGCCCGACACCGCCGCCGAAGCGCTTGATCGAGCCGCCGCCAACAGCGATCCGACCGACGTGGTCTCGCTGTCCGACGCACTGGCGGACCCGGGCGACGAGCTGCCGTTCTCCGCGGAGGCCAAGGCCCGCTTCGCGCGGTTCGCCGCGGAGATCCGCCGACTGCGCCGCAGTCTGTCCGAACCGGTGATCGACGTGCTGCACCGGATTCTGGAGGAGACAGGTCTGGACGTGGAGATCGCGGCCTCCCCGGCGGCGTATCGACAGCGATGTGCCGAGACCGTCGGCGCGTTCCTGACCGTGGCGGGGAACTTCGCCGACCTCGACGGCGAACAGTCGGCCACCGCGTTTCGCGCGTTTCTGCGTGCCGCCGCGGAACACGAGCGCGGCCTGGACATCGACCTGCCGCCGACCGCTGCCGACACGGTGAAGATTCTGACGATGCACAAGGCCAAAGGGCTGGAGTGGGAGGTCGTGGCGATCCCGCATCAGTACCGTGAGCCGCCGAAAATCGAGAAGTGGACGGTCAGGCGCTC
>NZ_DASZGI010000340.1:0-3126 GCF_035938995.1 Actinocrinis sp.
GAACTCGGCCGTCCCCGTCATGTGCCCGCCCCTTCTCGGTCGGCTGATCCGTTGGATCGCTCGCCTCCACGCTAGGGCACCTAAGTTTCCTCGAGCAACCCAGGAGGTAAGGTTTCTCTGTGGACCCCGTCACCCCGAAACGCCCGTACGACGCCTACGAGTACGAGAGCAGCGCCTGTTCGATCGCACGCACGCTGGAGCAGATCGGAGACCGCTGGGCGCTGTTGATCCTGCGCGACGTGGCGAACGGCGTGCGACGCTTCGACCAGCTCGCCGACCATCTGGGCGTCGCCCGCAACGTGTTGTCCCGCCGCCTTGCCGCTTTGACCGAGTTCGGCGTCGTCACCCGCGTCGCCTACCGGGATGAAGGGTCGCGCGAACGCCAGGAGTACCGGCTGACCGATGCCGGACACGAGCTCATCCCGATCCTGCTGGCGTTCATGGGCTGGGGCGATCGGCATCTGGCCGGTCCCGAGGGGCCGCCCGCCTATCCCGTGCACGCGCGGTGCGGCGCACCGGTCAGAGTCTCGATAACCTGCGAGGCGGGACATGATCTCGGCGATCGTCCCCACCTGCACCTGGAGCCGGGTCCTGGCAGCCGGGTGCGCGCCGGGGCGCCGGGAGGACGCGCTTGACGGCGAAGGCGGAAGCGCTGCTCGAGCGATGGATCGCCCTCGCCGGGGTCGGCGCCGCGGACTACGGTCGGGAGCTGATCGAGCGCTATCAGGATCCGAGTCGCCGGTATCACACGGCAGAACATCTCGCGCATGTCCTCGACGTGGTGGACGAACTCGCCGATGCTGCCGCGGACGTGAGGGCCGTACGTTACGCGGCCTGGTTCCACGACGCCGTGTACTCGTACGAGATCGACGTGGATTCGGAGCCGAGCAACGAGGAGTACAGCGCGCAGCTAGCCGAGTCTGTACTGCGCACGCTCGGTGAGCCGGACGCGGCCGTGCGGGAAGTGGCACGGCTCGTCCGCCTGACGGAGCATCACGCACCGCGGCAAGACGACCGGAACGGTGGGGTCCTGTGCGATGCCGACCTCGCGATCCTGGGCAGCGATCAGGTCACGTATGCGCGCTATCGCACCCAGATCCGGGCTGAGTATGAGCAGGTTCTGGAGCCGGTTTTCCGCAGCGGTCGGGCGAAGATCCTTCGCGAGCTGCTGGCGCTGCCGAGGCTCTTTCACACTGATTCGGCGCACGACCGGTACGAAGACGCGGCACGCGCGAATGTGGCCGCGGAAATCGCGTCGCTCGAGAGCTGACCCGGGTCGGTCGGCGATGACCGGCGACCTGGTCGCGCTAAGCCTAAGCCGCTGATCCGCGAGGATGCTTCGGCCGACGCAACCCGGCGGCGGTCAGGCGGGCGAGAAGCTCCCGGCTGGACACCGGTTCGGCCCCGGCGACCAGCGCTTCCTGGTACAGCCGCTCGGGCACGTCGTAGTGGTCGCGCTCGAACCCGCGCGCCGGCAGGTCGATACGCCGCGCGAACGCGTGCAGCTCGTCCAGGGAGACGTCGCTGACCAGGTGCGACCACATCCGGCCGTGCCCCGGCCAGGTGGGCGGGTCGATCAGGATCGTCATGCCCGCAGCTTACGCGTCCGGCGGGGCTTCGCCCGGCGCGAGCGAACGCAGGACGCAGAACTCGTTGTCCTCGGGGTCGGCGAGCACCACCCAGGACTTCTCCCCCTGCCCGATGTCGATCCGCCGGGCGCCGAGGCCGACGACCCGCTCCACCTCGGCGTCGCGGGACCGGTCGATCGGGCTCAGATCGATGTGCAGCCGGTTTTTGACTGTCTTGCCTTCGGGGACCTGGACGAAGATCAGCGCCGGCGGAATGCTGCCAGTCCGGATCTGTTCCGCGGCCGGCGTCCACGGACCGATCTCGGTGTAGCCCTCCTGCTCCGCGACGACCTTGTAGTCGAGAACCGCGCACCAGAAGGCGGCGAGGGCGGGCGCGTCCCGGCAGTCGATGACGAGTTCGGTGAACCTGCTGGCCATGGGCGGCTCCTGGGGCCATGAAAGATGTCGGCGCGGCATGTCGAGAACCCGGACCCTGGTCCGACTACCCATACGAGAGTGAACCTACGACACGGGCGGAGGAAATCATGAGCGAGTCCGTGAACCCGGCCGCGGAGAGTGCAGCATCGAACGACGCGGCGCAGGGTGCCCCGGCTCTTAAGACCGTCACCTCGGCGGATGGAACGACAATCGCATATCAGGCCTTCGGGAACGGCGCGCCGGTGATCCTCATCGGCGGCGCCTTCAACGACCGCACCACGATGCTCGGCGTGGCGGGCGTCCTCGCGCCGCGGTTCACCGGGGTTGTCTACGACCGGCGCGGGCGTGGCGACAGCACCGACAACGCCAAGGACGGCGCGGACGAGGTCGAGCGGGAGATCGAGGACCTAGCCGCACTCATCGGAGCGCTCGGCGACCGGGCCAGCCTCTTCGGCCACTCCTCGGGCGGCATCCTGGCGCTGGAGGCCGTAATGCGGGGGCTGCCGGTCGACAAGGTCGCGGTATACGAGGTGCCCTACATTCCGGAAGGCAGCCGACCCCTTCCGCCTGCGGACGGATTCGAGCGGCTGAAAAACATCGTCGGGCGGGGCGACGCCGACGGTGCCGCGACCCTCTTCCTGACTGAGCAGGTAGGCGTGCCAGCACCGGTGGTCGAGCAGATGCGTGCCGAGGGCGAGTGGGCTTACTTGGCGGCACAGGCCCACAGCCTGCCCTACGACGCAGCGCTGGGTGGCCCGGTCAACAAGATCCCGAGCGATCGCCTGACCACAATCCGCACTCCGGCCCTCGTCATCAACGGCGACCGTACCTGGGACTGGATGCAAACCGCCGCTGGCATCGTCGCCCAGTCGATCCCGGGGGCCCAGCACAGGGTCCTGCCGGGTCAGGACCATGGCGTGCTCGCCTTCCCGGAGGAGCTGCGCGCGGCGCTGACCGAGTTCCTGGCCTGATGGCGTCAGCATCGGGAATAACGAAAATCCCGGCCAGCTTGCGCTGGCCGGGATTTCTGTCATCTGCGTAGTAGCGGGGACAGGATTTGAACCTGCGACCTCTGGGTTATGAGCCCAGCGAGCTACCGAGCTGCTCCACCCCGCGTCGG
>NZ_DASZGI010000341.1:0-1716 GCF_035938995.1 Actinocrinis sp.
GTCAGCCGTTCGCGGCCTGCCGCCGTACCGAAGATAGGGAGCGCTGCGTGCGTCCACCCCGAATATCCGCCCGCCCAGCTCGGCGGCTCGCCGCCGCGGCCGTCGCGTCCACGCTGATGGCCGGCGGCGTGGGGCTTGTCACGATCCTCGCCGTGCCCGCTGGGGCGGCGACCACCAACGTGCTGATGAACCCGGGCTTCGAGTCGGGCAACCTGTCCGGCTGGTCCTGCGACGCGGGCACCGCGTCCGTGGTCACCGCGCCGGTGCACTCGGGCAGCTTCGCGCTGGCCGGCGCCGCGAACAACTCCGACGACGCGCAATGCACGCAGACCGTGTCCGTGCAGCCGAACACCGGCTACACCCTCTCCGGCTACGTCGAGGGCGCGTACGTCTACCTCGGGATCACCGGCGGATCGGACAACTGGACGCCGTCAGCCACCTCGTGGCAGCAGCTCTCCACGACGTTCACCACCGGTGCGAGCCAGACCAGCGTGCAAGTGTACGTACACGGCTGGTACGCGCAGGGGACCTACTACGCCGACGACCTCGCGCTAAGCGGCCCCGCGGGCCCGAGCGGTTCGCCGTCGCCGTCGGTGTCCCCGACCAGCGCTTCGCCGTCGCCGTCGCCGTCATCGTCGCCCAGCTCGTCGCCGTCGCAGAGCCCGAGTTCGTCGCCCTCACCCTCGCCTTCGAGCTCCGGGCCGCCCGGT
The DNA here is from genome assembly GCF_035938995.1 of Actinocrinis sp. Taxonomy (GTDB): domain Bacteria; phylum Actinomycetota; class Actinomycetes; order Streptomycetales; family Catenulisporaceae; genus DASZGI01. The sequence goes on from NZ_DASZGI010000341.1 coordinate 711, forward strand.
GGCAGCACCTGCCCGGTCAAGTCGCGACCGGCCGGCAAGGTGATCCAGGGGTACTGGGAGAACTGGGATGGCGCGCTCAACGGCGTGCATCCGGGGCTCGGTTGGATTCCGATCAATGACCCGCGGATCCTCCAGCACGGGTACAACGTGATCAACGCCGCGTTCCCGGTCATCTTGTCCGACGGCACCGCGGAGTGGCAGGACGGCATGGACACCAACGTGAAGGTCGACACTCCGGCCGACTACTGCGCGGAGAAGGCGGCCGGTGCGACGATCCTGATGTCGATCGGCGGCGCAGCCGCAGGCATCGACCTCAGCTCCAGCGCGGTGGCCGACAAGTTCGTCTCCACGATCGTGCCGATCCTCAAGGCCTACAACTTCGACGGCATCGACATCGACATCGAGACCGGACTGGTCGACAGCGGCAACATCAACTCGCTGTCCACCTCGCAGGCGAACCTCGAGCGAATCATCGACGGTGTGCTCGCCCAGATGCCCTCGAACTTCGGCCTGACCATGGCGCCGGAGACCGCCTACGTGACCGGGGGCAGCGTGACGTATGGGTCGATCTGGGGCGCCTACCTGCCGATCATTAAGAGGTACATGGACAACGGTCGGCTGTGGTGGCTGAACATGCAGTACTACAACGGAAGTATGTACGGCTGCTCCGGCGACTCGTACCAGGCGGCCACGGTACAGGGGTTCCAGGTCCAGACGAACTGCCTGAACACCGGGCTGGTCATCCAGGGCACGACGATCAAGGTGCCCTACGGGTATCAGGTGCCGGGCCTGCCCGCGCAGCCGGGTGCCGGTGGCGGGTACATGTCGCCCTCGCTCGTGTCGCAGGCATGGAGCAGCGTGGGCGGACAGATCAAGGGCCTGATGACCTGGTCCATCAACTGGGACGGGTCGCTGGGCTGGACATTCGGGGACAACGTCAAGGGCCTGGAAGGCCGCTGACGTCCGCACCGGTCGCGGGGTGCCACGCCGGCTGGCGTGGCACCCC
>NZ_DASZGI010000342.1:0-2089 GCF_035938995.1 Actinocrinis sp.
TGGTCGGACAGGATCTTCAGCACCGCCTGGACCGGCGTGAGGCCCGGATCGGCCAGGGTGGTGCGCAGCGCGTCCTCTACGGCGTCGTCCAGGTCCAGGACCAGGGACTCCTTGGTCGGGAAGTAGTTGAACACCGTCTTCTCCGACACCCCACAGGCTTCTGCGATCTCGGCGACGCGCACCGCGTCGAAGCCGCGTTCCAGGAACATCTCGGTCGCCGTGTCGGATAACTGCTGGCGCATCAGCCGCTTCTTGCGCTCCCGCAGCCCCTCGTCGGCGGGCGGCTCAATCCCGGGACGTAACCCCGCCCAGTCCACGGCCACAGTGCGCTGACTCATGCCTCCAGCTTACTCCTGCGGCTAGAGAAATTCTGCTACAGTAAATTTTCAGCCACTAAAATTAGTGATGGTCGTCCCGCCCGCCGATCCTGAGGAGTTGCCGTGAGTGCGATCCATCTGGTCAAGGACTACCCCCACTGCCCCGAGAAGGTCTGGCGCGCGGTGACCGACCCGGCGCTGATCCCGCTGTGGACCGCCACCGGCGCGGGCGGCCGCACCGAGGGCTTCGCCACCGTCGTGGGCACGAAGTTCCAGTTCATCGGCAAGCCCAAGCCTGGCTGGAATGGCGTCGTGGACTGCGAGGTGCTTGAGGCGAACGAGCCGTCCCTGCTGCGCTGGTCGTGGACCGATACATCCAGCGGCGACACGACAGAGGTCGTCTACCGCATCGAGCCCCACGCCGGTGGAACGCGCTTCACCTACGAGCACACCGGCTTCACCGGCGTCAGCGGATTCCTCATGGCGCAGCTACTGGGCCACGTACGCCGCAAGATGCTCAACCAGGGCCTGACCGCCGTGCTTGACGACATCGACGACCACGGCGTGTTGCGCCCCGGCAGCACCCTCGCCCCCAAGCCGCTGTAACCGCGGGGGTCAAATGCTGTCTCCAAGCGTCGCAAATAGATGACGGTGCAGTCGAGGGTGACGAAGCCTGGCGGATCGTGTCGCGGCGCCCCACTGCGCTCGCGCGGCCCCTGAGCCGCGCGGGACACGGGCAGCGGCCGGTAGATCGTGAACAATGCGCGACGGCCGCGGACTGGCGAACGATTCAACAGAGTTGGCCCGGCGCCCGGGTTCGTGCGGCCCGTGGCGCGGTGGTGTGAGGTAACGCCTCGACGGCGGCATGGTGACGGCTCGGCGGTACTCGCCGGTATTGGTGTCTTCGGTCCGGTGGAGTAGCGGGCAGCGGGCTACTGGTCGCGGATCGAGTGCCGGACTGATGGCGGCGGGAGTTGAATACGGCAGTGGATATGACGCGTACGGCGAGCGCGATCGAGTCGCATCCCGAGTTCTACGCGGACATCATCGAGGCGGGCGGCCTGGCCGTTGCGCTGACGAGGGCAGCCGCCGACCTGGGCTTGGAGATCGGCGCGGTCGAGCCAGCTCGGGAGGGCTCACTGGCCGACGTACGGATCGCGGCGGCGCTGCCCGGCCGCGCCGACTTCACGGTCACAGCCCGCCGATTCAGGCGATCCTTCTCGGTGGACAACCACGAGTACGGTGTCGCCCACGCCCGAGGTCGCACCCCGGATCTGGCCGAGGTGGCCAAGGCCGCAGCGGCCTGGTCTACCGGGGCGGACCCGCGCGGGGTGAAGAGCGCCGCGCCGTTCATCGAACTGCCGCTGATGGCCGAGGCGCGTGCGAGCGGCTCGGCGCATCTGGTGGTGGAGGCCAACTGGCAGCGCAGACGCGAGGCCTGGGGTCGGCAGTGGGAGTTCGAGCCGGACGGATGGCGCGAGCCCGCTGCGCTCACCGCGTTGCGCGCGCTGTTCGATGCCGCGTACGCGCAGCCCCGGCTGCGCTGCCTCTACGCGGTGACCAGCTATTACAGCTTGTGGTTCAGCACGTGCACGGACCGTCCTCTCACACGCGTCGGCGCCGTGATCGAGCCACGGGGCGACGGGCGCTACCTCGTGGGGCGTTGCCGCGAGGAAAGCGAATACCTCGACACGCCCCAGGCCGCCGCCACCCGCGCCGCCGAGATCCTGCCCGCCGACTGCGGCCCCGCCATTCTCGGCACCGCCATCGAC
>NZ_DASZGI010000343.1:0-2574 GCF_035938995.1 Actinocrinis sp.
GTCATCGGCGACTTCCTGTGCGACGCGTGCAAGGCCTTCCACCAAGAGGTCCAGACGCTGCTCTCGCTCTTCGGCGTGCCGTTCGAGGACGACGTGAAGCTGGTACGCGGCCTGGACTACTACACCCGCACCACGTTCGAGTTCGTGCACGACGGCCTCGGCTCGCAGTCGGCGGTGGGCGGGGGCGGCCGGTATGACGGGTTGTCGCAGGACCTCGGCGGCCCGCCGCTGCCGTCGGTCGGCTGGGCGCTCGGCGTGGACCGGACCGTGCTGGCGATGGAAGCCGAGGGCGTCGCGGCGCCCGGTGCCGGGCAGGGCGTGGACGTGTTCGGCGTGCCGATGGGGATCGCGGCGAAGGCCGTGCTGTTCGGCATCGTGGTCGAGCTGCGCCGGGCGGGCCTCAGCGCGGACCTGGCGTTCGGCGAGAAGGGCCTCAAGGGCGCCATGAAGGCCGCCGACCGCTCCGGTGCGAAGTACGCGCTGGTGGCCGGGGACCGCGACCTGGCCGCCGAGGTGGTGCAGCTCAAAGACCTGACCAGCGGTGAGCAGACGCCGGTGGCCCTGGACCAGATCGTTCCGACCCTCAAGGAGAAGCTGTCGTGATCCGCACGCGAGAGGCGGGGAGCCTGCGGGCCTCCGACGCCGGAAGCACCGTCACCCTGGCCGGGTGGGTGGCCCGGCGGCGTGACCACGGCGGCGTGACTTTCCTCGACCTGCGCGACGGCTCCGGCATCGCGCAGGTCGTGGTCAGGGACTCCGAGGCTGTTCACGACCTGCGCAACGAGTACTGCGTCGCCGCGACGGGTGAGGTACAGCTGCGCCCCGAAGGCAACGCGAACCTGGAACTGCCGACCGGTGAGATCGAGGTCGTGGTCGACTCGGTCGAGGTGCTGTCCGAGTCCGCGCCGCTGCCCTTCCCGACCGACGAGCGCAAGAGCTCGAACATCAACGAGGAAGTCCGGCTCAAGTACCGCTACCTCGACCTGCGCCGCGACGACATGGCGCAGAACATCCGTACGCGCGCGAAGGCCACCAAGGTCATCCGCGACGTGATGGACGAGCTCGGCTTCCTGGACGTCGAGACGCCCTACCTCACCCGCTCGACGCCTGAGGGCGCCCGCGACTTCCTGGTCCCGGTACGCCTTCAGCCCGGCAGCTGGTACGCGCTGCCGCAGTCGCCTCAGCTGTTCAAGCAACTGCTCATGGTCGGCGGCATGGAGCGGTACTACCAGATTGCCCGCTGCTTCAGGGATGAGGACTTCCGCGCCGACCGGCAGCCGGAGTTCACCCAGCTCGACATCGAGATGTCGTTCGCGAACCAGGAGGACGTCATCGCGGTCGGCGAGGCCGTCGTCGCGCGGGTCTGGAAGGACGTGCACGGAGTCGAGATCCCGACGCCGCTGCCCCGTCTCTCCTACGCGGAGGCGATGGCGCGGTACGGCTCCGACAAGCCCGACCTCCGTTTCGGTCAAGAGCTGGTGGAGCTGACCGGCTATTTCGCCGGGACCGAGTTCCGGGTGTTCCAGGCCCCTTACGTCGGTGCGGTCGTCATGCCGGGGGGAGCCGCGCAGACTCGCAAGGAGCTGGACGGCTGGCAGGACTGGGCGCGCTCGCGCGGCGCCCGCGGCCTGGCATACGTGCTCTTCGACGCGGAGACCGGCGAGCCGAAGGGCCCGGTCGCCAAGAATCTGTCCGAGGCGCACCTGGCCGGGCTCAAGGACGCGGTCGGCGCCGCGAACGGCGACGCGGTGTTCTTCGCGGCGGGCAAGCGGACCGCGTCGCTGGAATTGCTCGGCGCGGCGCGGCTGGAGATCGGGCGGCGCTGCGGGCTGATCGACGGCGGTGCCGATCATGCGGCCGGCGCCGCGGGGGCGTGGAAGTTCCTCTGGGTGGTCGACTTCCCCATGTTCGAGCCGGTCGAGGACGAGAAGGGCGAGCAGGTCGGCTGGACCGCGGTGCACCACCCCTTCACCGCCCCGACCCCGGACAGCCTGGCCACCTTCGACAAGGAGCCGGGCACAGCACTCTCGAACGCCTACGACCTCGTGCTCAACGGTACCGAACTCGGCGGTGGGTCGATCCGTATCCACCGCAAGGACGTGCAGGAGCGGGCGTTCGCGGCCATCGGCCTGTCCGAGCAGGAGGCGCAGTCCAAGTTCGGATTCCTGCTCGAGGCCTTCAACTACGGCCCGCCCCCGCACGGCGGCATCGCCTTCGGCCTGGACCGGATCGTCGCCCTGCTCACCGGCGCGGACACCATCCGGGACGTGATCGCGTTCCCGAAGACCGCGTCCGGCGGCGACCCGCTGACCGGCGCGCCGACGCCGATCACCCCGGCGCAGCGCAAGGAGGCCGGAATCGACGCCGCCCCGAAGGCGGACGCGCCGAAGCCTCAGGCGTCTGAGGTCGCAGACAGCTGAGGCCCGGTGTATTAAAAGGCTCAGCGTGTTCAGGCCCAGTCTGTTGAGGCACAGCCCGCTGCCTCCACAGGCTGACGCTAACGGCATACTTGAGGCTGACGCCATGGACCGCCGCGGCGAGCGATACTCGCCGTGGCGGTTGTTTCATGAGCAC
>NZ_DASZGI010000344.1:0-14821 GCF_035938995.1 Actinocrinis sp.
CACGACCCGCTGAACGCCGGCTCGGTCTATCGCAGCCGCTGGTTCACGACGGAGCGGCCGGAGCAGGTGACCGTGCTGGACGCGCCCGGACTGGTGCGGATCTCGGCGGAAGTGGAGCTGCTGGTCGCCCCGTGGTACAGCAAGCAGCCGCCCGTCCCTCAGCTGGATCTGATGGCCACCCAGCTCGAACCGGCGGCGCCGGGCACGGTGCGGATCGGCGTGGGTCATGGCGCGACCGAGGACGTCGCCGGCGACATGACGGGCACGGCTCTGCGGATCGGCCGCTTCACGGACGCCCTCAACCGCCGCGCTCTCGACTATGTCGCGCTGGGTGACCACCACTCGCTGCGGGACGTCGGCGATCTCGGCAAGATCTGGTATCCGGGCACGCCGGAGCCCACCCGGTTCACCGAGTCGGCACCCGGCTACGTCCTGGTCGTGGATCTGGAACCGGACATCCCGCCGAAGGTGACGCCGCATCGGGTCGGCCGGTGGACGCTCGCCGAGCGGGAGTGGGAGCTGCACGAGCGGGAGGATGTCGCGGCGTTGCTGGCCTGGCTGGATGCCTTCCCGGACGAGACCCGGACCGTGGCGAAGCCGATCATGTCGGGTCTGCTAAGCCTGACCGACCATGCTTACCTGGCCGACGGTCTCGATGTGCGCCGCGATCTGTTCGCGGCGATCCCGGACTCGTCGCGCAGCCGTCTCGCCATCCGTGCCGTGGACGCCGATCTGGATGGCCTGGACCTGACGGGCTTCGCCACCGAGGCGGCCGCGGACCTGCGCGGTCAGGGCACCCCGGCAGCGCTCGACGCCCTCGAACTGCTGCTGCGCCTGACCGCTTTGCAATCGCAATCCGTCATCGCGCCGCGGGAGGCCGTGGCATGAGACTTCACCGGATCGCTCTCCAGGACTACCGAGGCGTGGCCGAGCGCACCGTCGCGTTCGCGCCGACCGGACTGACCCTGGTGGTCGGCCCGAACGAGGTGGGCAAGACCTCGATGATCGAGGCGCTGGACCTGCTGGTGGACGAGAAGGCGACCGCGCGCAAGCAGGCGATCAGGGACGCGCAACCAGTACACCGGGACGCCGGTCCGTGCGTCGAGGCGGAGCTGTCGCTCGGCGCGTACCGGGTGGTGTACCGCAAGCGCTGGCTCAAGTCCCCGGAGAGCGAGCTGCACGTGCTGGAGCCGGAGCCGGCGCAGTTCACCGGCGACCAGGCGCACGAGCGGTTCCTGGAGATCCTCGGCGAGTGTGGGGTCGACCGTTTCCTGTGGCGCCAGCTGAGGGTCGATCAGGCCGGGCTGGTCGTTCAAGCAGACGTCAAGGGCTCCACGGTCCTGGCAGGCGTGCTCGGCTCCGCGGACACGCCGGGCACCGGCCCGGAGGCGCGCCTGCACGACCTGGCGCACCAGGAGTTCCGCCGCTACTACACGGAGAAGCAGCACATTCCGACCGGCGAGCTGCGCACGGCGATCGAAGGGCTCGAAGAGGCGCGGGCGACGCACGAGGTCGCCCGGCGGACCCTCGACGAGGCCGAGGCCGCGATCGCCGAGTACGAGCGGACCGGCCGGCTGTTGAACGAGAACGCGGCGGAGCTGACGGCTGCGCGAGCCGAGCTCGCCGTGCTCGAGGAGCAGGCCAAGACACTCGACGGCGAGCGCGAGCAGTTGCGGGCGCTGGAGGCGCGGCTGGACTCGGCGCGGCGGCTTGCGGACGCGGCGACGAAGGTGGATGAGCTCCAGCGGACGACGGACGGGCTCGAGGGCGACGCCGATGCCGCGGCGGCGCGGGCCGCGCTGTCGCAAACAGGACGGGACGAGGCGACGCGTCGGGCGGACGCCATGCGCGCGCAGAGCATGACCGCCCGTCAGGCCGCACGGCAGGCGGCGGAGCTGCTGCGTTTCCACAGCGACCGGCAGGAGGAGCAGGCTCTCGGCGAACGGCTCAGGAAGATCGAGGCTGCCCGCGAGCGGCTGCGCGCGACGGCCACGGAGCTCGCGCGGATCACCGTCGACGAAGCGCTGCTGGAGCGGATCGAGACCGCGCACCAGGAGTGGCAGGTCGCGCGGGCGAGCCTAGAGGCGGGCGCGCCGATGGTGGCGGTGACCAGGCTCGGCGACGCGCCGGTCCACCTGGACGGCGCGCCGCTGGACGCACGAGACGACGCTGCGCCCCTGACAGTGCCGGTCAGCGAACCGTTCACGGTCGAAGCTCCAGGCGTCGTGCGGATCGTCGTCACGCCCGGGGCGGCGGAACATGCGCGGCGGGACCGGATGGTGGCGGCCCGCGCGGCCTACGAGGAGATCTGCGTCGAGGCGGGCGTTGCGGATGCGGCGGCCGCGAGGGCGGCGGAGCGGGAGCGCCGACGCCTGCTCGCCGAGCACGAGAGCGCCGAACGCGACCTCGAAACCGCGCTCGGCGGAGATGATCCCGCCGCTCTTACACACAAGCTCGCGCAGCTGCGTGACCGAATCGCCCGGTTCGAGCCCGACTCTGGCGCGCCGTCTGCCGTATCCGACGTCGACGTCCCGGACGCATCCGGCACTTCCGCCTCGCCGAACCCGACGACTCCGCTCATGCTCGATCAGCTGCGGGAGGCCGAGTCCGCCGCCAGTCTTGCCGCCGAGGACGCCGACGCCCGCGCCCGCGCCGCGAACCTCGCGCTCACCGAGTCGACTCAGGCGCTGATGGCCTCGCAGGTGGAGGCGGCCGGTCTCGCGGCGCGGCTGGAGGCCGCACGCGGCGAACTGGAGCGGTCACGAGCGGAACTCGCCGCGCTCCCCCAGCCGGTCGACGGCGAGCAACTGGCCGATCTGCGCGCGGCGTTCGACGGAGCGGCGGCACGAATCGCCGACCTGGCACCGGAACTTCTGGAGCTCAAGCTCAAGAATGCGCGCGCCTTGGTGCCACAGCGCGAGCGGGCGAAGGCGGATTTGCGCGAGCGGCGGGCAGCGGCCACCGAACGGCTGGCGTTGTTCGGCGAAGGAGAGCGCGGGCCACGTGAGGCGGCAGACCAGGCCCAAGCGGCGTTGACCAGGGCGCAGGATAAGCACGACCGGGTACGGCGCCGCGCGCAAGCTGCACGGCTCCTGTTCGAAACACTCGACGCGCACCGCCTTGAGGCGCGCCGCCGTTACGCCGCTCCCCTGCGCGACCGGGTCGAGGGCTACGCCACGATGGTGTTCGGCCCCCAAGTCCGCATCGGCGTCGGCGACGACCTGACGATCGCGACCAAGACCATCGACGGCGTGACGGTTCCGTTCGACCAGCTGTCCGCCGGGGCGCGGGAGCAATTGGCGCTGCTCGGCCGCATCTCCTGCGCCGACCTGATCTCCGCGCCCGCTTCCGCTCCCGACGCGTCAGCACACCACGCAGCGACTGGCGGGGCCGCAGCCAGTGCCAACCCGCCGTCCAAGGGCAGAACCACTACATCGCTCGACGGACCGGGCGTCCCGCTCATCATCGACGACGCGCTGGGGCATAGTGACCGCGGCCGACTCGACGCCCTCGCCGCGATCCTCGGCGCGGCGGCCGAGCGCCTCCAGATCATCGTGCTCACCAGCGCTCCGGAGCGTTTCCGCATCGCCGCGACGCGCATCGATCTCTGATCACGCCACCAGGCATGGCCCGCGAGCAGCAACAGCGAGCACAAGCATCTGACTCGACCTCCATGCACGCGATTCGGAGCCTGGTCCGGCGGCTGGTAAAGTTGGCGGTCGCGTGGCCTGTGGGCGGATGAAGTCCGCATCACAGCAGCGCAGCGTTGCAAAGCATCCCTGGATGCGCGGGTCACCCCGCCGGTGGTCACACCTCCAAGACGCTGCGCGGTCGCCGGGTCGACCGACGGTCGGCGGTCCGCTGCGCTGTAACCACCCCACCAGGATGTGAAGAGGCTTTTCGTGGCTAACATCAAGTCGCAGATCAAGCGGATCAAGACCAACGAGAAGGCGCGCCAGCGCAACCAGTCGATCAAGTCCTCGCTCAAGACCGCGGTCCGCAAGGCTCGCGAGGCGGTCGAGGCCGGCGACGTTGCGAAGGCCGAGGAACTCGCCCGCGCCGCCTCCCGCCAGCTGGACAAGGCGGTCTCGAAAGGCGTCATCCACAAGAACCAGGCGGCGAACAAGAAGTCCGCGCTCGCCAAGAAGGTCAACCACCTCAGCGGCGACGCCTCCTGATCGCAATCGGACCGGGCCGACGCGCCGTCCGATCCGCGCTCGCGGCTTGACCTGCCTCAATCGCGTATGTCGGTCGTGACACCTTGCCGACCGATCGCGGTGTACTGATCTGACGAAGGCCCGGCTCGATGCCGGGCCTTCGCACTGTGCCTCCCGCACTTTCCCGCGCCGTGCATAATCATGTACCTGACACACTCGCGCCTGCATTCGGCCTCCGCTAGTGCGGTGACCACCAACCTTGACCGGGTTCCGAGACCGCAAACGACGTGGCCCCCGGTGCCACCGACCCGGCGAACGTTGGTGGTCACCGCACTAGCGCCGGGTACGGGCACCGGCGATGGCTATGACGCACTTCTCCAGGGCGTACGCCGGATCCGCCGCCGCACCCTTCACCGCCGCGTCGGCCGTCGCGACTGCCCGCAGCGCCACCGTCAAACCGTCCGGGGTCCAACTCCTCGTCTGGCGCCGGATCTTGTCGACCTTCCAGGGCGGCATCCCGAGGTCGCGGGTGTCCCGTCCGGCCGCCGCGACCTTGCCGATCTGGCGCACGCCCGTCGCGAGCGCGCTCGTGATCAGCACTGAAGCGACTCCTGAGTCCAATGCGAAGCGCAGTTGCTCCAACGCCTCCCCCAGCCGGCCCTCGACGGCGAGATCGGCGATCGTGAACCCGGACACCTCGGCTTGGCCGCTGTAGTACTTCGCGACCGTCGCCTCGTCCACGGCTCCGTCCGTGTCGGCGAGCAGTTGGTCTGCCGCCGCGGCCAGCTCACGTAGATCGGAACCCACCGCGTCGACGACGATCTGCGCCGCCTCGTCGCTGATTGGACGCCGTGCCCTGCGAAACTCGCCGCGCAGAAAGGTGATCCGCTCCGCGGGCTTGGTCAGCTTCGGGCAGTCGACGATCTCCGGCTTGAGTTTTCGGACCGCGTCGAGCAGCGCCTTGCCCTTGACACCGCCCGGGTGCGTCAGCACCAGGACGATCTGGTCGGCCGGGTCGGCGAGATAGCGCTTGATCTCGTCAGCCTGCGCCGTCGCGAGATCCTGGACGGCGCGCACCACGACCACTTTGGCCTCGCCGAACAGTGACGGTGAGACCAGTTCGGCGAAGCCGCCCGGCTGGAGCGTGCCGGGCGCCATGTCGCAGATCTCGACGGCCGGATCGGCGGCCCGGGCGGCGGCGATCACGGCGGCCACCGCCCGGTCGACCAGAAGTTCTTCGGGTCCGGTGACCAGCGTCAGGCGTGGAGGCGGGGCGGTCACGGGCGTCAGGCCTCAGACTCACCGGTCGGCTGCGTCGCGCCACCCGTCGCGGTCGCCGCACCCGCGCTGAGCGCCCCGCCTGTGGCCGGCGGCGCACCCCCACCACTCGCCTCACCCGCGGCCATCGCCGCACCCCCGGCGATCGCATCGCCCATGGCCGTCGCCGCACCTCCGCCGAGCGCGCCACTTGTCGCGGTCGTCGCCGCACCCCCACTGACCGCCTCGCCCGTGGCCGTCGCCCCACCCGTGGCAGTGGTGATGACCCATGCCAGCGTCAAGGCCTCCTCACGCCAGGCGTCATACCTCCCGGAACGACCGCCGTGGCCCGCCTCCATCTCGGTCTTCAGCAGGAAGTCGCCGCCGGTCGCTGTGGCCCGCAGCCGCGCGATCCACTTCGCCGGCTCGTGGTAGTAGACCCGGGTGTCGTTGAGGCTGGTCGTCGCGAGGATCGCAGGGTACTGCTTCTGCTCGACGTTCTCGTACGGGCTGTACCCCTTCATGTAGGCGTACACCTCCGCGGACTCCAGCGGATTGCCCCACTCCTCCCACTCCATCACGGTGAGCGGCAGGCTCGGGTCGAGGATGGTGTTCAGCGCGTCCACGAACGGGACGTCCGCCACCACGCCGCGGAACGCCTCGGGCGCGAGATTCGCCACCGCGCCCATGAGCAAGCCGCCAGCCGAGCCGCCGCGTGCGATCAGCCGATCGGCGGACGTCCAGCGCTCCCGCACCAACTGGCGGGCGCATGCCACGAAGTCGGTGAATGTGTTGCGCTTGGCGAGCAGCTTCCCTTCCTCATACCACCGACGGCCCATTTCGCCGCCGCCACGAATGTGCGCGACGGCGAACACGAACCCGCGGTCGAGCAGCGAGAGCCGCGCCACGGAGAAGTACGGGTCCGTAGACGACTCGTAGGAGCCGTAGCCGTAGATCACCGCAGGCGCAGTGCCGTCGGCCTCGACTCCCTTGCGATGCACGATCGAGATCGGGACGCGCGTGCCGTCGTCAGCCGTCGCCCAGGACCGGTGCTGTTCGTAGTCGGCGGGATCGAAGCCGCCGAGCACCGGCTGGCGCTTGAGCAGGATCAGCGTTCCGGTCGCGATGTCGTAGTCATACACGGTGGAGGGGGTGACCATCGAGGTATAGCCGAGCCGCAGTTTTCCGGTGCGGAACTCGGGATTGTCGCCCGCGCCGACGGTGTAGATGGGCTCGTCGAAGGCGATCGGCCCACCCTCCACTGCCGGCAAGTCGTCGCGCATCGGGTGGATGGACAGGCCGGTGAGCCCGTCGCGGCGGTATTCGAGGACCATGTGCTCGGCAAAGGCGTCGGCGGACACCAGACGCGTGTCGGCCCGATGCTCGATCAGGGGTGTCCAGTCGCCCGGGCCGGCCAGCGACGCGGTCGCCAGCTCGAAGTTCTCCCTGCCGTCGGAATTGTGCAGGATGAGCAGCAGGTCGCGGCCCGGGTCGGTCGGGTGGACCCAGTGGTCGACCGAGTACTCCACCCCTTGGCGGCGCGGCGCAACGACGGTGAACTCGCCGCCGGGTTGCGCCGCGTCGAGCAGCCGAACCTCGCTGGTGGTCTTCGAACCGACGCCGATCTCGATGTAGCGCTCGCTGCGGGTGAGCCCGACACCGACCCAGAACCGCTCGTCCGGCTCCTCGAGCACGAGGACATCGTCGGCCGCCGACGTGCCGACCGTGTGGCGGTGCACGCGGTACGGCCGCCAGGCGTCGTCGACGGTGAGGTAGAAGAGGGTGGAGCCGTCCAGCGACCAGGCGGTGCCGTAGGAGGTCTCGGGAATCTCGTCCGGCAGCACCTCGCCGCTGTCGAGCTCCTTGAACTTCAGCGTGAACCGCTCGTTCCCGGCGAAGTCGACCGAGTAGGCCAGGCGCTTGCCATCCGGCGAGACGTCGAAGGTGCCGAGCGAGAAGAAGCCGTGCCCCTCGGCCAACTCGTTGCCGTCCAGCAGCACCTGCTCGCCGGGCAGCGCGGAGCCGTCCTCCGGCAGAACCGGGGGCATGTCGCCGTCCGCGGCGACGCGGCAGTGAATGCCGTACTGCTTGCCCTCCTGCGTGCGGGAGTAATACCACCAGCCGCCCTTGCGCGAAGGCACCGACAGGTCGGTCTCCTTGGTCCGGCCCTTGATCTCCTGGAAGATCCGCTCACGCAGGTCCGCCTGCCCAGCCGTGCGCGCCTCGGTATAGGCGTTCTCGGCCTCGAGGTATTCGACGACTTCCTTGTTCTCCTTATCGGCGAGCCAGAAGTAGGGGTCGTCGACGCGGTCTCCATGGTGGACGCGCTCGTGTGGAACAGTCTTCGCGACGGGTGGCTGCATGTCTCGATCCTACGTTTCCGGTCTGACGCGGGGTCGCCGCGACGCGATCGTGCCCGATCCCGCCGAATCGCCTCGGCGTCGGCATCCGGCGGCTCACCATGTACTCGACTTGGGATGCGAGTGGCTGTGGCGGCGAGTCGGCGGATCGGCTGGCTCCGGCGTGCCTCGGGCGCTCGGTCCACCGCCGGGGCTGCCCTCTCCGCGCTGGGCGCCAACGACGATGCCTCCTTCCGATCCGGCCGCCGGACTGACCGCGACGTCTCCATCGAGGTCAGTGCGATACACCCGGGCTCCGCCGGACCCCATCAAGCGCAGCGCGCGGGCGGTCGGGTGGCCGTACGGGTTGCCCTTGCCGGCCGAGATGATCGCGACGGCCGGATCGACCGCGCCGACGAAGTCCGGCGCCTGATTCGAGGAGCCGTGGTGCGGCACCTTGAGCACCGTGGCCCGGAGCTCGGAGCGGTGCGCGGCGAGCAACAGGTTCTGCACGGGCGTCTCGATGTCGCCGGTCAGCAGGAGGGTCACCGGTGCCGCCGGGCCGGAGATGGTCACCGCTATGACGATGGAGGTGTTATTCGGTCCCGACCCCTCGGCGCCACCGTGGCTGCCGCCGTGACCACCACCACTGTGTCCACTGCCGCCATGACCGCCGCCACCGTGACCGCCGCCGTCATCACCACCACCACCGTGACCACCGCTGTGACTACTGCCACCGCGATCATCACCCCCGTCTATGGGCATCTCGTCTTCGCGGGTCGGGTCCGATCCTGGGGCGTTAGAGGCGATCGGTCCGAGCAGCGCGTCTGGACGGTCGGGCCACAGCACGTGCCAGGCGACGGGTCCGATCGCCACGCGCTCGCCCGGAACGACGCGCCGCACTGGGACGCCTGCCGCAGCCGCCTCCTGACGCACCTTCGCGGCTCCGGATGGAGGATCGTCGACGGTCGTGGTCTCGATCGCGGCAACCTTCCGTCCGGCCAGTAGTCCCGCGAGGCCGCCGATGTGGTCTTCATGGAAGTGAGTCAGTACCACGAGCGACAGGTCCGCGACGTGGAAGCGCTTCAAGCACGCATCTTCCAAGCCCGGATCGGGACCAGTGTCGACCGCGATCGCGGACGTCTGGCCGGTGCGCAGGAGGAGCCCGTCGCCCTGCCCGATGTCGCAGGCCGCCATCGCCCAGTCGGCGGGAGGCCAGTCGGGGGCCGCGGTCTGCCTGATGAGGGCTACGACCCCCGCAACCAGCGCGCCGCACCCGATCAGCGCGGCGATCAGGAACCGCCCGCGGTGTCGTGGGCGGCGGGTCGCCCGGGCCGTGCTGGAAAGCTCCCCTCCAGCCTTCCGTCCCGGATCTCGCTGATGGTCACCAGTCATACCGAGCCGACCCCCGTCTTGTCTAGACCAATCTGACCTCGTGACACTCTGTGGTTGATATGTGACTGTTTCGCTCGCCTCGCTCGCCTGGCTCGCCTAATCAACGCGTATGCGCCGACGTATGCGGCGAGGAGCGAAAGGCAGCCGCCGAGACCGCTCGGCCAAGCGACGGCGGCGCCCGGCATCCGCGCTCCAGTGCGGGCGACCAGACAGATCCAGCGCACCGGCCACTGCGCGACCCAGGCGACTGCGTGGCCGAGCGGAGGCCACACCTCGTCGGCGGCCATCGCGCCGATGCCGAGGACGGTGGCGACCGGCGCGGCGGGGACCGCGAGCACGTTCGCCGGGACCGCGATGAGGGGCAACGACCCGCTGAAAGTCACCAGGAGCGGCTCACAGAAGACTTCCGCGGCTGCCGTCGTGGCCGCTGGTCCGGCGATCCACAGCGGGACTCCCCGATCGAGGAGGCGGTCGCACCAGCCTGGGGCCGCGATGAGGAGGCCGGCGGTGGCGGCGACCGAGAGCGCGAACCCGTAGGTGAGCGCCAGCCACGGATCGATGAGCAGAAGAACGAGTACGGCTGCCGCTATGGTGGACAGGGCCCGGAATCGCCGGCCGGAGATCGCGGCCGCGCAACCGAGCAGGGACATTACGGTCGCGCGGACCATTGGCGGTCCGGGGCGGGCGAGCACGGTGAACCCGATGACGAGCAGGAATCCCGCCCCGGTCACCGCTCGGCCGCGCAGCCCCGCCCATCGGGCCAGGGGGATAAGCGCCGCGGAGGCGAAGATCAGGTTCTCGCCGCTGACGACCACTAGGTAGCTGAGACCGGTGCGCTTCAGGGCGTCGGCGAGGTCCGGCGGCTCGTGGCTGGTGTCGCCGACCGCGAGTGCGGGCAGAACGCCCGCCTCCTCGGCGGGAAGTCCTGATGCCGCCTCGCGCAGATCGGCGCGTAATCGCCCGGCGGCACTTTGGATCAGCGAGGGTCCTCCTGTCACCTGGGGCGCCCGATCGGCGATCAGGAGTGCGGCGTCGCGTCCGGCGTCCCGCGGCGGCACGAGCTTTCCGGTGACGAGGAGGTGTTGCGACGGCAGCAGGTCGAGCCAGATCTGTTCATCGGCCGGTGCGTGAATTCGAGCCATGACGGTCGCGGAATCGCCAACCTCGTAGTGCGTTCCGTCGGAGGTCGTCACGTCGGTGATGCGCACTGGCACCATGATCAGGGTAAGGCGGCGGGTCGGCCTCGGCGGAGCGCCGGAGCTCGGCGGGCCGGTGGTCGGTGCGATGCGTCGAGGATCGCCAGTCACCGTGAGCGCGGTGCCGACGATCGCGGACTGCGCGGCAAGGCCGGGTACCGGTCCGTGCGACCCGGCGGCGACGTGGAGCGCCGCGGAGAGCGCGAGTCCGGCGGCGACCAGAAGCGTTGTGCACGCGGTGACCGCGAGCGGTTCTACGCCGAGGGGGTGATCGGCTGCTCGGCGGCGCGCCTGCGCCATTCCGTAAAGGCCGCACAGCGCCAGTCCGCCCGCCGCCACGAGGGTCGGCGCGGGAGGCAATGCGAGTCCCAGCCAGGTGGCCGCCCAACCTGCGGCCACCGGCGGCAGAAGGCGTAGGTCCGGAGGATCGGCGCGGCGCTTCACAACAGCACCAGGTTGCGAAGCGCGGCGAATTTACTCGCGCCGAGGCCGCGTACTTCTTGCAGCTGGCCGACCGAGGAGAACGACCCGTGCTCGCCTCGCCAGTCGAGGATCCGCTGCGCAAGAGCGGGTCCGACGCCGGGCAGTTCCTCGAGCTGTTCCTCGGTGGCGGTGTTGAGGTGGATGGGCGCGGCGAGTCGCGCCTTGCCGTGGCTTCCGGGTCGCGTGGAGACCTGTGGCACGGGGCCACCGTTGGCGCCTGCGGGGGCGCCGACCACGACCTGCTCGCCGTCATTGAGCATGCGCGCCTGGTTCAGCGAGGTCAGGTCGGTGCCGGGCAGCGTTCCTCCGGCGGCGTGCAGCGCATCCATCACGCGTGATCCGGTCGGGAGGCGGATCACGCCCGGCTTCGCGACCTTCCCTTCGATGTCGACCACGACGACAGTCGAGGCGGAACCGGGCTCCGCACCTGAAGGCGCCTCGGGTTCCGCGGCGCCAGCCGGGCCGCCTGAGGCGGATTCGCTCGTCTGCGTGCGGGCGCCCGGTGGTCCGGTGTGGCGGGCCGAGTGCGCCGCGGGATCGGCCGCGAACGTATGGGGCGTGCCGACTTGGTGCGACTGCGCGCGAAAGAGCGCCCATCCGCCGGTGATCAGGGCGACCACCGCCACGACGGAGGCGAGGACGGTGCCGGAGCGCCGATCAAGCCGCCAGCGTCCCTGGAGGGTGACGGGTAGTCGGTCCTGGATTCGTTCGAGGAACAGCTTCAACCGTGTCGGGCGCGGGCGCGCGGCCGCGGGAGTGTCTGCCCAGGTGGGCAGGGCGTCGTCCGCGCCGGCATGGCGGTGGCCGCATCCATACTGCTGATTCCCTGACATGGCTGCTCCTCGGTGGCGGAGGGATCACGTTCGTGATCTCCGTTCACGACATTAAGGAGCGAGCCGGGAGGAATCACCAGAGTTTGCGCAAGTTGTGGATAACTCGCGAATTTACCCGGCGACGCTGTGGAAAACGCACGTCAGGGGTGCAGTGACTACCTGACGAACCGTCGGACGGCCCATCTGCTCGTATGCACTGACGAGCCCGGCGTCGCGCCCACACCTCCGCTATGGACGCCGCGTCGGGTGGTGCGGCGGCAACCTTGGGTGCTCAGCACGAAATTCAAAGTATGGGACCGAAGATGGGCGGCCCTAGGGCAGGCGCGGGGAGACGATGACTCCGAGGAGGCCCGGGCCGGCGTGGGCGCCGAGCACCGCACCGACCTCGGAAACCGTGAGGTCGCCGAGCGCTCCGAAGTCGTCCTCAGTGGCGTTGGCGAGGCTCGGCAACTGGGCGCGTAGGCGCTCGGCGAGGAGTTCGGCGCGGGGGATCGATCCGAGATGGTGCACCGCCACGTCGACCGCGTCGTGGCCTGCCCGTTCAAGCGCCACCTGTTCGAGGCGTGCGATGGCTCGGGCCGCCGTGCGCACCTTTTCCAGAGGTTCGACGCGTCCGTCGACTAGGTGGAGGAGCGGCTTTACCGCCAGCGCTGAGCCCAGGAGCGCCTGCGCCGAGCCGATGCGGCCTCCGCGCCTGAGGTACTCGAGGGTGTCGACATAGAAGAACGCCGAGGTCATCGTCGCTCGCTTGGCTGCCGCAGCCGCGCAGCCGGAGAGCGTTTCACCGTGGCGGACGGCCCTTGCCGCGGCGAGGGCTGCATAACCGAGGCCCATGCCGACGGAGCGCGAGTCGACCACCTCGACGGGGATCGGCGACGACGCGGCTGCGAGCTGGGCCGACTCGTGCGTCGCGGAGAGCTCTGCGGAGAGGTGAACCGAGACGATGCCTGTGGCGCCGTCCTCCGCCAGCTCCCGGAAGTACGCCGCGAACTGCTCCGGCGACGGGCGGGACGTCGTGGCGGGCTGCCTCCTGCGCAATGCGTCCATAAGCGCAGCGCGTGCCTTAGGCGTGCCCTCGGTGTAGGACTCCGTGCCGATCACGACTTGAAGCGGAACGACGGTAATCCCGGCAGCAGCGGCGCGCTCCGGCGGGAGGCATGCTGTCGAGTCCGTCACCACTACTGTCCGACCGGCCACATGTCGCACCATAGTCGATGATCGGGCGCTCGTCCTCAGCCGACGACGACCTCCCGCCAGGACGGCAACAGTTCATCCACCAGCGCTTCCGTGCGCGGATGCAGCCCTTGGACACCGTGTACGTACCACGTGCGCTTGTAGAGTCCTTCCACCGCGCCGCGCAGCCGCTCGGTGTCGCCGCTCGCTGCCGTCGCGCGCAGCAATCCGCGCCACAGCTCCTCGTCGTCCGGGCTCCCACGCATGCCTGCCTTAACGGCCTCAATCGCGCTTTCGGCAAGGCCAGCGGCCGTCAGCGAGTCGGAGAGCCTGAGCGCGGTGTCCGCGATGATCGCCGGGATCTGCGCCTCGGCGACCTCGTAGGCGAGCCAGCCGTAGCGTCCCGCCTCGCGGTCGGCGAGGAACGGGCCGCGGACAAGGTCCATCGCCACCTTCAGCAGCTGATCGCGCTGCTCCTGGGACATGCCGGACGCGTGGTGCAGGGCGCGCTCTTGCAAGGACTGGAACATGTCCCAGTCCGACCATACGTACGGCCCGAGGTGGAGCCGCCCTTCGTCATCGGTTTGGAGGTTCGGCTCACCGTGCGGATCCTCTCCGAGCCACGTCGCCAGCCGCGCGAACGTCGCCTCAGCCACGGCCGCCGTGGCACCGAGCGGCCAGAGCGCCGCGGCGAGGACGCGTGGGTGAACACCGTCGCGATGGTGGAGCAGGAAGACGAGCGCTTCACGCAGCAGCGGTGTCTTATCCGGCTCGGTCGCGCCTATGCCACTCAACTCGAGCGGGCCGAGCATTGCGACGAACACCGAAGGCGGTTCATCGGGCAGCGGGCCACCATACCCAACCGACTGGTGAACGAGGCCGGTCGGGAGCTCCATCCCCTCGATGTCGCACACCGCGCGGAACATGCCGAGGACTGCCACGTACTGGTCGTCCGGGAGTAGTTGCGCGTCCACCTCGATGCCGAGCTGGCGGGCGGAGAGCCGCCCGTCGGAGCTGACGTCGAACTGCCAGGTCGCCCCGGGGACATCCCCGGCGACCGCGAAACCCATGCCGACGCGCGACGCGGTAGCGGCGATGTCGACCAGCCGCGCCGCAGTGGCCGGATGCGGTTCGTCGGCCACGACGACGAAGTGCGGCGGGAACGAGCCGGCCTGGCTCGCCCGCGATCGACCGTCGAGCACGGACACGAGCCCGGCGGCGGCGAGCGCCGTCACCCGTTCGGCGGCCTCTGCTTCGAGGGCGGGAAGGATCTCCTCCAGCGTGGCCGCGTGTCGCACCCGGGCCGGCGCCAACGGCGTGAGGTCACCAGGGAAGCCGACAAGGGTAACGGTCATCCGATCGGACCAAGAGTTAGTGGCCAGTTCAACGGCGAGCGCGGCCAGGGCGGCGCGGCGCCGGTCACGGTGGCCGCCGAAACCGACGACGCCGCGGGCCTCTTCGAGGTCGATCATGACGCGGTCGGTGCCGACGCCACCGATGGTGACCAGCCCGGGGTACGGCGCGAACCGCCGATGCGCGGCCTGAGCGTGCACGTCTGTGATCCGCGGCCGGGAGAAGTTCCAGGACCGTCCGTCTTCAGATAGGACCCACGGCTCGGGCGGCTGTACCAGGTCCTCAGGCGTTGCCTGCCTGCTAAGCATCAGCTCGATGCCTTCGGTGCGAAGCTTCACCGCATAGGCGTCGGGGATCGGATGGTCGCGCTCTGCCAGTCCGGCCGAGAGCCCACGAAGCGCGAGGTCGAGGAACCAGACCTCGACTTCGCGGGACCCGATGCGAATCGACTCCTCAGCGACAGCGGCATCGCCCGTCGGCGTGACAGGGCGGCGGCCGAACGCTCGATGCCATAGCTGCCGACGCCGGTGTCGTCCGAGCGCCTTATACAAGCCAGCGGCCAGCAAAGGCGCACCAGCGAGTCCGAACAGCACCCGGTTCTCGACGGACGGGGGCTGGCTCTCCTCAGGCGCGTG
>NZ_DASZGI010000345.1:0-8620 GCF_035938995.1 Actinocrinis sp.
CGGGATCGACTCGATCAAGCGTGTTGAGATCATGGGCGAACTTCAGGAGCGGTTCCCGGGCGGTGTGGATGCCGGTCCGGAGCAGCTTGCTGAGTTGCGCACCCTCGGCGACATCGTGAACTTCGTGGCGGCTTCGGCTCCTGCTGGTGCTCCCGCTGCTGCTGCCGCGACGGCTCCCGCCGCTGCCCCGGTCGTGGCTCCTGCTCCGGTGGCGGCTCCTGCTTCGGCTGCCGCGCCCGCGGGTCCTGCGGCGAGTGCGGTCGAGGCTGCTCTGCTGGACGTCGTGGCGGCGAAGACGGGTTATCCGTCGGAGATGCTGGATCTGGGCATGGACATCGAGGCTGATCTGGGGATCGACTCGATTAAGCGTGTTGAGATCATGGGCGAACTTCAGGAGCGGTTCCCGGGCGGTGTGGATGCCGGTCCGGAGCAGCTTGCTGAGTTGCGCACCCTCGGCGACATCGTGAACTTCGTGGCGGCTTCAGCTCCTGCCGGCGCTCCCGCTGCTACTGCCGCTGCGCCGGCTCCGGTTCCCGCCGCTGCCCCCGCACCCGCCCCGGTCGTGTCTCCTGCTCCGGTGGCGGCGCCCGCCCCGGCTCCGGCTGCTGCGTCCGCGCCTGTGGGTCCGGCGGCGAGCGCGGTCGAGACCGCCTTGCTGGACGTCGTGGCGGCGAAGACGGGTTATCCGTCGGAGATGCTGGATCTGGGCATGGACATCGAGGCTGATCTGGGGATCGACTCGATTAAGCGTGTTGAGATCATGGGTGAGCTGCAGGAGCGGTTCCCCGGCGGCGCGGATGCTGGTCCGGAGGAGCTGGCGGAGCTTCGGACGCTGGGCGACATCGTGAACTTCGTCGCTGCGTCAGCGCCCGCCAGTGCTCCGGTTGCCACCGCTGCCCCTGCAGCCGCACCTGTCGTGCCTGCTCCGGCGCCCGCCGCACCAGCTCCCGCTCCGGTCGCTGCCGCCACTCCGGCCACCGCGGCTGCCCCGGCTTCGGCTGCGGCGTCTGCGGGTCCTGCGGCGGCCGCCGTGGAGACCGTCTTGTTGGAGGTCGTGGCGGCGAAGACTGGCTATCCGGCGGAGATGCTGGACCTCGGTATGGATGTCGAGGCTGATCTTGGGATCGACTCGATTAAGCGTGTTGAGATCATGGGTGAGTTGCAGGAGCGGTTCCCGGGCGGTGCGGATGCGGGTCCTGAGGAGTTGGCGGAGCTTCGGACGTTGGGCGACATCGTGAACTTCGTCGCCGGTGCCTCTGCTCCCGCTCAGGCCGAAGTGCCCGCTCCCGCTCAGACCGCAGTGCCCGCTCCGGCCCAGACCGCGGCACCCGCTGCCGCCGCCCCTGCCGCCGCTGCGACCACCGCCTACGACACGACCGGCAAGCTCGGTCGGGCCCAGGCGAACCTGGTTCAGCTGCCCACCCCGGACAGCCTCGCCAACGCTTACCCGCAGGGCAGCGGCGCGCTGATCGTCGATGACGGCGGCGCGATCGCCCCGCTGGTCGCCGCGCGGCTGGCCGCCGCGGGCTGGCGAGTCAACGTGCTGCGGCTGCCCGGCGTCGCCCGGCGCACCGCCTCGGGCCGCGACCTCGAGCTCACCAGCTGGGGCGTCACCGAGCTGGCCTCGCAGATCGAGCAGTCCCTTGCCGACCAGATCCGCGTGGTGCTGTACTTCGACACCGAGCCCGGCGCCGACTGGGCCAACTCGGTGCACCGGCTCGGCCACGGGCTGCTCGTCGCGCGGCACACGGTGGAGGCGCTGACCTCCGCCGCGGGCAGTGGTCGCGCCACCTTCGCCACCGTCACCCGGCTCGACGGCGCGTTCGGCCTCTCCGGCGTGGACGAGAGCCACGTCCCCGCGGGCGGTCTGGGCGGCCTGGCCAAGACCCTCGCGGTCGAGGCGCCGAGCCTGTTCTGCCGCGCGGTCGACTTGGCCCCGGCGATCGACCCGGACAGCGCCGCGGACCTCATCATCGAAGAGCTCAACGACGCCTCCGCCGAGCCGGTGCAGGTCGGCCGGGACGGCACCCAGCGCCTCGCGCTCACCCTCGGCTCGACCTCGCTCGCCGCGGCGACCGGCGCCACAGTGCCCGAAGTCACCCCGAACGACCTGATCGTGGTCACCGGCGGCGGCCGCGGCATCACTGCCCGCTGCGTGGTGGACCTGGCCAAGCGCTACCGGCCCGGTCTGCTCCTGCTGGGCCGCACCCCGCTGAGCGGCGAGCCGGCCTGGGCGCAGGGAGTGCAGGGCGCGGCCGAGCTCAAGGCCGCCGCGGTGAACGAGCTCAAGGCGGCGGGGGAGAAGCCGACCCCGAAGCGGGTCGAGCAGCTCTACCAGGCGGTCGTGGGCGAGCGCGAGATCCGCGCGACCCTCGCCGACCTGCACGCCGCCGGCAGCCAGGCGGAATACCTCGCGGTCGACATCACCGACACCGCCGCGACCGCCTCCGCGCTCGCCCCGTACGCCCAGCGCATCACCGGCCTCGTCCACGGCGCTGGGGTGCTCGCGGACCAGCTGATCGCCGCGAAGAAGGCCTCTGAGATCGAGCGAGTGTTTGCTGCGAAGCTCGGCGGGCTGCGCTCGGTGATCGACGCCCTGCCCGCCGACGGCCTCAAGCACGTGGTGCTCTTCACCTCGGTCGCAGGGTTCTTCGGCAACCGCGGCCAGTCCGACTACGCGATGGCGAACGAGGCGCTCAACGCCTTCGCCTCCTCCTGGAAGCGCCGCCACCCGGGTGTCCAGGTCAGTGCCCTGAACTGGGGCGCCTGGGACAGCGGCATGGTCTCGCCGCAGATCAAGGCGGTCTTCACGGCCCGCGGCATCCCACTGATCCCGGTCGAGGTCGGCACCCGGATGTTCGCCGACCAGTTCGCCCCCGAGCGCGGACACGACGTGGTGGCGGTCCTCGGCCCGACCACCCCGCTGTCCGAGCGCGAGAGCGCCCTGCCGCAGGCGGCCGTGGTGCTCGAGCGGCGCCTCGACAGCCTGCAGGCCGACCCGATCGTGGCCGACCACGTCATCGGCGGCACCCCGGTGCTGCCCGCCGCGGTCGCGCTCGGCTGGGCGATCGGCGCGGTCGAGCGGATCACCGGCGGCACCGTGCGCCAGGTGCGCGACTTCGCGGTGCACAAGGGCGTGGTCTTCGACGGCACCGAGAACAGCCAGTTCCAGCTCGAGGCGGCCCCGGCCGGCGACGGCGCCACCACCGAAGTGACGATCCGCTCGGTCGGCGCGAACGGCAAGATCCGCCCGCACTACGCGGCCGGAGTGGTGCTGGACACCGACGCCTCGGCGCGGCTGTCGCGGCCGACGGTGGCGGGTCTCCCGGCACTCGGCCAGGGCCAGGACGCCGCCGGCTTCTACAGCGACGGCACCCTCTTCCACGGCCAGTCTCTGCGCGGCGTGCGCAAGGTCGTCGAATCCCAGGAGAGCCGGCTGGTGCTCGAGTGCGCCCTGCCGGAGCACCGCCCCGCCGGAGGCGCCTTCGCCGGCCGGCTCTACGGCCCCGGCACCACCGACCTCCTGCTCCAGGCGGCGCTGGTGTGGATGGCCCGGTTCCGCGACACCGCGAGCCTGCCGCTCGGGGTGTCCACCGTGGACCTGTACGAGGCGCTGCCGGACGGTCAGCCGTTCCTGGTGGTGGTCGAGCCCGTCTCGGCGGGCGGTAGCAGCAAGGCGACGCTCACGGTCACCGCGTGCGCCCAGGACGGGCGGGTGCTCAGCCGGCTGAGCGCGGTCTCGGTGGTCTCCACGCCGCAACTGGCCGTGAAGTTCGCCGGCTGACGCAACTACGCCGCAACCGGTCCGGTCCGCCAGCGCGGACCGGACCGGTAGACCCGAAGGGACGACTGCTCTCATGGGCAAGTACGCGATCGTCGGCCTCTCCTGCCTGGTCCCCGGCGCCGCGGACACCGCCGAGTTCTGGCGGAACCTCCACGACGGTGTGGACAGCCGCCGCGAAGGCGGCGAGGAGGTCTTCGGCCCGGCCCGCGCGGGCGACGCCGATCCGGCCCACCGGATCGACTGCACCCGCGGCGGATTCATCACCGGTTTCGAATTCGACCCGACCGGATTCAGCCTCAGCCCGGACCTGGTCGCCCGGCTCGACCGCGTCTTCCACTGGTCGCTGCACGTCGCGCGCGAGGCCCTGCGCGACAGCGGCTACCACGAGCGTCCCGACGTGCTCTCCCGCACCAGCCTCGCGCTCGGCAACTACTCCTTCCCGACCCCGTCGTCCGCCCGCACCAGCCTGCCCCTCGTCCACGAGGCCGTGCTGGACGGGCTGCGGCGGGCCGGAGTCCCCGTACCGCACGGGGCCGGGCCGCTGCTGCCGCCCGGCCCCGTCTCGGTCGAGGACACCCGGGTCAGCGGCTCGCCGGCGCGCATCGTCGGCGCGGCCCTCGGCCTCGGCGGACCCCGCTATGCGCTCGACGCAGCATGCTCCTCCGCCCTGTACGCGCTCAAGCTCGCCTGCGACCACCTGGCCACCGGTCAGGTGGACCTCGCGCTTGCCGGCGGCGTCTGCGCCCCGGACCCGACGCTGATCCACCTCTGCTTCTCCGATCTGCAGGCCTACCCGCAGAGCGGCTTCAGCCAGCCGTTCGACGCGAAGTCCGAAGGCATCCTCACCGGCCAGGGCGCCGGCATGGTCGCGGTTAAGCGGCTCGAGGACGCGCTGCGCGACGGCGACCGGATCCGCGCCGTGATCGACGGCATCGGCCTGTCGAACGACGGCTCCGGGCGGCACCTACTGGTGCCGAATGCCGCGGGACAGCTGCGGTCCTACGAACTGGCCTATGCGGAGGCGGGCATCGACCCGCGCGACATCGACTACCTGGAATGCCACGCGACCGGCACGCCGATCGGGGACAGCACCGAGGCGGAGTCGGTCGCCGCGTACTTCGGCTCGCGCGGCAAGGTGCCGCTGATCGGCTCGGTCAAGGGCAACATCGGCCACCTGCTGACGGTCGCCGGTCTGAGCAGCATGCTCAAGGTCATCCTGGCGATGGAGCACGGGCACATCCCGCCCACGACCGGCGTCACCGTTCCTGTCACCGCGAAGGATGGGTCGGTCGGTGGCAACGTCCTGGTCCGCGAAGGACGGGCCTGGCCCACCGGCTCCGGGCCGCGCCGGGCAGGAGTGTCAGCCTTCGGATTCGGCGGCACTAATGCGCACGTGATTCTGTCCGAGCCGTCGACGGCGGCTGAAGCCGCTTCAGCGCCCGGCGGCGCGGCGCCCGCGCTCGCCCTGGACATCGTCGGTCTGGGCGCCCACTTCGGGCCCCTGGACTCGGTCGACGCCTTCGAGCGGGCCGGGCACGACGCCGCGTCCGCCTTCGTCCCGCTGCCCGAGCGGCGCTGGCGCGGCCTTGAGCAGGTCCTCGACGGCACGCTCGACCGGGCCGGGCTCAGCCGCGGCTCGCTGCCCGAGGGCGCCTTCGTCGACACGGTCGGCATCGACCCGATCGACGTGCGCATCCCGCCCACGGACCTGCGCAACTACAACCTCCAGCACGCCTTGATGTCCAAGGTCGCCGACGAGGCGCTCAACGACGCCGGGTACAGCCGCAAGGTCCCCAAGGGCCAGAGCGCCCCCGACCCGCGCCGCGTCGCCGTCGTGGTGGCCATGGAGATCGAGCCGAGCGCGCACCTGCACCTGGCCCGGTACGACCTGGCGAAGTTCCTCGACGAGGCCGCCCGGGACGGAAAGTGGCAGCCGACCGCGCGGCAGACCGACCTGATCCAGGCGGCCCGCGACGGCGTGCACGAGCCGATCAAAGCCAACGAGGTGCTCAGCTACATCGGCAACATCATGGCCAGCCGGATCTCCTCGCTGTGGAACTTCACCGGCCCCTCGTTCACGGTGTCCGCCGAGGGCGCGGGCACCGCCGAGGCGCTCGAGATCGCGCGGCTGCTGCTGGTCGACGAGTCCGTCGAGGCAGTGCTCGTCGGCGCGGTCGACCTGGCCGCATCCCCCGAGAGCCTGCTCGCGCGGATCGGCTCGGGCGGCCCGGCGGCCGGTCCCGGACTCAGCTTCGGCGAGGGCACCGGGGGCTGGCGGATCGGCGAAGGCGCCGGAGCGGTCGTGGTCACCCGGCCCGATGAGAGCAGCCGCACCGCGTACGCGCGGCTGGAATCCATCGCCGTGCGGTACGCGAAGGCGGTCGACGGCGCCGTCCCCGAAGCCGATCCGCTGCCCCTCGCGGCCGCTGCGGCCTCTGCACTGGACGCTGCCGGAGTCGGCGCCGGGGACATCGGCTACGTCGAGGCGCACGCCAGCGGAATCCCCGCCGAGGACCAGGCCGAACTCGCCGCGCTCGCCAGCATCTACCCGGCCGGGTCCGGCTCCGTCGCGCTCGGCAGCGCCAAGTCAGTCGTCGGAGACGCCCTGGCCGCGGCCGCGATGGCTGGTCTGCTGCGCACGGTCCTCTGCCTGCACCACGGCTACCTCCCGGCGGTGCCCGGTTGGCGCCGCCCGGCCGCCGAATTCGCCGACGCGTTCGCCGCCTCAGCCTTCTACCTCCCCGACAACTCCCGCCCCTGGCTGCGCGCCAGCCAAGGGGCGCGGCGCCACGCGGCGGTCAGCTTCATCGGCCCCGGTGGCGCCCACGGCCACCTGGTGCTCTCCGCGCAGGCCACCCGCGGAGCCGTCGCGGAGCTCGACTGGCGGCGCTCGGCGTCCCCGATCCTGCTCGTGCTCGCCGCGGACAGCGTCGACGGCCTGCTGGCCGAGGCGACCCGGCACCGCGACCTGCTCACCGACGGCGCCGACCCGTACCAACTGGCCCGCGCTGCGGCAGAGCGGCTGCCCGCCGACGGCCGCCGCGTCGTGCTGGTCGGCCGGGACCGCGCCGAGCTGATCCGCGAACTGGAGCTGGCGGCCCGCGACCTGCCCGTGGCCTTCGCCCGCAGCGACGAGTGGACCACCCCGGCGGGCAGCTACTTCACCAGCCGGCCGGTCGGCGGGGGCGGCAAGGTCGCCCTGGTCTACCCGGGCGCGTTCAACTCCTACCCCGGGCTCGGCCGCGACTTCTTCCGGCCCTTCCCCGGCCTGCTGACCCGGTTCGAGGCGGAGGCCGAGGACCCGGACCGCCTCTTCCGCAGCGCCCAGCTCTACCAGCGCCGGGTCAGCGTGATGGGCCGGCGCGAGTCGATGGAGCTGGAGGAAGCGCTCGGCGACGACATCCCGTTCATGCTCGCCACCGGCACCACCTTCGCGATCCTCTACACCGACCTGGTGCGCGAGTACCTCGGCATCCGCGCCCACGGCGCCTTCGGCTACAGCCTCGGCGAAAGCAGCATGCTGTTCGCCACCGGCGGCTGGCAGCGCTCCGCCCGGCGGGACGACCGGATCAGCTCCACGCCGCTGTTCAAGGACCGGCTGTGCGGCCGGCGTCTCACGGTCCGCGAGGCCTGGGGCCTGTCCGACGAGACCCCGGACGAAGCGGTGTGGCGCTGCTACATCCTGCTCAGCGACGTGCAGCGGGTCCGCACCGCGCTCGACCGCTACGACCGGCTTTTCCTCACCCACGTCAACACCCCCATCGAGGTGGTGGTGGCCGGCGACCCGGACCAGTGCAAGGCCCTGATCGACGAGCTAGGCTGCGCGTCCGCGCGCATGCCGATCAAGTCGGTGATGCACTGCCCCGTCGTCGATCCCGAACTCGAGGGCCTGGCCGAGCTGAACGACCACCCGACCGGGTCGCCCGACGGGCTGGAGCTGTTCAGCGCCTACGACTACTCGGTCATCACCGGGCTCGATGACCAGAAGGTCACCGCGGCCCACATCGCCCAGACGCTGCGCTCCACGATCGACTTCCCGCGCCTGATCCACACCACCTACCAGCGCGGCTACCGGTACTTCATCGAGGTCGGACCGAGCTCCACCTGCTCGCGGTGGGTGCGCGAGACGCTCGCCGACTCCCCGCACGTCGCGGTGTCGGTGGACCGCCGCGGACTGCCCGCCGCCCGGTCGCTGGCCAAACTGCTCGCCCCCTTGATCGGCAACGGCCTGCCCGTGGACCTGTCCGCGCTGCTGGGCGCGGACCGGGTCCAGGACCGGCCGCGCCGCCCGGCCTTCCCGGTCGGCGGCGGCGCCCCGATCCCGGACGGTGTCGCCGGTCGTGCGGCAGCCGTCCTCGGGTCAGGCGCAGCGGCCAGTGCTTCACCTGCTGCCGCCGCACCAGCCACCCCTGCGCCGGCCATATCGACTGCACCGATTCCCGCCAAGCCAGCCCCCGTCGCGGCTATCCCCACCGTGCCTGCCCCTGTCGCGCAGGCCGCACCCGCACCGACGCCCGCCGCTCCGCCCGCACCAGCCCCGACTCACCGTCCCGCCCCCGAAGTAGCCGTATCCCCGCCCGCAGTGCCGCCGGAGGAACGAGTCCCGATGCCACGATCCGAAGTCCAGAAGCTCCCGGCCGCGGCCTCCGCCGAACTCGTCGCGGCCGGCCCCGAGGCCATCTCCTTCGACGGTGAGCCGGTCGGGTTCCTGCCGTGGGCCGGTGCCTCCGCCGAGGCCGCGCCCGCGTCGGCGCTGCCGGTCCCGTCCACGACCCGCGCGGTCGAGCAGTACTCAGGACGCGGGGTCCCGCCCCGGACCCGGCGCGTGTCGGCCGC
>NZ_DASZGI010000346.1:0-12691 GCF_035938995.1 Actinocrinis sp.
CCGGCGTCCGATACCGGTGGCGTGGCAGAGCAAGGGAAACGGGACCAAACGCAAGTCGATCACGGTCTCGGTGATCGTGCTGCTGCTGTTCGCGGTCCTGGGCGTCAGCGCGGCCCTGGCGGTGCACATCCTCACGCCGACAGCGGCGGCGATACAGAGTCCGTCGGCGCCGCCCCAATCGCAGGCGCCGACCACGTACCTGATCACGATCTCGCAGTCGCCGACGCAGACCTCGCCGACGATCACGGTGACCGCGACCTCGGCGAGCGCGTCGGCAAGTGCGAGCGCATCGGTGCGAGCGTCGGCGACGCCGAGCAGGTCGCCGAGCCCGTCGCGCTCGCCCTCGGCGAGTCCGAGTCCGTCGCCACCACCGCCGGGAACGTTGATCGCGATCCCGACGATGGTGACGGCGACGTGGGCCCCGACCGAGGTTGTCTACTATGTCGGGCACTTTACGTTGATGGCGCAGGGCGGCACGGTTCAGTCGTTCACCGTTGAGTTGCTCGCAAATCCGGCGCTTTACGGCACGCCGAGCATCTCGCCGTCAACTGGTGGACCGCTGAAAGCGGGACAGTCGGTACCGATCACTGTTTCGCTGCTGGGGAACCCGCGGCTGAGAAGTTTTGTGCTCACCGTGAATCCCGGACCCATACAGGTCACAGTGACCGATTCCTCGCCACCACCCATCCCATGAGCTACGGGTTCAGGCCGATGATTGCCGAGACGACCGCGTAGCCGGGGTAGTCCATCATGATCTCGCCGGTGTGGGTGACCCCACCTCCGTTGAGGTAGTCCAGCAGGCGCTGGTTCTCACCTTCGCCGCCGAAGTAGCCGCCCGCCATGTCGGCCGGGCCCGCGCCGAACGGCGTGCAGTTCGCCGAGGTGTAAGTGGTGTAGAGCGCGCCGGAGGTGTCAGCGCTCGACTTTTGCAGGTTGGCCTGCGCCTCGC
Source organism: Actinocrinis sp. (assembly GCF_035938995.1). GTDB lineage: Bacteria > Actinomycetota > Actinomycetes > Streptomycetales > Catenulisporaceae > DASZGI01. The sequence goes on from NZ_DASZGI010000346.1 coordinate 950, forward strand.
TGAACTTCGTCGCGAGGTTGCACTGGGTCCAGTCGTTCTCGATGTACTGGCCCCAGTTCCCTGACGTCAGCTGGGTCAGGCCGAAGCCGGCGTAGATCTCGCCGACCGGGCCGGTGAAGTCGGTCAGCACGATGTGGCCGCGCGCCTGGCCGAGGGTCGGCATGTCGGAGGTGCTGTTCCCGGTCACCGTCGGCGCGTAGAACAGGCCCGGGTAGCGGGCGAGGTAGCTGTCGAACACGGCGATGCGCTGCGCGGCGGTGAGGTTGCCCGGATCGTCGGCGCAGTGGCCGATCGATGAGCTGCCGCTGCCGCCCTCGGTCGAGTCTCCGTCGCACTCGCCGTGCAGGTGCATCAGGATCGTCTCGGTCGGGTGCGCCGCGAGGAACGCCTGCGCCTTCGTCAGCACGTCGTCGAAGTTCGCGTTCTGGTAGACGTCGGTGTGGTGGATGACGAACGCGGTCCCGCTGTTGACCACGCGGACCCGGATGTCGATGGCGCGGATGCCCGCGTCGAGCTGCGCGGTGAGGGTCGCGGCGCTGTCGCCGTGGTCCTCCTGCGCCTCATACGCCCAGGGCGCCCAGCCGCCGTGGATGGCGAGCGTGTCGTGAGTGCCGGGGATGGACATCGCGCCAAGGCTCGTGTTGTCCGGCACCTGCGCCATCCAGTCCGGGTGACTCTGGACCGTCAGGCTGTTGAATGCGCTCGTCGAGGAGGTCGGCTGCGCGGCGGCCGGACCTGACGAGGCGACCACGCCGCCGGCAGCGGTGGCGAGCGTGACCGCGGTGCAGATCAGGGGCCTGAGCGCACGGCGCCGCTGTGGGAAGCGCGGCCGGCGCCGTCGATGTTCCTGGTTCACGGTTGTTCCTTTCAGATGTGTGGGCGTGCCCCCTCATTCCCACCGCCCGGTCCCGGTATGCGGCCGATGACGCTCACCGCGAAGCGTTAAGCCGCACATAAGTCAGTAGTGAATCCCCTGACATATTCGCGCCACATTCGAACCCTGGCACTGCCCGCTCGCGTCGTATTGAGTGATACCAGTCGGTCCCGCCAGGACCGCGCAAGGAAAGGTTCACGTGGGGATGGAGCACAACAAACTTCGCATCACGGGTCACTCGCCGGGCCGCCGGGTCAGGCGCGGCGCTCTGGTACTCACCGTCTGCGCGGGACTCGCGCTCGGCGTGGGCACCCCGGCGCTCGCCGGTACGTCGTCGACCGGCGCGTCGGGCGCCGCGCAGGTCGCGACGCCGCTCGCCGCACCGTCCGGGCACACGGTGACGCTTCCGACCGGCGACCGCGTCACGATCACCACGATCGGCGGCCAGACCTCGTACTCGGTCGTCGGCCCCGAGGGCGCTGCAACGGACTACACGTCCTACAACGCCTTCGGCGATCACTTCATCGTCCCGGACGAGGCGCGGCCCTATCTGGGCAAGCAGCTCGACAGCTCGCTGTTCGACGTAAGCGCCCTGCTACGCGCCGGAGCAACCACGGGCTCGCACATCCCGGTCGATCTCAGCTTCCCGTCCGGCGGCGCGCCTTCCGCCCCGCCCGGAGTCACCCTGACGTCCGGCTCCACCGGCTACCTGACTGCGACGTCGGGCGCCGCGTTCGCCGCGGGGCTGCGCGCGGCTATCGGCGCGGACGTCACCGCGGGGCGTCACCCCGGGACCGGAGCGCTGTTCGGCGGCCTGGTTTCCATCAGTCTCGCCGTTCCCGGCGTCGGCGCCGCGGCGCACGGTTCCGCGTCGCCGCGGTTCCCGCTGCACATCCTGCAGATCAACGCCACCGACATCACCGGCGCCCCGGCGGACGCCCTCGTGTTCCTCCTCAACGTCGACTCGGCCACCCGGGAGAACGGCTTCGCGCCGATCGGGGGCGGAATCGAGCGGGTCGCGGTGCCCGTCGGGAACTACTCGGCGGAGGTGCTGTTCGACGACTTCGACAGCGCCGGCAACCTCACCGCGCTGCGGACGGTGTTCGTCAACGACTTCGCCGTGTCGGCCACCGACCCGGTGACCACGATCGGTGTCGACGAACGCACGGCGACCGTCCCCTTCACGGTCACCACGCCCCGTCCCGCCACCTCCGACGGCATGCAGATCACTTATGCCCGGCAGGACGCCACGGGCGCGACGTTCTCCTTCGGCAACGTCATCTTCGGCGGCGGGGTCACGCTCTACTCCAACAGCCAGCCCGCGCCGACGGTCGGCAAGCTCCACTACGTCGTGCAATGGGACGCGGCAGGACCGGCCACCGGCGAGCAGTACCGATACGACCTCGCATACGGTTCGAGCGACATCCCCGCCAACCAGTCGTACACCGTGGATTCCGGCAACGTGGCGACGGTGCACCACACGTTCTTCACCGACCCCGCGTCGCCGGCCGGCGGGTCCTTCCTCAACGGCACCTATGACGGTCCGAACGCCGGAATCGGCCAGCTGAGCGGCGGCGAGAGCTACGCGGGCCCGCTGACGCAATACCTCGGCACCGGCGACGGCGGACAGTGGGTCCAGACATACTTCGCACCACCCTCCGGCGCGCAGTACCAGTCCGACGTGCACACCTTCCAGGGCGGCAGCGACTACGAGGTCGAATGGGCCCACGGCCCGCTCGCGCCGGACTTCGGCAAGCACACCGGCCCGCAGCTGTTCCTCCCCTGCCTCGCCTGCGCCTCCGGTGACGTGCTCGTCGCGGCCGTCAACATCGACGGCGACAGCGAGCCCGACCACGTCGGCTTCCCGCTGTTCGGCGAGACCACGCACTACGCGCTCTACCAGAACGGGGTCCAGGTCGAGGATCTGGGCAGCGGCTACTTGGGCGCCGAGCTGACCGGCGTACCCGTCGCGCCGACGACGTACCGCCTCGTCTACGACACCGACAACACCGGAATCCAGGGTCTGACCCAGTCCTTGACCACCCACACCGACGTCACGTTCCACTACGTGCCGGGCACGGACCCGCGTTCGACGCTGCCCTCCACCGACCCGTGCGACTTCACGGGCGCGATGGCGACCCCGTGCCAGGTGCTGCCGATGCTGAATCTGAACTACCACCTGTTCACCAACTCGGCCAACACCGGCGAGACCGAGTCCCAGGGGCTGGAGCTGAACATCGGCCACGTGACCTACGACGGCTTCGGGTCGCACGCGCCGATCACCTCCGCCTCGGTATCCGTCTCCTTCGACGGCGGCACGACCTGGCAGCAGGCCCGCGTCGTCAAGATCGGCGACTTCGGGAGCTACGACGCCTTCTGGCGCAACCCGCTCTCCGCCGCCGGCACGTCACCCGAGCTGCGCGTCAGCGCCACGGACGCGCTCGGCGGCTCGATCACCCAGACCGTCACCGCCGCGTACACCATCGCCGCGTCCGTGCACTGAGAATTGAGAAAGGGGAACATCGCAATGACTCGATTCGCACGCATACGCGCAGCGCTGTCCGCGGCAGTCGTCGTCGCGGTGGGCGCCGGCGGCGCGGTCCTGGCACCGTCGGCGAACGCCGCCAGCAGCGCGACCGGTCAGCACGCCGTCACCAAGAAGATCAGCGGACGCGCCGGCAACGTCGTCGATGCCTGCGGCCCGGCGCGCTCCGGCTACGCGCGCTGCCTCGCCGAAGTCCGCACCGACGTGCACGCGGGCAAGGGTGTGCGCGGTCCGGCGGCCCGTACGGCCACCGGCAAGCAGGCGGCCCTTCCGCCCGGCTACGGTCCCGCCGACCTGGCCTCCGCCTACAAACTGCCCGCGACCGGCGGCAGCGGCCAGACCGTCGCGCTCGTGGACGCCGGCGACGACCCGAACGCCGAATCAGACCTCGCCGTCTACCGGACCACCTACGGCCTGCCCGCCTGCACCACGGCCAACGGCTGCTTCCGCAAGGTGAACGAGAGCGGCGCGGCCTCCCCGCTGCCGCCCGATCAGGGCTGGGACGTGGAGATCTCGCTCGACCTCGACATGGTCTCCGCCGCCTGCCCGGGCTGCGACATCCTGCTCGTGGAGGGCACCGACTCGAGCTTCGCCAACCTCGGTACCTCGGTGAACACCGCCGTCGCCCTCGGCGCGACCGAGGTGTCGAACAGCTATGGGGCGGAGGAGCAGAACGGCATCCAGCCCTTCGAGGCCGACTACACCCATCCCGGCGTGGCGATCGTCGCGTCCTCGGGCGACTTCGGATACGGAATCCCGAACTTCCCGGCGGTCATCCCGGCCGTGATCGCGGTCGGCGGCACCACGCTGCAGAAGGCCTCGAACTCCCGCGGTTGGACCGAGTCCGCGTGGCGGGGCGCCGGGGCGGGCTGCTCGGCCTGGATCGACAAGCCGGCCTGGCAGTCCGACCCCAACTGCCCCGGCCGGATGGTCGCGGACGTGGCCGCCGACGCCGACCCGCAGACCGGCCCCGCGGTCTACGACACCGACCACGGCGAGCCCGGTTGGCTCATCGTGGGAGGCACCAGCGCGTCGTCGCCGTTCATCGCGGGAGTGATCGGGCTCGCCGGGCATCCCGCACGGTTCCCGAACGCGTCGTACCTCTACGCGCACGCGTCAGCGCTCAACGACGTCGTGGGCGGCAACGACATCCTCGGCGTCGACTGCGGCGGGGATTACCAGTGCAACGCGGTCGCCGGCTACGACGGCCCGACCGGCAACGGCACGCCCGACGGTCTGGGAGCCTTCTGACATAAACCTGACATGGCCCTGACATAACCGAAGGGCATCGGCGCCTGAGACCCGGCGCATCCCCGGCAGCCCGGGGCCGGGTCTCAGGCGCAGGTCACCGGCCGACGGACGCATTCGATCGGCGGGGCGCACGTGGTAGTGCACGGAGGCGTGCAACGGCGCGTAAGTTCAGCCGCTCGTCCGAGTGTCGGTGTAGAGTGCGGTGCGGAAGATCGGGGCGGCAATCCACACTCGGACCGACGCCCGCGCGGGCGCGGCCATCGGGGGTGGCCGAGGGGTCGGCACATATGAGCCTTGTCAAACACTCTCCAGTTGATCAGCCTTTTGTCAGGCCGGGTGCGGGCGTCCGGCTCGCGAACCGGATGGAATCCGTCGTCATCCAACTCCCGGACGGTGTCGGGGCGCCCGGCGAGTCCGCCGCGCGGCCGCGCACGCTGTCGCTCGGCCCGGGCGAGGTGGCCACCTTCGGCCGCGGCTCGGCGAACCGCCCGGTGGACATCGCGCTCACGGACGAAGGGGTGTCCCGGTACGCGGGCGAGGTCGCCGCGAGCGACGACCACTGGCGCCTGTCCAACTTCAGCGCGACGACCACGTACGTCGTGGAGAACCTGGAGGGCGGCGGCGAGTACGTCAAGGTCGCACCGGGTCGGCTGGGCGCGCCGATCCCCTTCGAGCTCTCCCGCGTGGTGCTGCCGCTGACGTCCAGCTTCGCCAGGTTCACGGTGTTCGCGCCGCGGCACAACTTCCTGGACCCGGGCTCCGACACGGTGGCGGGGGAGCGGACCGTGGCGCCGTTCGCCCTCGATCCGACCGCGAAGTACTTCCTGGTGCTGCTCGCGCTGTGCGAACCGCGGCTGCGCGAGGCGTCGAGCCCGGCCATTCCCGCCGTGCCGGATGTCGTGCGCCGGCTGCGCCCGCTGCCTGCGTGCCGGGGCTTGACCGTGAGCGCGGTGAACTTCCACATCGACTATCTGGCGACCGCGAAGCTGCGGGTACGCGAGCGAGCCGGCGCCGAGGACACCCCGCGCATCGACTGGAAGCGGGAGGCGCTGGTCTCGCTGGCCCTGCGGTTCGACCTGGTGCGCGAGGAGCACCTCAAGCTGCTGCCCCCGCTGCACGGCGGTCTGCGGGCGCGCGGGCGGAAGGGCGCGGTGGCATGACGGGGGAACCGATCGTCGTGCCGGAGGGGTACCTTGTGGACCGCTGGCGCGTCAGGGAGCTGATCGGCAGCGGTGCGTGGGGGAGTGTCTACGCGGCGGACGAGGTCGGCGACGAAGACGGACATACAGGTGCGACGACCGGCCGCGCCGCGCTGAAGTTCCTGCCGACCGCCTACCTGACGCCGGGTCAGCGCGCGCTGCTCAAGGAGGTCGTCGAGCGCGAGTCCCGCTTCAGCCTGCGCGCCGACCATCCACACCTGATACGGACGCTGGCCGTGCACACGCTGCGCGAACCGGACCATCCGGACCTCGACGGCGCGGTCGTGCTCGTGATGGAGCGCGCGGCGGCCAACCTGCGCGACCTGCTCGCGGGCGACGGAGTGCAGGCGCCGACACACCTGCTCGAGCAGGTCTGCGACGCACTGGCCCACATGCACGCGGAGGGCTGGGTGCACGGCGACCTCAAGCCCGGCAATGTCCTGATCATGGACGACGGATCGGCGCGCATCGCCGACTTCGGCGTCACCGCTCAGGTCGAGGGCACTCACGCATACGCCCCGCGGATCGGGTCGTCAGACTATCTTCCGCCGGAGTGGTGGACCGAGCGGGTCGGCGAGAAGGGGATCCCGCTGCGCCCGACCGCCGACATCTGGGCGTTCGGGGTGCTGGCGCACCAGGCGCTGACCGGTGGCCTGCATCCGTTCCCCGGCGCCGCGCAGCAGTCTCGCGCGATGGCGGCGCAGAGCTATGCGAACGGCACGGCCCGGCTGCGCCTGGACGCCGCGATCGGACCGGCCTGGCGGCAGATCATCGCCGACTGTCTCGCCCCGGACCACGAATCCCGCTCCGCCCACGACGCCGCCGGAATCCTGGCCCGCATCCGCGCCGTCAGCGACGACGATGCTTATGAGCGCAGCGGTATCGCGGACGCAGAGCCCGAGGACAGCGTCCCGACGCTCGGCGACGGACGTGTCGGTGCCGGAGTCCAGGGCGCCAAGGACACGGGGCCGGGCGACGGACGGGAGCCGTCCGGCGAGGGCGAACGGCGCGGACGCAGGCGGCTTTTCGTGTTAGGGCCCTTGGTCGTCGGCGTCGCCGCGGTCCTCGCCGTCGGCGGGTGGTGGCTGAGCAGTGACAGCGGTTCTGCGGGATCGTCCGTTCAGCGGGAGTATCTGGCCGGAGATCTGCGCCCCGACGCGGCCGTACCCGCGCAGTACCGGGACATGATCTCCGGCGCCGCGCGGGAGTGCGCGGAGCCGGAGGTCACGCCGTCGCTGATCGCCGCGATTCTCAAGATGGAGAGCAACTTCAACCCCGCGTTCTCCGATCCGTCGACGGCGTCGTACGGCATCGCCGGATGGACTCCCGAGGTGTTCCGGTCGTGGGCCTACGGGGTGAACCAGGACTACATGAAGCCCGCCGACGCGATTCCCGCGGTCAGCCACTACCTGTGCTGGCTGGAACAGGAATACACGCGGGCGGGTCTGACCGGCGACCCGGCGGCGCTGCTCGCCGCGGGCTACAACAGCGGCAGCAAATCCGTGATCGAGGCGAACGGGGTTCCCGCCGAGAGCAAGGCATTCGCGGACGCGGTGGCCGGATACGCGCGACAGTACGCAAGCTGATACGGCGCGCGGGGAAGGGAGCACGGAGCCTAGGCCTAGAACGCGAAGCGCTCGTGGTGCAGGCGGCGTCGGTTGACCCCGGCCCGGCGCAGCGCCAGGCGCGCCGCCTCGACCATCCCGGGCGGGCCGCACAGGAACACGTCCCGGTCCGCGACATCCGGAACCAGGTACTTGAGACGCTCGGCGCTCAGCGGCCGGGGCATCGCGTCCCGCTTGCCGAGCAGGTAGTGCACGGTGAGCCGGCCGTTGCGCTGCATCCACTCGAGTTCCTGCGCGAAGACGACCTCTCCCATGTCCGAGGCCCGGTAGATCAGCACGATGTCCGTGGCGGTGGAGGTCAGCGCGTCGGCGAGGGCGCGCAGCGGCGTGATCCCGATCCCGCCGGCCAGCAACAGGACCTTGCGGCGGGTGCGCAGCGCGGCGGTGAACGCCCCGTACGGGCCCTCGGCCAGCACCCGCGTTCCAGGCTTGACGTTCTGGAGCGCGCGGCTGTGATTGCCCAGTGCCCCGACCGTGACCCGTAGCCATTCCCGGTTGGGCGCTGCGGACAGGGAGAACGGATGCGTCTGCCACCAAGACCCGCGGGCCAGGAACCGCCAGCGGAAGAACTGGCCGGGCTGGGCGCCGAGCCGGCGCAGGTTGCGCCCGCCGAGGTAGATCGAGACCGTGTCGGGGCCCTCGGGCTTGACCGCGGTCACGTACAGGCCGTGCCGATATGCCAGGCGCAGCGGGCCTCCGATACGGAATACGATCACTGCGAGGCCTGTCGCGACATAGGCAGCGCCCCACGCCCAGCGGGCCGTCGCGTTCCCGGAGAACGTCGGGCCGAGCACGATCTGGTGCGCGAATGCCAGTGCCAGCGAGACGTACACGCTCAGGTGGATGTAATACCAGAGCTCGTAGGGCAGCCGGCGGCGGATCGCGCGCAGCGAGATCAGGCCGATGAGAAGGAAGAACCCGGTGCCGACTGCGGCCAGTCCGACGTAGGCGGTGTGCATGAGCAGGGTCACGACCTCGCCGGGCACCGCCTTCGCCACGCCGTTCGCGTATCCCACGACGATCGTGCCCACGTGCGCGATCAGCACGATCACCACCCACTCGCCCATGCGGCGGTGCGCGGCGGCCAGGCGGTCCGAGCCGATCCCCCGTTCCAGCCACGGGACCCGCGCCATCATCAGCACCTGGACCATGAGCAGATACGCGGCGAGCATCCCGAGCGCGTCCCCGGTCGTGGTGAACGCCTCGCCGCTGGTGGCGAAACTCAGACCCTGGGTGTCCGCCCAGAACAGCCCGAGCAGGACGACGCCGCCGACCGCGGCGGCGGCGAGCATCACGGCGACCCGCACGTCGGGGCGGACGTTGTTGGCTCCGCGTGGCCGGCGCCGCATCGGCCGGGCCTGAAGCGCCGCCGGCCGCACGACGATGTCGCGCGTGCGCAGGGAGACCGAACCGAGCGTCGCGGTGCCGCGCTCCAGCCACGACCGGCGCTGCGCAGGAACCCGCGGCATCGCGCCCGCCACCGAGCCGTTCGGGCGTGTGTTATACGGGGGCGCGGTGTTGGGGAACGCCGGTGGCGCCGCCGGCGGTCGTGGCCGCGGGCGGCGCTGTTCGCGGGAGAGGAACAAATCGACAGCGTCCGGTGGCTGCGTCATCTCGCGACCTGCCTTCGTCATGGCTGCCGACGCAGCCCCGGTGGCAGAGCACGGCTGATGCGGCGATCGGGTTCACCGCGGCGGCGGCCCGTCGCCGGCGGCATCCGCCCCATTCCCGATGAATCAGCATCTTGCTTTCTAAACGGCAGGACACGGGCATGCGTGCCGCTGTTGGGCTGATGTTCGCCGGCCGGTGCCCGCAGTGATGATCTCCCGTTGCCGCGCACCGCCTACGGTACGGCCCGTTGGCTGCCCCCGCTGGGAGAGAACATGGACCACGAGCACGACACCGCCCCGGACGGCTGCGCAGGCCACGACTGCCCCCGCACCGCGGACTTCGACTCGGCCGGACCCGCCGCCACCGGCCGCCGCGCGTTCCTGCGCACCACCGGGCTCCTCGGCGCCGGCGTCGCAACCCTCGGACTCGGCTCGGGCGTGCTCGCCCCGGCACCCGCCTCTGCCTCCGCCGCGAGCGACCCCTACGACGTCACCACTGTTGCAGAAGGCACTGGCTCCGGCGGACGGTGGCGCCCCGACACCGAGAGCCCCCGCTTCACCCTCGTGGTGATGCCGGACACCCAGTACCTCTTCGACCAGGACCGCATCCACCCCGCCCCGCTCGAGGCCTCGCTGCGCTACGTCCTGGACCCCGGCGACGACCAGAACATCGTCTTCCTCGCCCACCTCGGCGACGTGACCCAGAACGGGCTGGCTGAGGAGTACGCCGCCGCGGGACCGGTGTTCGAGGTGCTCGACCAGAAGAACGCCGCCTACAGCGTCATCGCCGGCAACCACGACGTCAGCGGCGACGACCAGCGCGGCGCGACGCCCTACCTGGACACGTTCAACCCGGCCCGGTTCGCCCACTCGCCGGCCTACGGCGGTTCGAGCCCTGACGGCTACAACCACTACCACGTCTTCCGCGCGGGCGGCCGGGAGTGGCTGCTGCTGGGGCTCGACTGGCGGCTCTCGCCGGCCGGATTCGCCTGGGCCAACTCGGTCCTGGCCGCGCACCCGAGCCTGCCGGCGATCGTCACCACCCACGAGATCGCCTACGCCGACGACAGCGGCCAGGCGTATCTCTCCTCGTACGGGCAGCAGCTGTGGGACGGCCTGATCAAGGACAACGACCAGATCTTCCTGACGCTCAACGGCCACTACTGGCCGCCCGGCTCGACCACGCTGCAGAACACCGCGGGCAACGACGTGCACGTACACATCACCAACTACCAGAACCGCTACTACGGCGGCGCGGCGATGATCCGGACCTACCGCTTCGACACCGACCGCGACACCGTCGACGTGGCCACCTTCTCCCCGTGGATCAGAGACCTGGCCGAGGACGACGTCAACAAGCTGGCCAGCCAGGAGATCGACCTGACCGGCGCGGTCGACTACTTCTCCATCCCCCTCGACTTCGTGCAGCGCTTCGCGAAGTTCGCCCCGGTCCCGCCGCGCCCGCCCCGCCCGGCCGGCCAGATGCTGGTGCGCGGCACGCTCGCCTACTGGCGCTTCGACAGCGGGAACGCGGACGGCTCGGCCGTCGCCGACAACGTGGTCGTCAAGGACCTGACCGGCCTGGGCAACGACCTGGTCAAGACGACCGTCCCCGGCAGCCCGGGCACGCCGCTGACCTGGTCCAGCGCGTTCCATCCGGACCAACCCGGACACGGCAGCCTCTACTTCGCCGGACAGGGCAACCCGTTGCAGGGCGCGTATCTGCAGACCGTGCCTTCGGCCCCGCTCAACGCCGAGACGTTCGAGCGCGGCTACACCTTCGAGGCCTTCTTCAAGCTGCCGGCCGACTGGGACTCGTCGCAGAACGCGTGGACCGCGATGCTCAGCCGCTGGGGCATGAGCGGCGAGGCCGGCAAGCACGGCGGCGCGACCGACCCGCAGGAGCCGATCGTCACCCTGAGCCTGTCCGGCGACCGCGAACTGCAGTGGTGCGTCTATCCGCTCGACCGGACCGACTCGTCCACCAACTGGGGCCACGAGCTTCCGCTGGACGCGTGGTGGCATGTCGCCGTGGTCAACGACGGCACCCTGACCAAGATGTACGTCGACGGCTGCGAGCTGGTCCGCAACCCGTCGACCCCCGCCGTGGGCCTCACCACTCTGCTGCACTCGTGGCTGCTGGGCGGCTACGAGTACGCCGGCACGATCAACCAGATCTTCCACGGCTACATCGGCGACGTCCGCGTCGTGAACCGCCCGCTCAAGACCAGCCAGTTCATGAACGCGTGAGCGCGATCTGGAACAGCCGCCGTAGAAGATCGCGGAGACGACGGACATGCGGCTGGCGTTCTGCTGGCTGCGTGTCCGGCGCCGACTTCCACCGCGTGCGCGCGGACAAGGCGCGCGACGTGCCGACTTTCGTGCTTGCCGACGTCGAGGAGCTCACGATCTCCGACAGCTGCCCGGTCGAGGACATCCGCCTCGACCGGGTCGAGCACAGGGAACTTTGAGCGCGAGCTCTGAACCGGAGTGGACGCGCTAGGCCCCGGACTGGAACTCCGCCCAGCGCCCGGGGTCGAAGCCGCTGGGCACCCGCGGGCGGTCGAACAGGATCGAGCGCTCGCGCACGGCCCGCGCGGTCTCGGAGGTCTGCCGGTCCAGGACGGCGTCGATCTCC
>NZ_DASZGI010000347.1:0-12966 GCF_035938995.1 Actinocrinis sp.
GCCGCGTGGCCGCCCGCGATGACCACCGGGTGCGACTCGTCCCGGTCCTTCGCATCCAGCGGGATGCCGGCCAGGTCGAGGGCGGTGAGGAGATTGGTGTAACCGAGTTCGGTGGAGAACGACACGCCGAACAGGTCGAACGCGCCGACCGGGCGGTGCGCGTCGACGGTGAACTGCGGGACGCCGTGCTGCCGCATCAGCGCCTCGAGGTCCGGCCAGACCGAGTAGGTGCGCTCGGCCAGCACGCCCTCCTGCTCGTTGAGCACCTCGTAGAGGATCATGGTGCCCTGGTTCGGCAGGCCGACCTCGTACGCGTCCGGGTACATCAGCGCCCAGCGCACGTCGCACGAGTCCCAGTCCTTGACCGTGGAGTTCAGCTCGCCGCCGACGTACTGGATGGGCTTGCGGACGGACGGCAGCAGCACTTCCAGCTGAGGCCAGACGGACCCTGCGCTCGAGTCGGACCCGGAGTTCATCCGTCCAGGCTACCTGGTGGAGCGCAGCCGGACGTTCTCGAGCAGGCCGACCGCGATGAAGTTGGCGAACATCGACGAGCCGCCATAGGAGACGAAGGGCAACGGGATCCCGGCGACCGGCATGATGCCCATGGTCATCCCGATGTTCTCGAAGGTCTGGAAGGTGAACCAGCCGACCACCCCGGCCGCGAGCAGCAGCGGGAACGGCTCGGTGGCGGCGCGGGCGATCCCGCAGGCGCGCCACAGCAGCACGCCGAACAGCGCGATCATCAGCAGGCCGCCGACCAGACCGAGTTCCTCGCCGACCACCGTGAACACGAAGTCGGTCTGCTGCTCGGGGACGAACTGGCCGTTGGTCTGCGCGCCCTGGAAGAGGCCCTGGCCGAACAGGCCGCCGGCGCCGATCGCCATCCGCGCCTGGTGGGTGTTGTAGCCGACGCCCTGCGGGTCGAGGTTCGGGTCGGCGAACGCGGCGAACCGGTTGACCTGGTGCGCGGCGAGCAGATGCAGTTTGACGACGGCGGCGACCCCGGCGCCTGCCAGGACGGTCAGCAGCACCAGCGCGCGCAGCCGGGCCCCGGAGACGACCACCATGCCGAGCACGGTGGCGACGATGACCATCGTGGTGCCCAGGTCCGGCAGCAGCGCGATGAAGCCCATCGGGACGGCTGCGGCCACAAGCGCGAGTCCGATTTGCCGGGCGGTCGGAACCTCCCCGCCGGGCGTGCGCTCGTGCGTGGTGGTAGTGCGCAGCGGCGCCCGCAGGTCGGCGCCACGGCGCACGGGCGAGCGGGCAGACAACGTCATCGCGACCGCCGTCACCACCCCGACCTTGGCGAACTCGGCCGGCTGGATGGAGAACCCGGCGCCCAGCTCGATCCAGGAGCGGGCGCCGTTGACCGTCGAGCCGAGCGGCGAGAGGACCGCGAGCAGGCCGAGCAGCGCGAAGATGTACACGATCGGCGTCAGGGCACGCAGTCGCTTGTGGTCGAGCGCGCTGACGGCGATCGCGAGGATCACGCCGACGACCAGGTTCAGCAGGTGCCGCTTGAGGAAGTACTGGGGATCCCCGCCGGTCAGCTGGCTACGCGCGCGGGTCGCCGACCAGACCAGCAGCGCGCCGTAGAGGCTGAGCGCGACCGCCGAACCGAACAGCGGCCAGTCGAATCGGCGCAGCGCCCCGCCGCGTCCGGACGCCGAGCGGGCCGCGGCGGTCAGGCGGTTGCCGTACGGGGCGGGCGCTGTGACGACCGGGGGGAGGCCCGCCTTCTCGCCGATGATCATGCGAGGGCTCCGGTGCGCAGCAGGTCGGCGTATCGGCGCTCGGGCAGGAATAGCGGCAGCGGGGCTGGACCCGGACCCGCGTTCGGCATTCCCGTCACGTGGAAGGCGGCGTCGGCGACGGACGGGTTCGGTCCGGTCGCTCCGCTGAGGTCAAAGGCGGCGGACGCGGGCACGGCCAAGGTCCCGTCCGGGTTGATCACCGGCAGGTTGGCCGGCGGGTTGCGCAGCATCGCCGCGTTCGGCACGATCGCGCCGCCCTGCACCCCGTAGAGCGCTTCCTCGATCTTCTCCACCGCCGGGCCGGACGTGATCGCGCCCTGACCGCCCTGCGAGACCATCATCGCGATCGCGTACTGGGGGTGGTTGGCCGGAAGGAACGAGGCGAACACCGATGTCGCCTGCTTCCCGTAGACGTCCGCGGTACCGGTCTTCGCGCCCACCGGGATCTGGTTGAGCGGCCAGCCCCCGTAGACGCCCGACGCGGTTCCCGCCTGCGCGACCCCCTGGAAGGCGTCGATCAGGAAGGAGCGGGTCGAGGGCGAGATCGGAACATGGCCGGTGACCTTGGGCTGGAAGGTCGAGACCACCTTGCCGTCCGGGCTCAGGATCGCCTTCTCCAGGTGGGGCTGGTAGAGCGTGCCGCCGTTCGCCAGGGCCGCGTAGGCGCGGGCCAGTTGCAGAGGCGTGACCAGGATGCCGCCTTGTCCGATCGCCTCGAGGACCGCGTCACCGCCGCGGAACTGCCAGCCGTCGAGGCAGTTCTCGTACGCGATCTGCTTGAGGTACGCGGCGCGCGTCGGGTCGGAGCCGGCGACTTCGGGATAACCGGTCTTGGCCCGGGTGCACCAGGCGCCCTTCATCTTCTGCCAGGTGGCCATTTTCTCCTGGCGGGTCTGCACGTCGCCGGGCGCCTCTCCGGGCAGGTCGATCCCGGTCGCCTTTCCCAGCCCGTAGGCCAGCGCCATGGTCTGCACCGGGTCCGCCGGGTGTGCCACCGGCCGGTTGCCGCCGTCGCGCAGCCACATGTCATAGGCGGCGCGGTAGAACACGGTGTCGCAGGAGACCTCGATCGTCTGCTTAAGGGTGATCGGGCCATACGCCTCGCCCTCGAAGTTGTGGAAGTCCTGCGAGCCGATCGCGAAGTCCGGCGAGCAGTCGTAGGTGCCGTGCGCCGGGAAACCGTCCTGGAGCATGGCCGAGGTCGTCACGATCTTGAAGGTCGAGCCGGGAGCGAACTGGCCCTGATACGCGCGGTCGAGCAGCGGCGTGCCGGCTCCGGGGTCGGTCAGGTGCGCGTAGACCGACGGGCTGATCCCCCCGCTCCACACGGTCGGGTCGTAGCTCGGATACGTCGCCATCGCGACGATGCCGCCGGTGTTGACGTCCACGACGACGACGGCACCGGAGTCCGCGCGGTACGAGTGCTGCGAGTTCTTGTCCCAGCCTTTGCGCGCGTTGTCGATCGCCGCGGCCAGCTGCTGCTCGGCGACTGCCTGAACGCGCGCGTCGAGCGTGGTCACCAGGTCGTCTCCGGGGACGGGCGGTGTGGAGGACACAGTCCGCACCGCGCGCCCCAGATTGTCCACGGACACTTCCTGAACGCCCGAGTGTCCGCGCAGCTGGGCGTCATAGGTCTGTTCTAGCCCTGACCGGCCCACCATGTCCGTCGGTTGGTAAGGCGAGTTCGGCTCGCTCAGCTCATCGGGGTTGACCGGGGAGAGGTAGCCCAGCACCTGCGCGGCCCGCACTCCGTACGGCTCCGGATAGGACCGATCGGCGGCCGGACCGACGACGATGCCCGGGAACTGGTCGCGCTCCTCCATCAGCTTGATGGCGACCGGCGCTGGTACGTCCTGTGCCACCGGAATCGGCTGATAGGGCGTGCCGGTCCAGCAGGGCTGCGAGACCGCCGACGAGCACAGCCGGGACCGTTGCTCGAGCTGGGACGCGGGCACGCCGAGGACTCCGGCCAGCCGCTCCAGCACGGCCCTCCCCTGCGCCGGCTGGTGCATAAGAGTGCTGAGGTCGACGGCTACCTGGAGCGTGGTGTGATTGGTGACCAGTGCGCGCCCCTGGTCGTCGAGGATCGAGCCGCGCACCGCCGCCGTCGCCACGGTGCGCAGGTCGTTGGCCGCGGCGGCCTGCTGGAACTCTGGTCCGCTGCGCACCTGCAGGTACCACAGCCGGGCGCCCAAGGTCAGCAGGAGCGCGAGGACGAGGACCTGCAGCACGCCGACCCGGGTGCGTGCGAGGGCCGGGATGCGTGAGCCGGCAGGTCCGGGGCTGACAGCCACGGTCAAGCCCTCTCTGTCTCGGGGAGCAAGCCGGGGCTGGTGGCGGCGGGACTGGCGAGAGTCGGTTCGCGCACCGAGTTGCCGACCGGGGCGAGCACGTCGGCCCGCGGTCCCGCGGCCCACCGCGCCAGCGCGGCGACGCCGGGCACGACTAGGGGTGTCGCGATCGCGGTGTAGACCGCCGTGGCGGCCATCGCCGTCACCAGGCCGGGCCGGGACAGCCCGGCGCCCTCACCGAGCGCCACGCCCAGCAGCGCGTTGAGACCGGTCGCGGCGAAGGCATAGACCCCGGCGAGCAGGCTGGTGCGCAGAGCAGACCGTTTGATTTCGCGTGCCGCGCGTCCGGCCAGGCCGCCGACCATCGCGAGCACCAGCGCGTGCCGCCCGATCGCGGTGACCGAGGGCGGCGCGAGGTCAAGGATCAGACCGGCGGCGAATCCGCATACCGCGCCGCCGGTCGTACCCCAGGCGGAGGCGAAGGCCAGCACCGCGAGCAGGACCAGGTCAGGTACCGCCGCTGGCAGGCTCAGATGTGGGAGCACGGTGACTTCGACCACGAGCAGGACGATCGTCACGGCGAGCACGAGCACGGAGCGCAGCAGGATTCGCATTGGTCAGCTTCTTGGGGCTGGGACAGGCGGACAGGTGGCTTAGGGCGTTGTGGGGGCCATGGCGTCGCGCGGATCGGTCCGCGGCGGCTGAACGACGATGCCGACCGTGTCGACGGAGGCGACGTCGGCATAAGGGGTCACTAACACCGTCCGGGTCAGCGCCCCAGGTGTCGGCACGACCTGACGCACCGTTCCCACAGGCACGCCAGGTACGAAAGGCGTTCCGCCGGCCGAACCCAGCGTGAGAACCACGGCGCCCGGTTTCACCTGAAGCTGCGGGTCGAGGAACTGGACCCGCAGCGTGCGCGAGTCCTGACCGGTGGCGGTGCCGATGGTGCCGGTCCCGGCCAGGCGCACACCGACGGTGGACTCCGGATCGACGGCCAGCAGCACGGTCGAGGTGTGCGGGCCGACCGTCGTGGTGCGGCCGATCAGGCCGTCGCCGTCGAGCACGGTCTGGTCCGCGGCGATGCCGTCGCGGCTGCCCGCGTCGAGGGTGGCCGACCAGGTTCCATCCTGCGCGGGGGCCACGCCGACCAGCTGCGCCGGGACGGTCTTGAGGCCGCCGAGCGAGGTGAGCTTGAGCAGCTTGTCCAACTGCGCGGCGCGGGCGCGGTCCGCGGCGGAGGTTTCGTCCTGGTTCTTGAGCGCGGAGACCTGCGCGGTGAGCTGCGCGATGCGTTGCTCGTCGGCGGTGGAATGGCCCCAGCCGTCGAACAGCGAACCCACGCCGCGCACGGCCGCTCCCCCGGCGCTCTCAATCGGGCCGATCACCGTCTGTCCGGCGGCGCGGGCGCGGCCGAGCAGACCGGGAGAGCCGGGGCGCTCCCCGTGCGCGTCGACGGTGATCAGCGCGAAGCCGCCGAGCAGCAGCCCGGCCAGGACGATCCTGGTGCGGCGGGTGTCGCGCATATGCCGCCACCCCTCATCGGGTACCCGCTCTCATCGTGCGCGCCCTCTACCGGCGGCTCTGCGTGCCGAGCACCGGCTGCAGCGCGTCGAACTCGTCCACGCACCGGCCCGAGCCGAGCACCACCGAGTCCAGCGGGTTCTCCGCGATCAGGACCGGCATCCCGGTCTCCCGGCGCAGCCGCTCGTCCAGGCCGCGCAGCAGCGCTCCACCGCCGGTGAGCACGATGCCGCGGTCCATGATGTCGCCGGACAGCTCGGGCGGGCACTTGTCCAGGGTGTCCTTGACCGCGTCCACGACCGCGCCGACCGGCTCGTCGATGGCCCGGCGGATCTCGGTCGAGGTCAGCACGATCACCTTGGGCAGCCCGGAGACCAGGTCGCGGCCGCGCACCTCGGCGTGCAGCTCGGAGTCGCTCTCGGCGGCCGACCCGATGGTGATCTTCAGCTCCTCGGCGGTGCGTTCGCCGAGCAGCAGCGAGTACTCCTTCTTGGCGTACTGGATGATCGCGTTGTCCAGCTCGTCGCCGGCGGTGCGGATCGACGAGGCGGTCACGATGCCGGCGTAGGAGATCACCGCGACCTCGGTGGTCCCGCCGCCGATGTCGACCACCATGTTGCCGGTGGCCTCCTGGATCGGCAGCCCGGCCCCGATCGCCGCGGCCATCGGCTCCTCGATCAGGTGCACCTGGCGGGCCCCGGCGGCGTCGGCGGCGTCCTCGACCGCGCGCCGCTCCACCCCGGTGATGCCGCTCGGCACGCAGATGACGACCCGCGGCTGGGCCAGCAGCCTGCGGTGGTGCACCTTGCGGATGAAGTAGCGCAGCATCCGCTCGGCGATCTCGAAGTCGGCGATGACCCCGTCCTTGAGCGGGCGAATCGCGACGATGTTGCCGGGGGTGCGGCCCATCATCCGCTTCGCCTCCGCGCCGACCGCCAGCACCGCGCCGTTGTGGGTGTTGACCGCGACCACCGAGGGCTCGTTGAGCACGATGCCCTTTCCGCGCACGTACACCAGCGTGTTTGCGGTCCCGAGGTCCACCGCGATGTCGCGGCCGACGACCGACATGCCCATATCTCTCCCCTGCTGCCTTCCGCGTCGCGCCCACCACGACATCCGACAGGTGGCCAGGTCGCGTCAGGAACAGATCGTGACCCACCGTGAGGAGCTGCGGACGGTGGGTCATGATTCCGTGGCGATAATAACTGTTGAGATGAGCGCGAACCACGACCGATGAGGGTGGTTCCCTCCACCGCGCGAAGCGGAAACGATCATTCCACCGGACGAGTTACCCCCGCTCCTCGAGGTCGGCCGGAGGCGGCGAAAGATCGCGCGGCCGGGAAACGCTTTCCCCACCGCGCGATCTACAGCCGCCATCAAGCCCCGGTCGACCCCGAGGAGCGGATATGCACCCGTCGCCCGGTTCTGGCACGCCGTCAGCTCTCCTCGGAGCCGATCGGCCCTCCTTCCCCGGTGAGATTCAAGGAGGGGGTTTAGTGCATCTCAGGTAACAGGGGGCATCCTGGTGAGTATGGAGAGTGCAGTCATCGTCGACGTCATCCGCACCGCGTCCGGCAAGGGCAAGCCCGGGGGCGCGCTGTGCGGGACGCACCCGGCCGACCTTCTCGCCGCCGTGCTCAGCGCGCTGGTCGAGCGCAACGGGCTGGACCCGGAACTGGTCGAAGATGTGATCGCCGGCTGCGTGACGCAGGCCGGGGACCAGGCCGCGAACGTCGCCCGCACCGCCGTGCTCGCCGCCGGGCTGCCGGAGTCGATCCCCGCGACGACACTCGACCGTCAGTGCGGCTCAAGCCAGCAGGCAGCGCACTTCGCCGCGCAGGGCGTGATGGCGGGCGCATACGACGTGGTGCTCGCGTGTGGCGTCGAGTCGATGAGCCGGGCGCCGATGACGAGCAACTTCCTCGGCAAGGACCCCTACGCGCCGCTGGCCCGCCGTTACCCCGACGGCCTGGTCAACCAGGGCATCGGCGCCGAGCTGATCGCCGCCCGGTGGAAGCTGAACCGGGACGACCTCGACGCCTTCGCCGCCCTCTCACACCAGCGCGCCGCTGCGGCCATCGCGGCGGGAGACTTCACCGACGAGCTCCTGCCCATCGAGGTGACCGGAGCCGACGGGCAGATCCGCACCCACAGCATCGACGAGACGGTGCGCGCCACGACCACCGTCGAAGGGCTCGGCGCCCTCAAGCCCTCCTTCCACGACCCGGCGCTGGCCGAGCGGTTCCCCGAGATCGGCTGGCACGTCACCCCGGGCAACTCCTCGCCGCTGACCGACGGCGCCTCCGGGGCGCTGATCATGAGCGAGCGGCAGGCGAACCGGCTCGGCCTGCGGCCGCGGGCCCGGTTCCACTCCTTCGCGGTCACCGGAAGCGACCCGCTGCTGATGCTCACCGGCGTGGTCCCGGCCACCCGGAAGGTTCTGGCCCGCAGCGGCCTGACGCTCGCCGACATCGACGCCTACGAGGTCAACGAGGCCTTCGCGTCGGTGCCGCTGATGTGGCAGCAGGAGTTCGACGCCGACCCCGCGCGGCTCAACCCGCGCGGCGGGGCGATCGCGCTCGGCCACCCGCTCGGCGGCTCCGGCACGAAGCTGCTGGCGACCCTGGTCAACCACCTGGAGGCGACCGGCGGGCGTTACGGGCTCCAGACGATGTGCGAGGGCGGCGGCATGGCCAACGCCCTCATCATCGAGGCCTACCAGAGCTGACCGGGCGGCCACCGTGCGCACCGAACTGTACGACGAGGACCACGAGGCGTTCCGGGAGGTCGCCCGGGAGTACATCGCCCGCGAGGTCGCCCCGCACCTGGAGCGGTGGGAGCGGGACCGGCTGATCGACCGCTCGGCCTGGCTCGCGGCGGGCAAGCAGGGGCTGCTCGGGCTCACCGTGCCGGAGGAGTACGGCGGCGGCGGACAGAGCGACTACCGATTCCGGGCGGTGCTGGTCGAGGAGCTGGCGGCGGTCGGCGCGACCTCGCTGCACCTCGGCTTCTCGATCAACGAGGACATCGTCCTGCCGTACCTGCTCGACCTCGGCACGCCCGAGCAGAAGACCCGCTGGCTGCCGGGCTTCGCCAGCGGCGCGACGATCTCCGCGGTGGCGATGACCGAGCCGGGCGCCGGCAGCGACCTTCGCGGCATCCGCACGACGGCGGTGCGTGACGGCGACGAATGGGTGATCAACGGCTCGAAGACCTTCATCACCAACGGCATCCAGGCCGACCTCGTCCTGGTCGCGGCGCGCACCGGGGTCTGGGACGGAACGGTGGAGCTGAGCCTGTTCATGATCGAGGCCGGCATGGACGGCTTCGACCGCGGCCGCAAGCTCGAGAAGATCGGGCTGCACGCACAGGACACCGCGGAGCTGTTCTTCGCCGACGTGCGGGTTCCGGCCGCGAACCTGATCGGCGCCGAGGGCCGCGGCCTGCCGCACCTCATGGCGCGGCTGCCGAAGGAGCGGCTGTCGATCGCGTTCGGCGCGCAGGCCGCGGCGGAGGCGGCGCTGCGCTGGACGGCGGACTACGTGTTCGAACGCCAGGCATTCGGGCGGGCGGTGGCCGAGTTCCAGACCGTCGCCTTCGCGCTGGCGGAGCTGGAGACCGAGGTCGAGGTCTGCCGCGCCTACGTGGACAAGGCGATCCTGGCGCTGAACGCCGGAACGCTCAGCGCCGTGGACGCCGCCAAGGCCAAGTGGTGGGCCACCGACATGCAGAACCGCGTGGTCACCCGCGGCCTCCAGCTGCACGGCGGGTACGGCTACATGCTCGAATACCCGATCGCGCGGGCCTTCGCGGAGGCGCGGGTGCAGACGATCTACGGCGGCACGAACGAGATCATGAAGGAGATCATCAGCCGGGACATCGCCGCCCGGCACCGCAAGAGCTCGCCGTGAGCCCCGCAGCCGACTCGTTCCACCCGCCTGGGTGTGTCAGCCCTGCTCGCCGAAGAACAGCTTGATCTCCCGCTCCGCGGCGGCCGGCGAGTCGGAGCCGTGCACCAGGTTCTGCACGACGGTGGTGCCGATGTCCGTGGCCAGGTCGCCGCGGATGGTGCCGGGGGCGGCCTTGACCGGGTCGGTGGCGCCGGCCAGGGTGCGGAAGGCCTCGATGCAGCGGTGCCCCTCGATGATGACGGCGACCACCGGGCCCGAGGTCATGAAGGAGACCAGCGGCTCGAAGAACGGCTTGCCCTCGTGCTCGGCGTAGTGCTCCTCGACCAGCTCGCGCGGGAGCGAGCGCAGGTCCATCGCGACGACTTTCATCCCCTTGGCCTCGATCCTGCGTACGATCTCGCCGATCAGCGATCGCTTGACACCGTCCGGCTTCACGAGCACGAGCGAGCGCTCCACAGGGGTCGCCACCATCATCTCCACTTCGATCCTCGGTGAACATCCACTTCGATGTTCCACGTGTGTGCTTCTTGCGAAGGCGGCCGCGCGGGCTCACCTCAACCGGCGGCCGATCCGCGCGAGACGGGTCACCGGCGCGCCGCGGCCTTCCAGCGGCCGACCGGCGGGTCCGCCCTCGAAGAGCGACGTTCTTTCGATGGTATGACCCAGATCACTTCAGTCTTACACCAGGGTGGGCCGCCCGGTGCCCGGCTGCCGGGCGTCCGGTCGGGCGTCCTCGTTCCCGGCGTTCCCGGCGGCCGCTGCGTCGTCGAGCCCGGAGTTCTCCGTCTCGGCGACCTCCGTCGTGGCGCCGGTCCGCTCGCTCTCCGCCTGCACGGCCGCCATGCGCTCCGCCTTGATCTGGTCCGCCTTCGCGCCGTAGTGCAGCCCCGCCCACCAGAGCGCGGCGAAGATCGCGCCGAGCACGTACATGTCCGCCACGAAGACCCCGGAGACGATGAAGCCGGCTTGGAGTACCCAGCCGGCGCCGTACGCCCAGCGGAACCGCATTATCCCGGACAGCAGCACCGAGGCGGCGCCGAGCACCACCGCGGCCACCCAGCCGTCCGAGTGGTCGAGCTTGGCCACGACCAGTCCGAAGAACAGGGCGATGAACGCCTCGAAGACGAGGACTGAGGCGGCCATCCGGCGCATCCGCTCGCCCTTTCCGTGAGCTTGGGGGACTACTCCATTGAAGCAGGCGCGCTTCGCGCACCGGGCACTGCTGTCATCTACACCGCCGTCGTCCGCGCAGCCGTCACCTGCGCAGCAGCGTCCCCGCCTCACCCGCCGTGATCACCGAGCCGGTGATCAGCACGCCCGTGCCGCCCAGGGAGGCGTCCACGACGCCCGCCTCCGCGAGCCCCACCGCGCGGTCGATCGCGTCGTCCAGCCGCGGCTCGGCGGTGACCCGGTCCGGCCCGAACACGTCGGCGGCGAGCGCGGCCAGCTCCTCCACCGGCATGGAACGGGGGGTCGAGTTGACGGTGACCACCAGCTCGTCGAGCACCGGTTCGAAGGCTTCGAGCACGCCGCGCACGTCCTTGTCGGCGGAGACCGCGAGCACCCCGACCAGATGGTCGAACGCGAACTCCTCGGCGACCGCCTCGGCAGTGGCCCGGGCGCCGCCGGGGTTGTGCGCGGCGTCGAGCAGGATCGTCGGGCTGCGGCGCACCACCTCGAGCCGCCCGGGCGAGGTCACCGCGGCCAGCGCCTCGCGCACCAGGCCGGGCTCGAGGACGGCGCCGCCCTGCCCGGCGCCGAGGAAGGCCTCGACCGCGGCGATCGCGCAGGCGGCGTTCTGTGCCTGATGCGCGCCGTGCAGCGGCAGATAGAGGCCGTCGTACTCGCCGGACAGACCCTTGATAACCAGCTGCTGGCCGCCGACCGCGAGCTGACGGTCCATCACGCCGAACTCGATGCCTTCGCGCGCCACGGTCGCGTCGACCTCGGCGGCGTGCCGCAGCAGCACCTGCGCGGCCTCGAGCGGCTGCTGCGCGAGGATCGCCAGCGCGTTGGGCTTGATGATGCCGGACTTCTCCCAGGCGATGTCCTCGACCGTGTCGCCGAGCAGCCGGGTGTGGTCCAGCGAGATCGGAGTAACCACGGCCACCCCGGCGTCGATCACGTTCGTCGCGTCCCAGGTGCCGCCGAGCCCGACCTCCACCACGGCGGCGTCCACCGGGGCATCGGCGAAGGCGGCGTACGCCAGGCCGGTGATCATCTCGAAGAAGGACAGCGGATACGGCTGGCGCTCGTCCACCAGGTCGGCGAACGGCTTCATCTCGCGGTAGACCTCGACGAACCGCCGCCGGTCGATCGGCGAGCCGTCCAGGCAGATCCGCTCGCGCACCTCCTCCAGATGCGGGCTGGTGGTGCGGCCGGTGCGCAGGTTCAGCGCGCGCAGCAGCGCGTCGATCATCCGCGCGGTGCTGGTCTTGCCGTTCGTGCCGGTGATGTGGATCGCCGGGTACGCCCGCTGAGGGGAGCCGAGCAGGTCCATCAGGGCCTCGATCCGGTCCCGGGACGGCTCGAGCTTGGTCTCCGGCCAGCGGGCCAGCAGCTCGGCCTCCACGCTCCGGTACTCGGCCTCGATCTGCTCCGCGTTCACGCCGCCACCTCTCGCTCGGACAACGCCATCATCTTCCCCCGTCCGTCATCCCATGTGGCGGCGGCACATTCCAGCTCCACGGCCCAGCTCCAGGGGCCGCCCGTCCCCGCTGCCCGCATGCCCTGTATACGACGGCACATCCCGTCTTCCCCGCACCCCGGCGCCTTTCACCGTGCGGGGCTTGGAAGCCGCTGGCACCTCGGGCAAAAGTACGATGACCTGTTCATAAACGCGGCGCGCTTGATCGGGGTCTGACACCGCGGGCACGGCTTGCCGACTTGCCCATAGGCGTTCAGCGACCGCGAGAAGTAGCCCGATTCGCCGTTGACGTTCACGTACAGCGAGTCGAAGGACGTGCCGCCGACGTCCAGGGCCTCAAGTATCACCTCGCGCACGGCTGCCAGCAGCCGTTCCGCGTCGGGCCGCCGCAGCGTCGCCGTCGGCCGCTCGAAGTGCAGCCGCGCCCGCCACAGCGCCTCGTCCGCGTAGATGTTGCCGACGCCGCTGATCAGGGACTGGTCCAGCAGTGCCCGCTTGATGCCGGTGTTCTTGGCGTGCAGGGCGGCGATGAACGCGTCGTCCGCGAACAGCGGGTCGAGCGGGTCGCGGGCGATGTGCGCGATCGTGACCGGCAGGCCGTCCACCATCGCGTCGAGCGAGAGGCCGCCGAACGTCCGCTGGTCGACGAAGCGCAGCTCCGGCCCACCGTCGGTGAAGGTGATCCGGACCCGCAGATGCGTCTCGTCCGGCGCCTCGCGCGGCTGGACGAGCAACTGGCCGCTCATGCCGAGATGGCCGAGCAGCGCCTCGGCCGCGGGCTCGCTCGCCGCCGTCTCGCCGGCCACCGTCCCAGCGGTCGTCTCACCTACAGC